>JAFSYV010000317.1 GCA_017443585.1 Lentisphaeria bacterium | reverse complement strand
GGCGGATGGGGATAGTCTTTCCAGTTGCCCCACCAGAAGTTGCCCTGCCATTCGGCGTTTTCATAGCCCCGGCAGTTTTTCACCTCTTCGGGCCAGTTGTGCTGGTACATGAGGTCGGTGCCGATGCCCACGTGGTCCACGCCGATGCGCTTGGCGATGTATTCGATGTGGTTGAGCATCATGGCCAGGTCGTCACTGCCGCCCAGCATCCCGGCGTAGGCGTAGACGCCCACCATGCCGCCGCCCTCGGCGATGGCTTCGAGCGTGTCGTCGTCCTTGCAGCGGATGAAGTCGAAGAGGGCCTTGGCCGCCGTGTGGGAGGCCATGATGGGCTTGGTGGAGCATTTTGCGGCTTCGACGGAGCTCCGGTGTCCGGTGTGGGGCACATCCACGATGATGCCGGTCTTGTTGAGCCGGGCGATCAGGTCCCGTCCCAGTTCGCTCAGGCCGCCGTCAGCGGGTTCGGCGCAGCCGTCCGCGGCGAAGTTCCGCCGGTTGTAGGACATGTGCATGAGCCGGACCCCGAAGCGGTACCAGGTGTCGATCCAGTACATTTCCTGTTCATAGTCCTGAAGTTCCCCGAAGAGGGGCGGCCCGTTGACGCTCCAGATGACGGCGGTGCGGCCTTCCTTGTTGATGGCGGCGATGTCGTCGGGACTGCCCGCCTGGGCGATGACGTCCCGGAACTCCCGGAGCAGCTGGGTGTTGAAGGAAAGGGAGATCATGTCCTCGGCACGGGATTTCCCTTCGCACACGGTCTGGACCGTGCACTTCAGCCCGGAGGCCTTGAGGGCGTTGCGGAACACCGCGGCGCAGGCGGGATCCCGGTAGCACTCGTCGTAACCCAGGTACTTGATCCTCTTGGACAAGGTGTACTGCCCCACGTTTCTGGCCTTGATGTTCTGCCACTCGGTGACGATCTTGTGGTTCCAGCAGGCGGTGGGCAGAAAGCAGAAGTGGTCCATGGTGAAGAGGTCCCGGTGGAGCTCCAGACCGTGCTCCAGCTGGGCCTTGGTGGGATTGAGCAGCGCGAGAGCGCTGTTCCAGGCTTTTTCCTGATTTTCCGAAAAGAATTCTTTCATGACAAACTCGGCTCCTTTTGATGGGGATAATATAGCACAGCTTGCGGGATTTGCAAGGGGAGGAATATTTTTTGTGCCGCTTTTGCGGAAAAACCCCTCACGGGAGGAACGAGGTTCCTTCCCGGTCCGGAGGTGCGCCGGGGCTTCATACTCAGCCGAGAGCGATCAGGCCCTTGTATGCGCCGTTATCCACGGTCCAGGCTTTGAGACTGCCGTCGGAGTCGGTGAAGAGCACGTCGTCCACGTTGTCGCCGTCCACGTCGCCCACGCCCGCGAAAGTCTGGCCCGCGGTTAAAGTCCCGATGCCGGAGGCCGAGACGTACCTGGCCGAGGAGTCGAGGATCCAGCCGGCGATGCCGCTGCCGGTCACGCCGCTGTAGATAAAATAATCCGCCATCTTTACGGCTCTTTTGTTTTAAGTGTTATCTCAACTTTTCCGCATGCCGCACCCAAGGTCCTGAAACGATCTCGGCGGTCACTTCTGTTCGGGGGCGGAGAGGCGCGGCAGGACCTCTTCCCACGGGCGCTTGAAAGATTTTGCGTCGGAACAGAAGCAGTTGAAACGCAGAATGTGCCACAAGGCGGCGAAGCCGTCGCGCCAGCCGATCTTCTTGCCCTCGCTGTAGGAGCGGGGCGCGTAGGAGATGGGGACCTCCCAGATGCGGAGCTTCCGGGAACGGGCCAGCTTGGCCGTCAGCTCCACCTCGATGCCGAAGCGCTCCGACACGAGGATGAGATTCTGGATCACCTCGCGCCGGAAAGCCTTGTAGCAGGTCTCCATGTCCGAAAGGTGGATGTCCGAAAAGAAGTTGGACCAGAAAGTGAGGAACTTGTTCCCCATCTCATGCCGGAAGAACCGCACTTGTCCCGGCGTGCCCATGAAGCGGGAGCCGTAGACCGCGTCCGCCTTGCCCGCCAGCAGCGGGGCGAGGACGACGGGGTAGTCGTCGGGGGAGTATTCGAAGTCCGCGTCCTGCACCATGACGAAGGGCTTCGTCGCTTCGGCGAAGCCCCGGATCAGCGCGGCGCCCTTGCCCCTGTTGACCTCCTGGTTCAGGAGCTTCACCCTGGGATTTCCCGCAAAGGCTTGGAGTTTTTCCCACGATTTGTCCTTCGACGCATCGTTGACGATGACCAGCTCGCCCACCTCGGGCCGTTTCAAAACCATGTCGACGATGGTCTGGATGGTGGATTCCTCGTTGTAGACGGGCATGACGATCGTGAGCACCGCATCGGAATTCATCGGCTCACCTCTTTCCCAGTTCCGCCGAACGCTGCGCGGCGGCCCGGACCGCCTGCATGACCGTGCCGGAAAATCCCTTTTCGGCCAGTTTTTCCAGTCCCCGCGATGTGGTCCCGCCGGGGCTGGTCACCTGGTCCTTGAGTACGGCGGGGTGAAGCCCCGACTCCAGCACCATGGCGGCGCTCCCCAGGACCGTCTGGGCCGCCAGACGCAGAGCGACGTCTCGCGGAAGTCCCTCGGCCACGCCCCCGTCGGCCAGCGCCTGGATGAATTCGAACACGTAGGCCGGACCGCTGCCGGAAAGCCCGGTGACGGCATCGAGCAGCTTTTCCGGCACCTGGACCCCGATCCCTGCGGCATCGAAGATCCCGGCGGCGAAGGCGGTGTCTTCAGGTGAAACTCCGGGACCTCCGGCGTAGGCCGCGGCGCCCTTGCCCACCAGCGCAGGGGTGTTGGGCATGACCCGGACGATCCGGTCGCTCCCCGTGAGGGAACTCAGGGCGGCGATGGGCACTCCGGCCACGATGGAAATAATCAGTTTGCCGCCGAATTTCCCCTTGAGGGGGGCGATGGCGGATTCCAGATACTGGGGCTTCACGGCGATCAGGACGTTTTCCGCCTGCGCGAGTTCAGTGTGCACATCGCTCCCGCAGCGGACGCCCGTGTTGGCGGTGAAATCGGCCGCGGCCTTGGAACTCACATCGAATGCGGCCAGTTCCGCCGCGGAGAAGAGTTTCGCTCTGACAATGCCTCCGGCGATGGCGGAGCCCATCTTGCCCGCACCGATAAACAGCAGTTTGCTCATTTTTCACCCCGTAGAATTTTGTGTTCGAAAGATCAGCGGATCATCCTGGCTGCGCAGTAGATCAGGACGCCTGCGCCGACCACATGGAGATACCACGAAAACCAGATCAGCTTGCCCCGCTTGACGAAGTTCATCAAAAGAGCCAGCGCGCCGAAACTCACTGCCGCCGAGAGAACGACCCCCCAGGCCAGCTGGAGCCCGGTGAAAGTTTCCATGGCGGGATTCTTGCCCTTGAGGAGAGAGAGGAGCTCCAGCAGCGTGGCGCCGCCGATGGCGGGCAGCGCCAGCAGAAACGAAAAGGCCGCCGCCGATTCCCGCTCCACGCCGTTGATGATGCCGCAGGAGATGGTGGTCCCCGAACGGGAGATCCCCGGCACGATGGCGATGGCCTGGGAGATGCCGATGGTCAGGGCCTGGCGCCAGGAGATCTGGGAAAGCCGTTTGGGCTCTTCGTTTTCCGCGAGCTGGATGAGTTTCCGTTTGTTGGAAAGCCGCAGCAGCGTGGCGGTGATGAGGAATCCGAATCCGGCCACGGGCAGGGAGTCCAGCAGACTGTCCCAATGGTTGAGTTTCAGCGTCACCCCCACGATCCCCGCGGGGACCGATCCCAGCAGGATCAGCCCGATGACGTGGAAATTTTCCTTCTTGAGCAGACTCAGCAACGTCCTGAAATAGAAGATCACGATGGCGGCGAGGGAACCCGCATGGAGCATGATCGAAAGGGACATGCTCTCCTCGCCCTGGAATCCGAAAACTTTCGAGAGCAGCAAAAGATGGCCGCTCGAACTGACGGGCAGGAACTCCGT
>JAFSYV010000316.1 GCA_017443585.1 Lentisphaeria bacterium | reverse complement strand
TCCGCCGATTTCAAATCCACCTGGATCCTCGGTTTGGGCCGGGTCGTCATGACCTTGGTGGCTCTGCTGCTCATCTACCTCGCCATCGTCAAGGGCTTCGAGCCGCTCCTGCTGCTCCCCATCGGCTTCGGCGCACTCCTGGCCAACATCCCCCTCGCCGGGATCTCCAACCCCGGCGGCTTGCAGTGGATGATCTATCAGGTGGGTATCGAATCCGGCGTCTTCCCGCTCCTCATCTTCATGGGCGTGGGCGCCATGACCGACTTCGGTCCCCTGATCGCCAACCCCAAGACCGCGTTGCTGGGCGGCGCGGCCCAGTTCGGCATCTTCACCGCTCTTCTGGGCGCGCTGGTGCTCACCTGGGCCATTCCGGGCATCGAGTTCAGTCTCCGTGACGCCGCTTCCATCGGCATCATCGGCGGCGCCGACGGTCCCACCTCGATCTTCCTCACCTCGCGGCTGAGTCCCCAGCTGCTGGGCGCGGTGGCCGTGGCCGCCTACAGCTACATGGCGCTGGTGCCCATCATCCAGCCCCCCATCATGAAGCTCCTCACCACCGAAGCCGAGCGGAAGATCCGCATGTCCCAGCTCCGCACGGTGAGCAAGGTCGAAAAGATCTGCTTCCCCATCCTCATCACGCTGCTCTGCGCGCTGCTGCTGCCTGACGCGGCGCCCCTGATCGGCATGCTGATGTTCGGCAATCTGATGAAGGAGTGCGGCGTGGTCAACCGTCTGAGCGACACCGCCCAGAACGCCCTGATCAACATCGTCACCATCTTCCTCGGCATCGCGGTGGGTTCCAAGCTTTCCGCGGACCAGTTCCTGTCGCTTCAGACGGTGGGTATCCTGGTGCTGGGCGCGGTGGCCTTTTCCATCGGCACGGCCACGGGCGTGATCTTCGCCAAGATCATGAACCTCTTCAGCAAGGAAAAGATCAATCCCCTCATCGGCGCGGCGGGCGTTTCCGCAGTGCCCATGGCCGCCCGCGTGGTCAACAAAGTGGGGCTGGAAAGCGATCCGCAGAACTTCCTGCTGATGCATGCCATGGGCCCCAACGTGGCGGGCGTCATCGGCTCCGCCGTGGCGGCGGGCGTGCTGCTCTGCATGCTGGCCAAGTAAGCAAGATCCCTCACAGGACCGCCGCGAATCTTTTGCGGCGGTCCTTTTTTGTGTCCGGGCAAGGGGTGTCCTTCTACTCGAAGAAGGTTTTACAGTAGTGCTGAGGCGACAGGCCGGTCTGGCTGCGGAAGAAGCGTGAAAACTCCGCCGGATCCTGAAAACCGCAGATCCGGCCGATCTCCTGAAGCTGGAGGTGTTCAGCGTTTTTCAGCAGGCGGATCGCCGCCGCCAGACGGCATTTCTGCTGATACTGATGGGGAGAAAGCCCGGTGACGCTCTTGAAGATCCTCCGGTAATGAATCAGCGTGATCTTCAGTTCGTCGGCGCACCGCCGGAAATCGCAGGCGGTCCCCGGATCGTTCCGGATGAGTGCGGCCGTGTCCCGGATCCGCTGGTCATATTTCCCCGACCGCAGGTTCGCCGCCCATTCGGAGTAGACCTGCGTCAGGAACTGTTCCGCCAACAGCGGAAGCTGGTAGGGCCGGGTGGCCCGGTAATGCATGAAGGCGTCGTTCATGTCGTTCAGGATCATCCGGAAGGGCGCCGTATTCCGGCATGACAGAAACCCTTTCGGGAAATCGTTTGCGATCATCGTTTCGATCCGATTCGCCCGGGCGCCTTCCACGTCGAAGAAGAAACTCTCACGGGGCGCGTTCGGCGAGGAGTTCCAGCAGTATTCCTCCTCCCGGAAATTGAAGAAAACGATGGGGCAGACGGCTTGGAAACACTCCTGTTTCGTGAGTTTTTCCACGTTTGTTCCTGTCATCAGCCCCATCCGGAACCGGCTTCTTTTCCGGAAGGTTCCCTCATGCAGATTTCGGAAATGGCCGACGAAGACGACCTTGAGTTCATCGAAATATGAGTACGGCGGCATGGTGTGTCCTCCTTTCCGTATCAGTTTCACCATGAACATCTTTAACGTCGCTGAAAACCCCGCGGCCTTCGGTGCGGCACGGAAATCCCGCGTCCTACTATACACCGGAGGATCGGTATTTGCAAACGAAGGCCCTCTTCTTTTTTTCGAAAATGTTTCTTTTTGCCATGTATTGTTCCTTTTTCCCCATTGACAGAAGGGGGATGATACGGTATATTACCGACAAGTCAACCGAAAGGATGAAAAATGGCGAACGAAGGATTCAGGCTTCTCCGGAGGGAGTGCATCAACACGGGGCTTTGTTACGAATGCGGGCTGTGCGCCGCCGTGTGTCCCGAAAAGGCGATCGAGATGAAACTTCACAATTGGGGGCGCAACCCGGAGCTGACCGGCCAATGTTCCACCACTTCCTGCATGAAATGCTATAACGTCTGCGCCGCGAGGATCGTCCCCCTGGGCAGGATGGAAAAGACCTTCTTCGGCCGCAGCAGGAATATGGACACCGTCGAAAAGGTGGGGGGCGTCCTCCGGTTCGTGGGAACGGGGTGCGCGGCGGATCCCGAGATCCGCGAACTCGGCGTTTCCGGCGGCGTCGCGACTTCGCTCATGGTCTTCGCGCTGGAAAAAGGGTATATCGACGGCGCCGTCCTCGCCGGGTACGATCCGGAAAAGCCCTGGCTCGCCAAAGCCTTTGTCGCCACCTCCCGCAAGGATGTGCTCGCGTGTTCCGGCTCCAAATATCAGCCCCACCCCCAGCTCCTCGGGATCCGCGAAGCCTATGAGATGGGGCTGAAGAAAATCGCCGTTTCCGCCACTCCCTGCCACGCCCAGAGCCTCCGCAAAATGATGATGACCCCGGAACTGCAGGAGATCGGCGGCATCATAAAACTGATCTCCTGCAACTTCTGCGCGGCGCACTGGGCCCTCGCCGGGACGAAATGGCTGCTGAAAACGTGGCTCAACATCGACATCGAGGATGTCCGCGAGCTGAATTACCGCACGGGGGCCTTTCCGGGGACGATGACGGTCCGCACCAAAGACGGTGTGCTCCACCAAAAGGCCTTCGTCCGCAGCGGCGGCGTGGCCGCACTGGGCCGTTTCACGCCGGAAGAGTGCCGCATCTGTCTGGAAAAGGTGGGCTACGCCGGGGACGTGGTCTTCGGCGACACCTGGTGTCACCCCGCCCTGCCGCCCAATTTCGACCTCTTCCCGCCCACGGAAGAGGACATGCGGAAGGATCCCCGGAAACGGGAAGCGGCGGCCAAGGGCCTTTCCGCCATCATCGCCCGCAGCGAGTTCGGCCTGAAGCTTCTGGAAGAGTGCCGGGACGCGGGAAGGATCAAGATGTGGGAAAACTCCCCCGAAGAGACCGAGGCGTTCCTGACCGGCGTCGCCGCGGAAAAACCCACCTGGTACGGGCCGTGGATCGAGGCGCGCAAGTACCGCGGGATCCCCGTCCGGGAATACATCCTGTAAGGCGCGGGGCGGTTTCCCCGCTCAGCGGATTTTCCGGGTCCCGGCGCAGTTGTCCATGGACTCCAGCGGGTGCGGGGTTCCGTTCAGGGATCTCCGGTATGCGCCGGGGGAGAGGTTGAAAAAGTGTTTGAACGCGTGTATAATATATATGTTCATTCTCATGATGTCAAACGGAAACTGGGAAAGAAGGGAGGCAGCAGATGCTCGGATTCAATGACGGCCGGGATTGGTTCCTCGAGCACCATTACGGGATGTTCATCCACTGGGGCATCTACTCCGTGGGCGGGCGCTCCGAATGGGAGCGGAAGAAATTCGGTGTCCCCAAAGAGGAGTACGATAAATACATCCCGCAGTTCCATGCGGAGCACTTCGACCCGGCCCTGTGGCTGGACACCGCCATGGAGGCGGGGATGGAGTACATGGTCTTCACCGCCAAGCACCACGACGGCTTCTGCATGTGGGACACCCGGTACACGGATTACAACGTCATGCGCACCCCCTTCGGGAAGGATCCCCTGCGGCTTCTTGCGGAGGAGTGTCACAAACGTGATTTCCCGCTGGTGATCTACTACTCGTGCATGGACTGGGCCCACGAAGCCTACCCCAACGACGGGACCTGCAGCAGCGTCGTGACGGATCCGGCGAAGCACGACATGCCGAAATACATGGAGTTCGTGAAGAACCAGATCCGGGAGCTCTGCACGGAGTACGGCCCCGTCCACGGCATCTGGTGGGACAACAACAATACGGAGTGGGCCGATCCTTCGGTCAACGCGCTCATACGGCAGCTGCAGCCTGCGGCGGTCATCAACGACCGGGGCTTCAGTCCCGACGGGGACTTCCGCACTCCGGAGCGCTCGGCCCTGAGCGGCAATTCCGGCTTCGCCATGCCGACGGAAGCCTGTGACTCCATCTCCTGTTCCAGCTGGTGCTGTCTCCGGGACGGGGATTTTCATTCCGCCAGATATTGCATGAGCGCGATCGCTTCCTACATCGCCCGTGACGCCAATTTTCTGCTCAACGTCGCCCCCGAAGCCGACGGGCGGCTGCAGAAGGAATATCTGGCGGTGCTGGACCGGGTGACGCCCTGGTTCAAACGCGTCCGCGAAGCGCTGTATGCGCCCTGCCGGCCCTGGGTGGTCTACAATCAGGACATCATCTGCACGGGGCAGGGAAACACCCTCTATTTCTTCTTCATGACGCCGCCCTCGGGGTCGAAGATCAATCTGATTCCCCTTAATACGCCTCCCGTTTCCGCCGAACTGCTGAACACGGGGACCGCGCTTGTGGTGGAGTTCCGGGGCGTTTCCCCCAACAAGGAGCCCGTCGTCATCCTCCGGCACTACCCGGCGGACGAACTTTACGGGGAGATCCCCGTGCTCAAACTGACTTTCAAGGAAAGTATCGGGGATGTGATCGCCAAAGCCTCGGCCCACTATTACACCTGGTGAAATTACGACTGTGAAAAAGAAATTTCGTGAAAAATCGAGCGAACACCGATCCCATCAAGGAGGAAACGAAGAAATGAGTGATCCAAGTCTCAGGGACCGCACCGGGAGCGTGCACGGCTTCACGCTGATCGAACTTCTGGTGGTCATCGCCATCATTGCCATCCTCGCCTCCATGCTGCTGCCCGCCCTGCAGCAGGCCCGGGAACGGGCCAAGGCGACGAAATGCCTCAACAACTTCAAGGAACTGGGCCTGGCCACCACCCAGTATGTGGCGGACAACAAGGACTGGTATTTCAACTACTGGAATGGGGGTCCCGGCAGCAGCTACAGCAAATCCAACGGCTCCCTCTATCAGGGGGCGGCGATGAAAAGCGGCTACAAGGGCCTGCTCGCCCAGTACCTCGGGAGCGAGAACTGCGACTTCATCGGCGGGATCCGCTTCAGGGACGACGGGCGTGTCATGAACCGGAGCCGCATCACCTGTCCCACCCTCGGCGAGCGGCAAAAACCTTCCGACGCCAACGGCTGGTGGTCCTTCGTCATGGGGGCCTTCGGCCACGAGAACGCCGTCCGGCTGGGGCGGCTGCGGAAGCCCTCCGTCACGACCATCTTCGCCGAGGTGGATGTCCCCAACAACTACCTGCGCTACTACTGGGAAGGAACCAACGACACGGCCAACAAGCGGGCGGGGGTGATGACGCGCCACAGCAACGCCGGCAATCTCGTCCACTACGACGGCCATGTGAGCGTCCGCAGCAACGGTTCGCTGCCCTTCCAATCCCGTTCGGCGGCGGGGGTCGGGTTTTACGGCTGCGCCTTCTGGCGGGGCTGGCCCACCTCGGACTCCAAGGACGGGATGAAGAATTTTCTCGCCGCGAACTGAAACCTCTCCGACTTCTGAAGAAACCGAGGAAACGATATGAAAGAAAAACTGCTCGTCATTCTGCTGGCGGCGGGCTTTGCCTGCGCCGCCGCTTCCGCTCCGGAGGTGCCGCCCCGGATCATGGAAATTTCCGGGACTCCGGAAAAGATCGCCGACTTGGAGATCGTGGTGGAGCAATCCCTTCCCGTGGTGGATTTCGCCGCCCGGGAACTGCAGGAATTTCTCCGGAAGGGGACGGGGAAGAAGTTCCCCGTGGTGAACAAAATTTCCGGGAACCGGACCGCCCTCGTCCTCGGGGACTGCCCCTCCCTGCGGAAGGCCGGGATCGACGTGAACCGGCTGCCGGAAGAGGGGTACTATATCATCCGGAGAGGGAAACGGCTCTTTCTGGCCGGGCGGGACGACGCCAGGAGGTCGCCGACCCAGAATGTCTGGCAGCAGCTCTACAAACGGGGGACCTTGAGCGCGGTCTACGACTTTCTGGAGCGCTTCGCGGGGGCGCGCTTTTTCTTCGCCGGAGCGGGGACGGTCATTCCCGCCCGAGGCGCTTTATACCTGGCCCCGAAGATCGAGATCATGGAGCGTCCCGACATGAGCCACCGGAACTACTCCCCCAACATCCCCGTCCCCGGACGGGGGCAGACTGCCTGGCCGGGGTACGACTTCAGGAAGAAGGACACTCCCCACGGGGAAACATTGACCCGGGTGCGGCTGCGTTTTTCGGAGGCGCTGGGGCAGTACGGCCACGGGATCAATCAGCTCCAGCTGGTCCGCCGTTTCGCCAAGGAGCACCCGGAATACTTCGCCCTCATGCCCGACGGCAGGCGCTGCATCACGCCCGACATCCAGCATACCGGGCACATCTGCTACAACAGCGCCGTACGCGAGGAGATCTATCAGGACGCCAAAGCCTGCCTGACGGGGCAGCCCGCCTCCAGCCGGGGCCTCCCCCGCTGGGATTTCCACCTCTACGGCAAGGGGCTTTTCAACGTCATGGCGCAGGACTGGCTCTACTGGTGCGGCTGTGAGAAGTGCGCGAAGATCGCCGAAGCCGGAAGGGGAAAGATCTACAGTGACCCGAAACAGAGCCAGGCCGTCAGCGACTGCGTCTGGGAGTTCACCGCATGGATCGCCAACCGGCTGAAAAAAGAGGGCGTCCTCAAGGGCTGCATTTCCAACATGGCTTACAGACCCTACAGGGATGTTCCGAAGTGCGGCCTGCCCGACAATGTCCGGGTCATGGTGGCCGTGAACGGTCTCGGGGCCGACCCGAAGGACACGGAACTGCTCCGGGCGTGGTCGAAGAAGACGAACCGGCGGAACCCCGTCTGGACCTACGCCATCGGCAAGCACGGCAAGAAGGCCCTGCCCGGTGTGCCCCCCATGCTCCCGCGGGGGCTGGGGGAGTTCATCGACGCCAACAAGACGTTCATCGACGGCGGCTATTTCGAGTCCGAAACCGATTTCCTCCTTTTCCAGTACCTGAACAACTACATCCTGGGCAAGAAGATGTGGAACACCGCCCTCGACACCGAAGCGCTGCTCGACGACCATCATCGCGTCATGTTCGGCAAGGGGGCCCCCATGATGAAGAAGTTCTACGACGAACTGGAAAACTGCTGGCGCAGGAAGATCTTGGGGCACGTGGTGGAAACGGGGCTGGGCCCCGTGGCTCAGGTTCCCACGGACCACCAGTTGTGGACGGAAATTTACAGTCCTGCGAAAATGGCCGAGTTCAACGCCCTCTTCGACGCCGCGCTGAAGGCCGCGAAGGGGGACGCGGGGGCCGTAGCGCGGATCAACTTCATCCGGCAGAATCTCCTCGGGCCTCTGGCGGCGGCGTCGGAACGGTATCAGAAATCCCAGCGGGCGCTGGATTCGTGGGGCGTCCCTTGTCCGGGGAAGGTCTGGCTGCGTCCCTACTCTGGGGAAGTCTGCGAAGTGAATACCAGCGTCACCGTCGGCCGGGATAACGATCATTTCATCTTCACCTTCGACTGCGAGGAGCCCCGCATGGCCGATCTGCTCGCGAAACAGACCGCGAGAGACGCGAAGGAGACCTTCGCCGACTCGGCGGTGGAGATCCTCCTCGATCCTTCCGGCGACCGGAAGAATTATTTTCATTTCGTCGTCAACGCCAACGGCGCCCTGACGGATTACCGCTGCGGCGGCGCAGGCAAGGATATTTCGTGGAACAGTTCGGCTTCGGCGCAGGCGGTCAGACGCGCCGACGGCTGGAGCGTGACTGTGAAGATCCCCGTCAAAGATCTGGGCCGGATCGCTCCCGAAGGCTTCCCCGTGAACTTCTGCCGCCACCGGGCGCTGAGAGGAGAAAAGGTCCGCGAGATCTACTATCAGTGGTGCCCCGTTTCCGGCCGGAGAGGGGGATTCCATGCCATTGAAAACTGGGGAAGGCTTCTCCTTGCTCCGGAAAAGGTCACGTATCTCCTGAAGGCCGATTTCGCCGACGGGAAACTGCCGAGCTGCTGGCGCAGCGGCGGCGCGAAGGGGGGACAGGAGTACGGTCCCGACACGCGCATCTTCATTTCGGGCGGCCGCAGTCTCCGTTACAAGAACCTCGAGGGCATGAGGATGAGCGCCGGGTTCAAGCTGCCCGCCATGAAGCCCTCGACCCGGTACCGTCTTTCCTACTTTCTGAAGACGGAAAAACTGACCGGCCGGAGCGGCGCGGGCGCTTTCATCTACTTCAACAAGAGCGCCGGGAGCGGATTCCCCCGTGTGCAGGTCCGGGGGACGACCCCATGGCACCGGGAAAGTTTCGAGTTCGTCACGCCCGCGAAGACCGGCGAGGGCCGGCCTCCCGTTCTCGGGCTGTGGATCTGGAACGCCGAAGGCGAAGCCTGGTTCGACAACGTGGAGATCGTCGAGCTCGGTCCGGCCGCGGGCCGCTGACGCCCTCCTCCCCCGAAGCCGCCCCGGTGCGAGTTGCGTCGGGGCGGCGTTTTCGTTTGTTTGCTCCGGAAAAATCACCTCTTACCGCCTTGCGGTTCAGGAGATTTTGCCGAAAATCAGCGAGTTTACTCTTGACAAAAATCAAAAGGCGGTGTATATTACAAATGCTTTTAAGTCTTTATTGCATATTGAAGCTGAAAAAGGGGGCTGTTGATGGACGTTTTGCTGAGTACTTCAGGCATCGTGATCATCGTGGTCATGATCCTTCTGACTTTCGTCATGTGGAAGGTTGCGAAGCTGTTGCTGATCCCGATCCAGATACTGCTTTTCCTCGCGCTCATGTTCATCGCCTACAAGCTCCTGTTCGCTCCGGAACAACCCGCTGCCTCCTCTGAGGACACTTCGGGCGAAAAGGTCCAGAATACGCTGGTCGATCCCAAGGTCGGGAAGAAGATCGCCGACAAGATCAAGAAGGAAGCCATAGAGGCGGGGAAGGCCGCTTTGGATTCCGTGAAATCCGCCGCCGCGCAGCCGGGGAACGCCCCGGCCGCCCCCGGGAAGGCGCAGTCGGCCCCGCCCGTCGAAGGTGAAAAATAAACGACCTCAGGAGGATATGAGATGAAGTTTTCGAAAGTGTTTCTCACCGCGCTGCTCGCCGGGCTGTCTCTCTTCGCTGCGGCGGCGGAGCTGACGTTCGACGTGAAAATCAGCCGCAGCGGCGAGTCGGATCTCGTTTCGGGAGGGGCGAAGCAGAACCAGAAGAAAATCCAGAAGAAGAATGTCGCCGTTTTCCTCATCGACTGTTCCGGATCCATGTGGTACTACGACTTGGACGGGAAGGAGTACTCCGAACGCGGGAAAAAATGGAACAGAGCGCAACTTGTTACGCGGAAAATGCTGCCGGAACGATTCAGAGCTCTGCCCCTTGATTCCGAGGTGTACGTGTATCTGTACAGTACGAAAGTGAATCCGGACAACGTGCCTTTCAAGAAACGGTGGTGGAAGAAAGAGTACGCGAAATTCACCAGTCGTGAAATTCGGGAGCGGTTCCTGAGTGACTTGCAGGGGCAGATCATAGCTATCGCGAAAAAGGATGGACTGACTCCTTATTTCGATGCCAAGGCGTTGGTTCTGGAGGAAATACGGAATGGAAAATGGCTGCAGGATCCCAACGTCAGATTGCAGCTGCTCGATTACACCGACGGCGCGAATTTTACCGGAGGACAGTCCTGGAGATTCAAGTACGGATCGAATAACGGAACCAGTTTTGCCAGGGCCAAGGCCGATTTCGAACGCGACTGGGCAGGTGTGCTGGCGCGGATCGAGGCAAAGAAAAAGGAGGGTGGGGCGTTTGTCTCCATACAAAATATCGGTACCGAGAGGGAAAATCCCGGCGTCAATCGGATTTCCGAGTACGGGGTCGAGTTCGCCTGCGACAAAAAGGTCTTGAAGAACTTTCAGGAGACGATCGGGCTGTTCGCCTCTTTCCCGTTGGATGAGGATAACTGGAAACTGCTCCTGAAACAGAGAGGCGCTTGGGGAGTCAAGGTCCAGTTCGGCAGTGAGCCGGGCCGGTTTTGTACGATTTTTCCCGGCAAGCCCGAGAAGCAGTTCAAGGTTCCTGTTCCGGATCTGAAGGGGAAGACGACCAAGGTCACGGTGTCCTTCGTCTGTCCCCGTGAAGCCCCCGGCGTGTTCAAGCTGATCCTGCCGAAGCCGATCGAGTTTTACCTTTCCGCTCCTCAGGCCAAGGCCACGATCGAAAGAGTCGAGGTGCAGAATACCACCTTCAGGAACGGTCAGGTGCTCACCGTTCTCGAGAAAGATGAGAACGGAAAACGCGAAAAAGTGTTTTTCAAGGCCGAAGGCAGCGCGAAGGAATATGTCTGGAAGTTCAGTGACAGGACCGAGTACTCCGCAAACGGGGAAGTTCTCTCGCGCACGTTCGACAAAGCTCAGCCCTACCGGTTCAGCGTCTTCCCGAAAGACAACAGGGAGTCGAAGATAGAGGGCACAATCAATGTCGTTGCCATCGGGATCGAACTCGAACAGCCGAAAGCAGGACTGACCGGGGAAAAAGTTTCGTTCAGGGCGGTGTCCCGGGGGAATCTGAAACCGTCGAGCTGTGTCTGGTATGTCGAGGGGCCGCTTGGGAAAGCCGAGACGCCTGTTGCCGATGACGACAAGGCCAAAGGAGCTGCTGCCGCCAACAAGGAAAAACGGTACTCGGTCAGCCTGGACAGCAAGACACTCGGGAGCAGTCATGTTTTCGAAGAGCCGGGCAAGTACGAGGTAAAGGTGAAGGCTTGCTACGACGGGCTCGACCAGACCTGTGAAGATAAGCGGTTGTTGGTGGTCAAGGAGCCGCTGGCGATCGAGTTTTCGGGCATGGAACCGAACGGCAGCAATCTGGATTTCCGGAAGCAGGTCACGCTCAAGATCAAGGCGACGAAAGGGGCTATCAAACCGGGGAGCGTCGTCTGGAAAGCGAACGGAAATGTGATCGGGGCGGCCCGTGGCCGCACTGAGTGCATGTATCCTCCCGAGGGCGAGCCCAAGAGGGAGAAAGTCACGTTTTCGGTCGAAGCGGAAGATGCCGCCGTGCCGGGCCGGAAGGTCACTCCTGATCCGGCGACCATCACCTACAATCTCGATTGCGATCACCCCGACAAACTCGAGGTGGGCTCCTTCCGGGTGGGGGAAAAGACCGCTTCCGGGGCCTTCAGGCTCTACGATAAAGTGGAGTTCCGCCTGATGAAAGGGCAGTACAAGGACATCATCTGGACATTCGGCGATGATGGGAAGACGGGAAAACCGGATGCCGGGCAGCAGAGCGTGGTCCATGTCATGAGCAAGGCCGGCAAGTTCCCCCACACCGTGGTTTGCAAATGCGCCAAATGCGACAAGGATTTCAAGGGATCCCTGGAAACCGACACCGAATCGAAGGAGCCGAAGCCGGTACTGAGTCTGAAGCCCATGAAGACCTCCTACGTCAAGGGGGACAAGGTCCTGTTGTGCGATACCGGCACCGGCGATTATTTCAAGTGCCGTCTGCTGAAATGGAATCCGGAAAAAGGCGACTATGATGTGTACAAGGACGGGCTGGACCCGCATTTCGAAGTGGAGATCTTTCTGGGCGGCGAAGAGTTCCCGGTCCCCGTGGGCCGGACCGATTTCAAGTTCCAGCTTCAGGCGCTGGACCGGGAGGGAAAAACCGTTCTGAAAGAGGCGGAGTGCACGGTTCGCGTCCGGCCTTCCGGGTTGGTGGCGGCGCTTATTTCGCTGGCGGCGATCGTGGTGTTCATCATCGTATTCCGGGCGTTGGGCAAGCTCCTTCTGAACAACGAAGCCCTGGGGTGGGAACTGCACCACAGACGCAAAGAGGAGAAGCCGCCGATGGACAAGGCCGAAAGTCAAGAGGTCGGGAAAATCAGACCCCCCAAGCGTTTGAAGGAAAACCACCGCTGGATCCGGAAACAACATCGGGCAATCATCCCCTTGCGGGAGCTGCTGGCCGAGAGTCCCGCGGATGCTCAGCTGACGATCAATCCGCTGCAGGAAAAGTGGGCGAAAAAGATGGAACTTTCCGGCGTTACGGAAACCAACCAGTGGAAAATGGACTCCAATTCAACCTGCCTCGGCGTGGTTTTTGAAATTCTGTCCCTGTCGAAGGACGGCAAGAGGAAGGTCTATCTTGAGCTGGTTCTGGATATGTCTCGAAATTATTACGGCGATTCGATCTTTTACTGGACGCTGCTCGTCACCGTCCTGGCGGCACTGGTCGTCGCGGGGCTTTGGGTGTTCTATTTCTGACAAAGGAATTTTTTCGGGGATTCTCCGGCAGAAAAGGGGCAAGTTGATGGATCGCGGGGCGGAATACGGCTTCCGCCCCGGGGTTCATCTGGTTGATATAAGAGCAAATAACTGAAACAAAGGGAACAAAAGGAAAGAAATCATGGGGCTGAATACAAAAACTCTGCTGGTCGGTTGCGGCGGTTCGGGGATCAAAACGCTGATTCATCTGAACAAATTGATGGCGAGCAACGGCGATATCAGAGAAACCATGGCGGAAAGTGTCGCCTACCTCGTCCTAGACACCAACAAGGATGATCTGTCCGATTTCCAGGAAAAGATCCAGGCCCAGATGGGCCGTTCCACTTCGCCGGTGGTGGAGACGATCCACATTACGGACTGCTGCACCCAGCTGAATGACATCGTCAGTGAAACTTTTGACTCATTCAACGACAAAGTCACCGACCTGATGAAAAAATACTGGTGGTACAGCGCGGACGGGAACCCCTTCCGCGCCGAAGAGATCCAGGACATAACGGCCGGAGCGGGGCAGTGTCCCCAGATCTCTTATCTTGCGGCATGGAACAGCATGGACCGGATCGAGGATCGGGTCAACGCCTTGTTTCAGAGGCTCCACCTCAGAGACACGAACACCATCAAGGGGGCGGACGTCAGAGTTTTCGTCGTGGCTGGATTGGCAGGCGGGACGGGACGCGGCTCCTGGACCCTCGTGGCGTTCAAGGTCCGTGAGTGTCTGCTCAAGCTGAAGCTGGAGGAAGCGCGGATCGAAGGCATATTTTTCGACGCCTCCTGTTTCGGGAATATCACGAAGGGAGACTCCAATCAGGCAAGGTGCATGAACCTCAATGCCTGTACCGGGATGTCCGAACTGGCCGCCTGGTTCCGCCTGAGAAAAAGCACCAGCGAGAAAAAGTTCTTTTTCCTGCCTTCGCTCCGCCCGACGAAAAGCCGCATCAACGGGGCCATCTCGTTCGACGGCTTCAAGACCAGAGACATCAACCGGGTGCCTCCGGTCCAGGGGGCCTACGTGGTGTTCGGCCAAACCGGCGGGAGCGCGCCGCTGAAGCTTGAAGAAGACGACGACAAGTATCGCGGGCACTATTTCAACATGGCTGCTGCCGCGCTTTACGCGAGGATCGTCAATGCGGGGGCGATCAACGCCGTGAAAAACAACATGAAATCCCTCATCGGAGGGTTTGCTTCCACGACTTTCGAGATCGACACCTTCCGTATTCAGGCTTATCTGGAGACTCAGGTGCAGAAGACGTTCCTCAACGACCTGTGGATCGTGTCGGAAGAGGCGCAGGGGGATTTGGAGGAGGAGGCCCGGAAGCTGGTGGGAACCGCCGTCGACAAGAGTGCTTTCGACACCTCCTTCCTCGGGAAAACTCATTTGCAGATCCCCGACCGGCTGACTTTCGGTGCTTCGGGCTGTATGGATGACGCAACATCTCTCCCCGGAACGTTGATGGCGTTGTTCCGCAACGGAAAAAAGGCAGGTCTGGGTCAGGTTCCAGCTGAAGAGGGTTCGCCCAGAATGGAATCGAACCTTACCAACACACTCCGGGACGCGCTTGCCCGACAGCATGTCCGGGATGCTTCGGACTGCGTCGCGAAGCTGTCGCTGGAGGAGCTGAAAGATGCCGATATAGCGAAGGATTTCGGCACCGTTCTCAAGGCGGCGAAGCTGGACAGTGCGAATTTGAAGGGGACCCTCCGGGATTACGTCATGGAACAGGTCGGAGGAAAAGGAGAGTCTCTTTCGCTCCGGCGTGCCATGCTCTATACCGAGGAGCTGCTCGCAACATTTTCCAAGTACCGCGAATGTCTGACTCAGGAGGCGGTCCCGGTGCCGGGCTTCGATAACCCCGGATGCCCCTCCGCGGAATCCCTCATCAACAAATTTCAAGCGGACGTGATCGCCAAGTCCGGTACGACTTTGCCTGAAAAAATCAAGGGCGCGATATTTTGGGCGGCCCCCTTCAACCCCGGTGAGATCGAGGAGCTCTGTGATGAATTCGAGTGTTTCGTAAACGCGGCCGTGTTCTTCCGCATAAGGCCCTTTTTGGCCGATTTCTTCAAGGATGCCGTCGAAGCTTTGGCGGGCATCCGGGACAGTCTGGAATTGATGGGAACTCTGGTCACCGAAGCCGGCAGAAAATTGGAAGAGTCTCTGAGCGGGGTGTTCTCCCAGCCCTATGAAAAGATATTCGATGAGCTCTTCGTCGATCCCGGCAAGCCCGGTGCGGTCCGGAAAGATATTCCGGATTTTGAAAAGGTTGAAAAGCTGTATTGCCGCCGGTTGAAACCGATATTGAGCCCTGATGAGCTGACGGCTCTGCTGCGGGATCCCAGAAACCGCTTTGCGCTCGGCGACCCCATCAAGGACGCCATCCGGGAAGAGCTCGATAATCTGCTGAAGATCGGCGACGGCGGGAAGTACTCCACCCGTGAAAAAGCCCGCCGCGCGATCCCCGGGATCATCAAGGACGAGGTGGTGGCCAACGTCGGGCTGAAGGTCGAAGCCGGTCGTTCCGTCACCGATCGCGAGTTTTCCTTCGACAAGGTGCTGGAGAGGAACATCGAGGCCTGGAACAAGCTTCTGGCCGAGACCCCGGACGCCCTGAGCGGAACTCTGTTCGACCAGTTCAGAGAGTTCCTCGGGCTTGAAACCTCTTCCAAGACCTCCGATTATCTGACTGACGAAGCCGGGAAGCCTAAAGTGGTCACGACGGAAAAAGCCATTGAAAAGGCCATCCTTTCCCTCACGAAGATCTGCCAGCCCTGGATCAATATTCGGGCCAAAGGCGACAGCCAGCCCCTTTCCTGTCTGATCGTCCTGCCGTTTGACCTGGCAACCTACGGCGTAGACGAAAAACAGCTGGTGTCGGAGCTGAAGAAAGACTTTGGCTCCCGGAAGTATTCGCTGATGCCGATCATTCTGCAGCACACCGATAAACATACTCCTCCTGACCGCATACTTGTCTACACCTCCGAATTGCTCGGTTACGGTTCGGACGTCACCGATCCGAATGCGGGCAATAGTGATGCGGATGATGCGGACAGGGACAGGGATGCCGCGCCGATCGACAGGATCGCGTCCATGGACTATTGGGAGGACTACGCCGATGAGCTGCTCGAGGCGGAGGATCTGGACCACAACTGCACCGCCCTGTTCTACAAGGACCGGATCGACGGCTGCTGGAAGGAAAGGGAGGAGGTCGGGGTTGCATTCCTGGCGCCGTTCTTCACGCTGGAGTCCGAGCCTCACCGGGCGCTGCGCTGGTGCCCGTGGCGGCCCAAGGATGAAGTCGACAGGGCCCAGGAGCAGGTCAACGATGTCTGCCGTGCACTGTTTTATGCGCTTTTGGGCCATGCCGTCGATGAAGCGAAGCTCGCTCCCGCCAGAGAAGCGCTCGAGGAGTACGAATTCAGGATGCCTCTGCTCAAGATGGCCAGGGAGCTTTCCGAGGACAAAAAGGAGGCTTTCAAGCCCAACCCGAAGCATCCTCAGTTCTTCTATTTCCTCCGCAAGCAGCAGGAAGTCGAGGACAGCAAGATGAGCGACTCCGATTCCGCCTGGGATGTGGGCAAACTGGCGAACAGCATCAACCATGTCTTCGAATTTCTGAACGGCCAGGGGCTTCCCGGTGACCGCACCGATAGCGAAAAGGAAAAGAGTCGGAGCAACGGCGATAAGATCCGTCAGGGCCTTCTGGATGAAGCGGAACTGTTCGGCGCCTTCCTGCTGCCGAAACTCGGCGACCGCTACAGAGCCGTTGTGGAACAGTGCCGCGACTGGATCGAGCGCGAATACAAAAACTGCAAGGAGCCCGAGGACAAGAAGTACTGGGAACTGCTGTTCGAGTTCGCCAAGTCAGTCGTGAAGGAAGTGAAGGGACGGCGGTGATTTCCCCTGCGTGACCGGATCCCGCACGACCGTCCCGGCCGTGCGGGTCTTTCGGCCTGCGGAAAGAAAGACAGAAGTCGTGAAGCGTTTTTTACCCATCGTTGTCGCTGCCCCCGGAAAGGCGAGGACCCGCCTCAGATATTCGGATGCGCTGCCTCAGCATCTGCTCAGGGACATCGAGAAGGAGCCGCTGTGGGAGGAGCAGTCCGATCCCGGCATCTATTTGTGGCCCTTCGATATCTCCTATCCCGAAAGCGATGCCCTGCTGGCAAAAGCCCAGGAGCGCGTCGCCGATGTCCCGGCATTTTTCGGAATGGACACCCGTGTGGTCGAGAAGGATCATCAGGAACGCATGCTCGTCCGGTTCCTTTTCGATTCCGTCGTGGTGCATATCCTGTTTCTGAACAACGAGGCGACCGATACCACGCCCGGCACGCGGGAACGGAACGAGACCTATGCGGAGTTCGGCGCCACGTTCAAGGACATCATCCGGTGGAGCGAGAACCTGAAAAAGGTGGTGAACATCCGCTTCCCGAAGAAGAAACCCAACGCGCAGCATATTCTCGTGCTCATCGCCTGCGAGGAGCAGGTCAAGGCCTCGGCCGAAGATATCAAACGCCTGGAGGGCCTGATCGGCAAGAACAAAGTTTTCACGGCCTGTTACTTTCTCGACTACAATCTTCAGCTGGGCAGCGGCCTGTATCACTCCGAGTACCTGTGGGATGTGACGGTCGGCCGTTTCCTCTGCGCACTGATGCTGTCGCAGGAAGACAACGGCGATCTCCGGAAACCTCTGTGGGAAAACGGCGGCGTGAAAGTCTGGCGCGCTTCGACCTGCACGATTTCCGTTCCGCCTGCTTCCAGTCAGGAGGTGCGGCGGTCGTTGGGAGATGCCGTCCAGCGACTGCGGGAGCTTGTCGGTCAGGACGAAGAGATGGCCGAATTCAAGCTCATGCGGGACGTGGTGGTGCCTCGGCGATTCACGGAAGAACCGGAACCCTGCTGGCATTTGCCGGCCCCCGATCCCAAGGCGTGGGAATTCCGCGGGATACCGCTTTCCATACTCGTTCACCGCAACTGGTCCGGACTTCGGGCATCGGAGTACTGCAGTGAAGTCAGTTCCCCCGCACACTGGGAGGAGGCGTTCGGGAAGCTCAGGTCGGCCCGGGTCGGGTGGAGCAAGAGCAAAGAGCACCGTCCGAAGGATTACACCACCGATGTCAGGGACTGTTTTACCACGGTCCATTATCAGCCCGGGGCCGTGAAGCGCTTTGTCGACGAGTTCGACAGCAAGCGAAAGGCCGTGCATGATTTTCTGAAGAAAGATCATTCGGGAGACTGGAAAAAGATCAGCGACGAGGAAGAAGCCCGCCGGCGGCTGCTGCGGGAACTGGAGGAGGACACCCGGGAGTTCGAAAAGGCTCAGGCTCATTACATCGGCCTCGGCACGACTGCCCTCATAATGGGCTCCACAACGCTTTTCGCCGCGCTGATGCTCTGGCACTTGTACCTGTTCCAGCTTTTCGGCGTCGGGTTCTCGACGATCGTTCAGTTGTCCGGAATGGTCTTTCTCGGGTCCGCGGCGGCCTGCCTGCTGCTCATGATGCTGCATAACCGGGCCGGGAACAATGCCGCCGGAAAGATCATGGAAAAGTGCGTTGCCGCAGACGGGATAATGCGCCGCCGGAACAAACTTGTGCGGGATATGTTTTTCGATTCCGTCGGGAAACGGGATACGCTGGCGCTTCAGTGTGTCCGCTTCAGGACGAACCGTCTCATGCAGCGCGTACTTTTCATCCTAGAAAAGGAGCTGGCGGCCCGGCTGAGTTCGCTGCTGGAACCCGATGAAAAAAACGTTTCGCCGCCGAATCCCGAGGATTACCCCGACCCTGACCTGGTGCGGGAGAACTATCTCAGGCTGACGCGCACGAAAATGGGCCCTCTCTCGATCAACGATACCTCCTGTGAAGCCGGCTACATCGAAGGTTATGTCAAAGGGAGACCCGCCGACGGGAAGGAGTCGTTTTTCGACCTGTGGAAGCGGTTGTGCCTGGAAGACGGGAATCAGGCGGGCTATTTCCCTGCCGCGATGTTCATTTCCCAGATCCGCGGTTTCATCGTCCGTTTTCTGGGTGAAACGCACCATCAGATCTTCAGGAGAAGTATCCGGAACGGCGGGGAAGATCTCAGGAAGGCGTTCAAACAGTACACAGAAAACGTTCATCAGCTGCCGGAAGGTCCTCTTCTGAGCGCTTCGCTGTCCAGTTATTTCGGTACTCAGCGCAGGATCCTGTTCATAAGTTCTTCTTTTTTCGATTTCCGTTTCAAAGGTTCAGACGGGAAAAAGGAGCCGATGAGGGAATATGAGTCCCAACTGCTCGAAACGACCCATACCGCGGCTCTGTACTATCAGGAATTCGACGTCAGTTTCGAGCTCGGAGATTCCGACGTGCTGACGTTCCGGCCCGCTGCCCGGACCGCCGATGAAGGGAAGGCATGATGGCTTCCGATTTTGTCAAGGACTCTTTGGGCTTCTGGTCCTCCCATCCGGAGAGCCTGAAAAAGCAGAGGATGGTTTTTCTGCTTCTCGGGTTCCTGCCGATCATCGTCGCGGTCGTGTTTTGCGTGCTGGTCTACGAGGACCTTTTCGCGTGGAATGATTTTCTGGCGCAAATCGGGGTGCTGACCTATGCCGTTTTCTTCTCGCTCGGCTTTCTGGTCACTCTGTGTGTGCTGTATATGGCCTGTTTCGCCATCGGCAGAAAAAAAGGAGCCTTCACCAACAAGGACGAGCTGGTCTTTCCCCTGTGGTGGCTGCCGGTCGGCTTCCTCGTTTTCTGGCTGCTGGTCTACGGTCTTTCGGTTCTGCCCGAAATGCCGCTCCTGAAAAAACTGGCTGAACGCTATCCCTCGCTGCCTTTCCTGAAATTCGACTTCGGGCCGAAGCTCGGGAATGTCAAGGCCCTTCTCTGTCTGCTGGCGGGGTCGCCTTTCCTGTGTGTGCTGACCTGGATCCTCTGCTCCGGAGTGGAGAAGCCCCGAGAGAATGAGAAGTTGGTCCGCCGTCCGCTCCTGCTGTGGGCAGCGCTCGGCTGCGTCGGTCTGCTCTGCGCTTCGTTTTTCATCCCGAAATACCGGCTGGCCATATGGATCCTCATGCTGCCCCTTTCTCTGATATTTTTCACCCTCTGGTGGTTCTGGCGGAAAAAAGTGGTTCAGGAGGGGAAACAGGCAGCCGTACCGGAAGAAGAGGAAAAAGCCGCCGAAGAGGAAGACGAGATCCCCGAGCAGGCGCGGTACATCATCGAAGCGCTGGAGGGGCGGAAAGGTATCCGGTACGAGGCCGGAGGGCGGCAGTCTCTGACGAGTTTTTCTCCGCACGTAAAGGAGGACGGCGGATCGTCTCCCCTGATCGCGCTGATGAACGGCCTGAGTCCCGCAGCCGATCAGAAGCGTCTGATCCCGACGGTCGATCAGAAGGAATTTCTGGATAAATTCCGCGATCTGTACGAAGAGGCTTTGGCCGACTTCCTCGAAGAGAACAAGACCCAGCCGGCTCTGCCGGATATCATCCTTCATGGTCCCGAAGGCAGCGGCAGAACGGAAGCTCTCTGCGCGGCCGCCGTCTATGCGGCTGTCGTGAGGGGACAGAACGTTCTGTACATCGTTCAGGACGATTCCTATGCGAGATCCCTCGCGGAAAAGATTAAGGCCCGTCTGCACGATCTTTGGGTGGACAGTTACTACACCGCCGATTGTCTGGGAACGAGTTTCGTGGGGGACTGGATCCCGCAGGAAAATTCCGACGAGCCCCGGCAACTGGCGCCGAACATCCTGTTCGCCGTGCCGGAGCAGGTCGAAAGAGCCCTCTTCAGAAACAGCAATCTGATATCGCCGAAACAGCTGGAGGAACGACGACGCCTTCTGCTCAGTTATTCGGTGATCCTGGTGGACGATTTTCTCGAAATGCCGCTTACGCTTCAGGCGCATCTGGCTTTTATTCTCGACAAGTTCCGCCTCCTTCAGGCGAGTGAATATGTGACGGGACAGTTCGTGATCGCAACGGCTCCTTTGAATGAGTACGGGGTCGACGATCTCGGGAAACGTCTGTTTCCCCGTTTCAGTGAGGAAAACAATGCGGTCAGGCTGCGTCCCCGCCCGTGCGATCCTTTCTGGTGCGGCACATTGCGGGTCTCTCCTGCCGAATTCGGCGGGGAAGAGCGGGTGCTGGAAAATGCGGCCGATTTTCTGCTCGGTCTCTGCATCGGAAAGTACAGTGCACTTTTCTACAGCAAGGAGATCGGCCGGGATGAAGCGAAAAAGCTGGAAGCCGACTATAAAAAGAAGGGCGGTGTCGTTTCGGTCAGCTCGCGCCTTTATGAGCTTGATGTGAAAAAAATGCCCTTCGATACGATCTTTTATCTTTCGCTCACCAGCGGAAATGCCGCGGCGGCGCTGCGGCTCAGTATGCCCGACGGGAAGGCGGGAGTACCGGTCTTTTTCCGGATCGCGCTGGAAAATGAACCCGAAAAGACGGCCATGGAAGGGCAATTCGCCCTGCTGCCGGATGAAACGGCATTTCCTCTGAGCGTCTATCATTTGCGGAGCGTTCTGCAGTTCCTGCCGCCGCTGACACCGATTTCCGACGTGGTATGGAGCCATTTCGGGATCTCCCTGAAGCACAAATTTCTCCGGGATGCGAGGATAAATGTGATGCCGGAAGGCACTGTCCCGGTCAAATGGCTTTGCGACAGTTACCCTGAGGCGCCGATCTGGCCGTTTTTCGTCCTGGATTCCCAGACGGCGATCTCGAATGCGGAACAGGTGGACTTCGCTCTTCTGCCGAATACGCAGGAGGGCATCTGGCGGTGGCAGTCAGATTCCGGTTCCAAAGGAGAGGCTCTGTATCTGTGCTCCGGGGAAGGCCTGAGCAAGATTTCCGGAGGTTCTTCTCAGGTCGCCGACTGGCTCGACGAGAAAGGCGTTTCCGTCGGCAAGACGGATCTTGCTCACTCCGACCGGCTTGAACTGGTCACCGGGGAGGGAAATCACTATTCCTTCGGAACATTTCTGGAGCCGGAAAAGTCGGAGGAAGAGTGCGCGGTGGTCATCGAGAAAAAGACCCGGCGGGGGCTTTCCCGCGACATCCCCGTCCGGCGCTTTTCGTGGGAGCTGCCGGAAGGCGGCTTCAGTCTGCTGGAAGAGGAGGATTCCGAAGGCTGCGCCTGGTTCTTCCTCCGTTTCGGGGAGTCTTTCACCGATCTTGTTTCAGCCGAGATCTGCGGCCTGATGAATTCTCTGGCCCGTTCGAGTTCGTGCAGGCCGCCCCGGCAATATGCGTACGCCGCGTTCATGTCCTGTCTTGTTTTCCTCCCCGACGCCGACTCCGGGGGGGAAAATGTCTGCAAGTGCCTGACGGGGAAGTGGGCCACGGAGGCATCGGGCGGATTTTCCGCGCCGCTGACCCATGCGTTTTCCATTGCCCTCCGAAACAGGATGGGGGCGGTCTCCTTCTTTGCGATGACGCCTGTTTTCCTGCTCGAGGAGCGCGAAGGTGCTTTCGGGCGTCTCCTGGTCTGGCTGCTTGAGCCCAACAACAGCGGCAGAGTGGTTTTTCCGCTGCTGACGCGGACCCTCTTCAGAGACGATCCGGCCTTCAAGGCTGGCCTGCTTAAGGATATCGTAAAGATCCTCGTGCGGAACAATGGCGAATACGTCGACTTTGAAGAACTCCGGCGCCTGTCTCAGATGGCGTTTGCCGAAGAGGAGAAACTCACGCGGGAACAATGGACAAGCCAGATAAAACGCGGGCTCGATGTAATCCGGCAGCTGCTGCGGGATTCCGGATACCCGGAAGACGATGAGGGCGGTCTTGAGGATGAGCTCAAGACGCTGGAGGAAGAGCGGAGGAAACGTTTTGAGGAGTACATCGATTTCAGCGGACGAACGGAAGAAGAACGCAGGCAGTTCAAGGAATTTACCGCTCAGGTGACGGCTGATCTGATGGACTTCAAGGACGCGGTCGATCTTACCCGTTTCTGTACGGAGTACGGATGGTCCGAGGAAAAAGTGAAGGAAAACTTTTTCGATGTGCTCTGGAATTCTCCGGAAATCTTTTTTGTGGCAAAATCTTTTTGCTGCGAAGTGGAGCGCATGCCGGAGGGAACGATTGTTTCGTGCATTTTGAGGGAGCTCATCTACGGCATCCGGAAAGAGGAATTTGCCGATGCCAAAGCCAGATTGGAACGGGCCGCGGCCGAAGCTATGAAGTCGTTGGCCGGGGTTGCCGATCCCGTGAAAAAGGCGCTGAAACTGCATGACTATATCATCGACATTTGTGACTACGACGAGGAGGCTCGCGACAAAAAAGACCCCACACCCCTCGCCCGTACCGCCTACAGTGTGCTGGTTCGGCACCGTGCCGTTTGCGAAGGTTACACCATGGCCTACCGCTACCTGCTGAACCTTGCCGGCATCAAGTCGGAAGAGGTGAACAGCAATGACATGAATCACTGTTGGAATTATGTCAATCTGGACGGCCATTGGTATCACGTCGATGTGACATGGGATGATCCTGTATACCGGGGCGGAAAACCGAAGAACGCCGGGATCAGCCATGAGTATTTCCTTTTGAGCGACGAAAAAATCAGGAGCAGAGAGCACCACGACTGGTCTGTCAGGGGGCTGCCGCCCGCTTCGGACACGAAGTACGACGACATGGACTGGAACTCCTGAGAAACGTTATTACCGTCATGCTTCCCGGATTCGCTTTTCCCGGGAATCCGCCGCCGGATATCAGCGATATCCGATACAAAAACGGTCCCCCAAAGGCGGACACGTGGTTGAAACTGGCTGCGGCGGAAGTCGGTGATTTCGGTGGTTATGCCCGGAAAGCGGCGGAATTGCTGACAAAACAGGTGAAAAAGTTCATTTTTTTCGTAATCGGGGCTTGAAAAACCGGGAAAAGGCATTATATTGGGCAATTGCAAGAATGGGGATGTTCCGGATTCGACCGGATCGGCTCGGACTTGACGGCATGTCGGGGATGATCGTTGGCCCCGTAAAAAATCGATCGAAACAACAACTGCGAACGAACAGTACGCACTGGCGGCTTGATGCCGT
>JAFSYV010000315.1 GCA_017443585.1 Lentisphaeria bacterium | reverse complement strand
GCGGCCCCGGCGGGCTGATCCACGGGCTCCGGAACGTGGCCCTCTACCGGGAGATCGGACGAAACATCGAGAAGTACGCCCCCGACGCCTGGCTCATGAGTTTTTCCAACCCCATGTCCGTCATCTGCACCTACTTCAAGAACTATTCCAAGGTGAAGTGTCTGGGCTTCTGCCATCAGGTCCACGGCTCCTTCGGCGTCATCGCCGAGATGCTTGGCATGGAGCCGGGCGAACTCGAGGTCGTCACCGCCGGGGTCAACCACTTCAACTGGCTGTTCGACATCCGGAAACGCGGTACCCGGTCGAGTTTCATGGCGGAGTTTCTGGAGATGGTCCGCAGATCGCCCTATTGGCATCAGGCTTTCGACAACATCCCCCGGCAGACCTTCACGCTGGAGCTGCTGGAGATCTTCGGCATGTACCCTGTGGGCTACGACGAACACATCGTGGAATTCACCTCGTGCTTCTACGACTCTTCCGAATGGGGGCGGTACGGCTACCGCAATCTGGCCTCCTTCTACGAGGAAAAGATCCGGCAGGGCAACCGGACTCTGGAAGATCAGCAGCAGGCCGCCAAAGGCGGCCCCATCCCGCCCTTCCCGCGGGATCCCGCCCACCCCTACTACGCCGAAAATCCCTGCCGGGTCATCGCCGCGCTGGAAACCAACACCCCCTGCTACATCGACGCCATCAACATCGTCAATCACGGCGCGGTGGACAATCTTCCCGCCGACTGCATCCTGGATATTCCGGCGCTGGCCGTGGGCGGCGAAGTCCGCGCCATCCACGTGGGGGCCCTGCCTCCCGGTCCCTGCGAGCTGAGCCGCCGTCAGGTCGCCCTGCACGAAATGATCGCCCGGGCCGCCGTAGAGGGGGACGACGGTCTGGTGCTGCAGGCTCTCTGTCTCGACCCTTACGTCCGCAGCATCAATCAGGCCAAAAACATCTGGCGGGAGTTCCGGGAGCTGTACCGGGAAGACCTGCCCGCGTTCAAGTATTGAAGGAAACGGCGAAAATGAGATTTTCCGGATTCGATCCCGGCCTGAAGGCCCTCTTCCCCTTCGCCGTCTTCGTGATCTTCTACCTCTTCCTGTCGATCTACGCCGGGGATTTCTACGCCATCCCCATGCCGGTGGCCTTTCTGGCGGCGGCGGCCGCCGCCCTCTTCGCGGGGAAGGGCGCCGAGTTGGATGAGAAGGTGGAGATCTTCGTCCGGGGCATGGGCGAAAGCAACATCATGCTCATGGGACTGATCTTCATTCTCGCGGGCGCTTTCGCCGCCGTGGCCAAGGGCTCCGGGGCGGTGGAGTCGGCGGTGAACATCGCCCGGCATCTGATCCCCGGCAATCTGCTGGCGGGGGGCATGTTTCTGGTCTCCTGCTTCATTTCTCTCGCCATCGGCACCAGCTGCGGCACCATCGCGGCGCTGGCCCCCATCGCCGTCGCGCTGGCGGAGCCCGCGGGCACACCCCCGGCCCTCATGCTGGGGACAGTGGTGGGCGGCGCCATGTTCGGCGACAACATGTCCATGATCTCCGACACCACCATTGCCGCCACCCGGACCCAGGGCGTGGGCATGAAGGAAAAATTCCTCGTGAACATGAAGATCGCCCTGCCCGCCGCCGTGCTCACGCTCCTGATCTACCTCTTCGCGGCCAACTCCGGCGGGACGCCGCTCCCCGCGTCGCCCCTGGGTTTCCGGGACTTTCTGCGGATTTTTCCCTACGCGGCCATTCTCGTCTGCGCCCTCACCGGGATGAACGTGGTCCTGCTCCTTTTCGCGGGGACGCTCCTCGCGCTGGCCATCGGCGTTGCCTTGGGCTCCTTCACTCTGACGGCGGGCCTTTCGCTCACCGGGAAGGGGATCCTCGGCATGGCCGAGACGCTGATCGTGGCCGTGCTGGCCGGGGGTGTGCTGGGCGTCATCCGGTACAACGGCGGCATTTCCTATCTGATGAAGAAGATCGAAAGGCTCATCGCCGGGCCCCGGGGCTGCGAGGCGGGTTGCGCGCTGCTGGTGACGGCGGTGAATCTCTTCACCGCCAACAACACCGTGGCCATCGTCATCGCCGGGCCCGTGGCGAAGGAGCTGTCGGAAAAATTCCGCTGCAGCGGCCGCCGGATCGCCGCCATTCTGGACTGCGCCTCGTGCGTGGCTCAGGGGATCATCCCCTACGGGGCGCAGATCCTCATCGCCGCCGGGATCGCCCGGAGCACCGGGACGGCTTTCGGGATCCCCCAGCTGCTGGGCAAACTGTATTATCCCTATATTCTGGGCATCCTGCTGATCCTCTTCATCCTCAGGGGAGCGACGGCAGGTCCCGCCCGCGACAAACAAGGAGAAGAGAAAAATGCTTAAAGGAATCAGTCCGCTGTTGTTCCCCGAATTGCTGAAGGTCCTGGCGGAAATGGGACACGGGGACGAAATCGTCCTTTCCGACGCCCATTTCCCCGCTTACAAGGCGAATGTCCCGGTGCTTCAGGCTCCCGGTATGAACGTCCCCGAGCTTCTGGATGCCATCCTCGAGGTCTGGCAGCTGGACCAGTACGAGGAAAAGCCCGCCGTCATGATGGCCCCCGTTCCCGGCGACACGCTGGATGACGCCTACGTGACCCTGGTGCGCGAGACGCTGAAAAAGCACGGCGAGAAAGAAGATATCGGCTTCATCGACCGCTTCGCCTTCTACGACCGGACCGAGGGCGTCCACTGCGTGGTGGTCACGGGCGAGACCCGCAAATACGGCAATCTGCTCCTGAAAAAGGGCGTCATCAGCTGAAAAAAAAGCCTCCTCCCCCGGTCGCCGGGGAAGGAGGAGGTCCCGTTCAGCGCGAGAAGATGTCCCGGCCCTGGAGTTCAAGGGCCAGCACCGTGGCGATGGGGGCGTTGGTCCATCCGGTGTAGATGCTCCCCGCGCCCCCTTCGTAGCGGTCGCCGCCGCCCCATGTCCCCGTCGCCATGTCGAACATGCCCCGCCAGCAGCCGTTGAGCCACGGTTCGGGCGACTTGTCCTGGATGCGGCAGAGCAGATCGAGGACCTTGGTGAAGGGCGCAAGGAAGGCTGCGTCCATGTTCTTCAGAACCTGCAGTCCCAATGCCGCCCAGTTGACCGTGTAGATGGTGTCCACCAGCAACGGGCCGCAGGGGGCTTCGTGGTGCTCCGCGGGGATGTTGCCGTTTTCGCCGATCTTGGCGCAGAGCAGCTGCCCGAAACGGCGGAGCACGTCGAGGTAAAGGTCCTCACCCGTGAAGCGGCGGCAGGCGGCGCTGCCGATGATGACGTAACAGACCTCGCTCACGTCGAAACGCTCCGCGTTTCTCATCAGGTACTCGTGGTAGGCGCGGACCGGTTTCAGGAAAGCGGGATCGGGCTCCTCCGCGAAGGCCGCCGACAGGGCCATGCAGGGGAGGCTCCCCCAGTGGGGCTGGTCGGCGGGGCCGATGAATTTCTCGTCCCGCCAGTGGCCGTCGTTCTCGAGGGCCGCCTCGCCGGGCGCCATGGCCCGTTCCAGGGCCGGAGCCAGCTCACGGGCGAGGGTCAGCGCCCAGTGCTTCAGCTGGTACTTCGCGTCCAGTTCCGGGAACTCCCAGGCGATCTTGAGCTGAAGGAAGATGCACCAGGATTCGTCGTCGAACCAGACGAAGGAGCCCCGCTTGATGTGGGACCAGTTCCAGCTGCCGGGGACGCATCCGGTGCTCTTCCGCCACAGCAGGCCGCTGCGGAAGTAGAGGAAGTCCAGGATGTTCAGCGCCGTTTCCCGGTAACGCTCCCCGCCCAGCGCCCGCCAGGCCTGCAGAAAGAGGTAGGCCGTCTCGAAGTTGCAGTCCGCCCGGCGCTGTTCGATGATGCAGTAGTCCTCGTGGATCGTCCAGGCGGGGAAAGCCTCCAGCATCCGCTGGATGGCCTCGTTGTTTCCGGTCAAGGCGACCCGTTCCGCCACGCCCCAGATCCCGTTTTCGGGGATCATGACGCCGGAGCGGCAGAACCACTCCAAATTGTTCGAAAGGTGCTGTTTCATGCCCGAAGAAGCCTCATCTTCCGATCTTCACCAGCGCCACGGCGGAGTTGCCTTCGAAGTCGAAGGCGATGACGTCGCCCCTGACCTCGGCTTCGACGCACTGGGAAAGGTTGTGGTTCTCGTCGAGGAGCAGCACGGTGCACTTCGCCCCGGAAAGCTCCCGGTCCACGGTGACCTCGCAGTGACTGTCTCCGGTGTTGAAGGCGGAAACGAGGAGTTCGAAATTCCCCTCCGCGTCCTTCCCGGCCAGCACCGTCACGTGGTCGTTGTCGGACCGGGCGCCCGTGCGTTCCGGGTAACGGACGATGTCGCCGAAGGCCTTGAGCCCGAAGTAGGAGGGCGTGGGCTTGCTGCTGCCCGTCACGTAGCATCCCCAGGCGGTATTGGAGCAGGTGTAGTAGGCGCCGTAGTCGAGGGGGGTGTCCTGCCAGCGGGCCATGACCGTGGTGAGCGCCGCGGCGGAGTCCAGCCCCTTCATCTCGTTGTTGTACATGTTCTGCTTGTAGGTGGCGTCGTTGCGCAGCCGGTGCCAGTTGCCGGGGAAGTAGTGCCACTCGCTGAGGTGGATCTCGGCCTTGGTATAGCCCAGTTCGTCCAGTTTTTTCCGGGCCAGTCCGGGGGATTCCAGGATCCAGCCGTAGGGATCGCTGAAGTAGCAGTGGTAGGAGTAGAAGTCGATGGGCACGTTCTCCCGGGCGCAGTTCTCGAGGAACTTGCCGCTGCGTTCATCGCTCCAGCCGCAGTGGGCGGGGCCGCCGAACTTCAGATGGGGAAACCGTCTCTTCAGCTCTTTCGCGACCTTGGCGAAAAAGGCGAAAAACTCCTCTTCGGTCCCAAGCCACATGAGGTTCTTCGCGTTGGGGTCGAGCCGGGTGTTGCCGCCGCATTCGGGCTCGTTCCAGATCTCCCAGTAGCGGATGTCGTAATGGAAGCCCTCCCACAATCCCTCGGTGTAGTGGCGGATGATGTTGGAGGCGATCTCGATCCACTTGTCCACGTCGGCGGGAGGTTCGATGAAATACTTGTTCACCGTGTGGTCGATGGATTCCCCCAGCCGGTAGTAGACGGGCGTCCCCGCCTCGACGATGCAGTTGCGGAAGTAGTCGTCGGTGTGCTTGAAGCGGTAGTTCCGGGGATCGGCGGGATCCAGATGGAAGAGGGGAAAGATGCAGTGGATGTCCACCAGAGGGCAGTTGGCGTTGTCCAGCGGCGCGTCGTGGAGCCGGGTGAAGGCCAGATTGAGTTCCTTGAAGCTTTTGCGGATGTTTCGCCCGGCCATCTCGCCGGCGATGGGCGGCGCGAGGTTGCCGCCGTTGAGTTTGCGGATCGTGCCTTTCGACTCCTTGGTATCCCACTTGATCTTCACCGTACCCATAGAAAAACTCCTTTTTTGACAGGGATTCGAGGTTTCCGGACATACTGTAGCGCCGACCGGGGCACTTGTCAAGGGGAATGTCCCGGAAAAAACGTTTTTTTCGCGCCCTGCCGACGGCGGGCCCGGTCACTCCTGCGGATAGACGGGGGCCCCGTCCTTGAATTTGTAGCCGGGCCAGAGAAGAGAGGTCATTTCGAGGGGCCTGCTCCGTTTGCCGAAGGCTTCGACGGCGTAAACGCGGAAGCGGCAAGAAGTGTTTTCGCGCAAAGTTCCGGGGAGTTTCAGGCAGATCCGGTCGTGCCGGTTGCATTCTAAACGGTAGAAGTCCGAAACGTAACGGTACACCTGCGGGGCCTCGTATTTCCCCGTCGCCCGGTCGGCGTGGGCGATCTCCACGTCGTAAAACAGCGCCGGATCCCCCGTCGCGGACCGGTCGAAGATGAGGTAGGCGTAGCCGTAATCGTAACGGAGCAGGATCGCCGCATCAGGAGCGAATCCGGGGGGCTGCGCCTGCGCCGACCGGGCGGGCGTGTACCGGGCGGATGCCGCCTTGTACGGCGTGTCGATGATCCAGACGGGCCCCAGCTCCCGGTTTTCCGTGGTGTTGTACCTGTGAAGTTCGACCCGGTCGGGGAAAAGTTCCATATAAAGCGCTTCCGTGACCTCCCGGGCAAAGGGCAGGATCCCGTTGACGGTGTTGAAGCAGTGCTCTTCAGTGAAACAGCCGTAGGCGAGGGTGGAAGTTTCCACGGCGGTGAACTCCCCCTGCCAGACGGTGCGCTCGTCCCCCAGAGGCACGTGTGTGTGTCCCGAAAGGGAGATCACCTGCGGGAATTTGTCGAAGACGCGCCGCAGTCCGGCGGACCCGGCGGCGTCATGACTCCCCGTCACCGTCTGCGCCGGGGGCAGATGGGTGATGACGAAGATCGGTTTCCGGGGATCCCTTGCCGCGGCTTTTTCCAGCTCCCGCTCGAGGGCGGGCAGTTCGCTTTCCGCGTAGTGGATGCGGTCGCAGGTCGCGAAAGTGATGAAATCGAAAGTGCCGATGACTTCGTGCTCGGGATTGACGCACTCCCGGCGCAGCCCCCTGCACACCCGGGCGAAGGCTTCCCGGAAAGGGCTTTTGCCGTTGCAGTCGTGATTGCCCTCGCAGGCCATGTGAGCAGGAGGATTTTCGGGGAAATATTCCGCGATGAGCCGCCAGTAGAGATCGTAGGTTTCAGGATTTCCGCCCTCGGCCAGGTCGCCCGCGTCGATGAGCAGATCGATCCCCTTTTCCCGGAAGATCCTCAATGCGTTGCGGAAGTTGAAAAATCCCCAGTCGTGTTCCGACGGCAGGGCCTGGATATCGCTGACGATGCCGACTTTCAGCAAAGGTTTTTCGGGGTGTGCCATGATTTTCGCTCCACAGTCGTTTTGCCGAATATACACCCGGCCGCCGCGGATTGCAAGGAAGAAAAACGCATTTTTACTTCTTCTTTTCCCGGACGACGATCTTGACGGGACGCCAGATGCCCCCGAGGCCGTTTTTGTCCTCCACCTTGACGATGACGGTCTGCTTGGGGCGGTTCCAGTCGATGAGCTCCGTCACGGGGATGGCGAAGGGGGTCTTCCAGTCGTTTTCTTCGACGAAAAGGTGCTTGCCCGCGAACTTGCCGTTCATGTAGACCCAGGCGGATTCATCCACCGCGCCGAAGAGCACGAAGATTTCCTTGCCCTTCCACTCAGGCGGGATGAACAGATCCTGAGCGTACCACGCGATGCCGTCGTACTTTTCCAGCATTTTCCGGTACGCTTCGTCCTTGATGTACCTCTGCTGTTCCCACGGAGCGTCGGTGCGGACCATTTTCTTCACCTTCCGGCAGAACTGCGGGAAAGGAAGCTCGTACCACTTCTCCTTGTCGCCCGCCCGTCCGGGGTCGGTGCCGAAGACCCACCACTGGGGCGTTTCCCGGTAGTCGTCGTAATCGGACAGCAGCTCCGCCAGCTTGATCCCGGTGCAGTCGCCGAACTGGGCCTCGATGTTGAAGAGCCGTTCCCAGTTGAGGTTGAGCCGTGTTTTGTTGGCCCGGCGGAACTTGAGCAGCTTCACCGCCGCCCGGACCTTTTCACTCCCGCGCGCCTTGATGGCTCGAAAGGTCAGCCGGGAGTGTTCGTTGACCAGAAGCAGCGTTTCCAGCCGCCGTTTCTGCTGCGGCGTAAGTTTTTTTCCTTCCCCCCGCCGGAGGAGCTTTTCGGCGGCGTCGAAATCCTCGTCCTTGTAGTAGGAACTGATGTTGTACATGAGCCCCAGACGGAAATTCCCGTTGTTTCCCGCCTTGCTGATGGCCGCCCGGTGGGGAAGCAGCCGCTTTTCCCAGATGTTGACGCGGAAATAGTCGAAATAGGCCCGCACGTCGGAGGCCGCCGCGCCCCACGCGGAGCAGTATTCGTTCACCCAGTGGTCGTAGCTCTTCGAGGGGTCCACGTGGCCCCGGGCGATGACGTAGTCCGCCAGACCGGAAATATCCCAGAAGCCGTGGAGACTGTCGTAGCTCGTGCCGAAAACGCCGTACTTGATCCCCAGTTCGAAGGCGGAAAAGATCTGCTTGTCGAACCCCATGGGCAGGGTGGTGTTGATGTGGAGATCGTTGGGCCGCATGAGGAAATGCCGCGCGCCCGCCTTACGCCACGCCTGATAGTCCGCTTCGAGGCTGTCCAGATCCATCATGACGGGAACGTAGATGACGTAATTCGCGTCGGTGAGTTTCTCGCGCCGGGGCGGGAAACGGTAGACGCTGTAGCCGTACTGGCACACCTTCGCTTCGGGGTCGATCTTCCGCGCCTCGCGCAGGACCTGATTGGCGAAATAGGCGTAACGGTCCGAAAGGTCTTCGAACCACTGGGCTCCCGGCCGGGGCGGCATGTCCAGTTTCCGGCATTCCGCACATTCGCAGAAGCCCCAGCCGTCGTTCTCACAGGCGTTGATGAAGTGCCCCCGGTTCTTCCGTTTCGCCCAGTCGGCGGCGATCTGTTTCCACACGGCGGGGTTGGAAACGCACAGCTTGATCCACTTCGGACGGCTGGGGGGCTGCCGTTTGCCCTTCACCAGTGCGAAATACTCGGGGTGGGCCTTGCCGAAGCGGGCCCACCAGTCGGTGAAGGCATGGCCGCTGTTGAGCTTTTCCCCGTGCTCGCCCATACGCTGCTGCTTGAGCCAGAGCCGGGTTTCATGCTCCTTCCGGGAGTAGTCGGCCCGGGTCGGGGGGAGAAACTCCACCGGGGCGAGGGACTCGCGCTTTTTCTTGAGTGTGCCGTCTTTTTCGTAGAATTTCGATGCCGCCCAGAAGGCCCGGTCCGGCCACATGAAGCGCCGCTTCAGCTGCGGGACCCAGCTGTTTTTGCCCTCTTTCAGCTCCAGGACCTTGATCGAAGGATAAGAAACGCCCTCCTTGCCGGGAGCGAGGAAGAGCACCCCCAGCTGTTTTTCCAGAAAATCGTACACCGCCGTCAGGTCCCCGGCCTTTCCCTGGGCGAGGATCTTCCACAGCTGGATCCGGGGCGTCCCCGTGAGGGTGGAGTCGCCGTAGAGCCGGGCGTGATCCTTCGTCACCTCCCAGCGGGCCTCCTCGGGCTTCAGCGTGATGCCCGAGGGCGTACCGAAGATGAAAGGATATTTCCCAGCGACCTGCTTATCGACCACAGGGAGCTTTTTCCCCGTGATCCAGTGAAGATACTTCTGCAGCTCCTGCGCTGCGAACTGCACGACGCCGTCGGCCTCCTTTTCCACCACGATCACGGCCCGTGCCGGATCCACGGTCACCGCGGGCAGGAATGAGACGGAGACGATCAGCAATGCGATGACAGACAACTTTTTCATATTCATCCTTTCATGAGCTTGCCGCCCGCCGAGCAGGCGCGGGGAACCTTGCGGAAAACTTTTTCAGAGGGCGGCGATCTGTTCCAGCAGCGCGGCGGCGGCGGCGGGTTTTGCGGCGGTCCGGGCGGCCGCGGCGCGGCGGGCGTTGAGGTCGGGGTCTTCCAGCAGCTTCAGCAGCGTCTCACGGGCCAGTTCCACGGTGAACTCCCGGTCTTCGATGAGCTCCGCCGCGCCGGAGGAAACGTAGAACTCGGCGTTGTCGTTCTGGTGCTTTTCCGCCGCATAGGGGTAGGGGATCAGCACCGCGCTCTTGCCGAAAAGGGCCAGCTCCGCCACGCTGGAGCCGCCGGAACGGCAGAAGACCGTGTCCGCACAGCCCAGGAACAGCTCCATGCGGGGCGAACTTTCGATGACCAGCCGGGGGAAGGCGCACTTTTCGTAAAGCTTCAAGGTCTCCTCAAGTTTGCCCTTCCCCGTGAGATGCAGGACCTGAAAGTCGTTCCGCCCCGCCGAGGCCAGCGCTTCGGGCAGATTCCGGTTGAAGGTCGCCGCCCCCTGACTGCCCCCGAAGATGAGGAAGGTGAAGACTTTGTCGCTGAAATCAAGCCCGAACTCCGCGTTCAGGCCCGCGACGGCTTCGGCCTTGGTGATCCGGCACTTTTCCTCCAGTTCGGGACGGATGGGCATCCCCGTGCAGAGGACCCGACAGCGGCAGGCGTCGGCGTTCACCGCCGGGAAGGCGGTCCCCAGGAACCGGGCCCGGCGGCTCATGAAGCGGTTGGCCTTGCCGATCCGGGCGTTGCCGTCGTGCAGGATCACCGGGACGCGGCGGAAAAACGCCGCGAGATAGGCCGGAGCCGAGGCGAAAGAGCCCATGATGAGCAGATAGTCGGGCCGCTCCCGGCCGAAGAGCCGGAGCATCCGGAAGAAGCCCCCGGCCAGCCCCCAGCCGAACTGGATCAGCCGCAGGGGATTTTTGCCGGGGCTGGGCATCCGGGGCAGGACGGCGGAAGCGATCCCCTGCTTGGCGGCGTCGGCGCTCTGTTTGACGGAATTGACGCCCGAGAGGAGCAGTTTCACTTCGGAGCCTCTTCTTTTCAGCTCCCGCGCGATGCTCAGTCCGGGGAAGAAATGGCCGCCCGTGCCGCCGCAGCTGATGAACACCCGATCCGATTTCATGATTTTTTCCTGAATTTGTTTTTGATCGATTCGAAGAAGTTGTCGCTGTATCCGGGACACGCCGACTCCTTCGCGATGGAAAGGAGCAGGCTCACCGCGATGATGGAAGCGGCGATGTTGCTCCCCCCGTAACTGATGAAGGGAGCGGGCATCCCCTTGGTGGGGATGCTCCCGGAAATGACCGCCAGATTGATGGTCGCCTGCAGCTGGATCGCCACCGTGAGCCCCAGCCCCAGCAGCATCCCCAGCCGCGTCTTGGCTCCGAGGGCGATCCGGAGCGCGAAAAATCCCCAGAGCAGATAGAGCAGGATGATGAGCCAGATGGCCGCCAGCCCCAATTCTTCGCCGACCACGGCGAGGATGAAGTCGGTGTGCTGTTCGGGGAGATACTTGATCTTGAGCCGCCCCTGTCCGAAGCCCAGGCCGAACCAGCCGCCGGAGCCCAGCGCCATGAGGGAGCGGTAGAGCTGGTAGCCCGCGCCCAGCCCGTCCTTGCTCGGGTCGGAGATGGTGACGACCCGCGAGAGCCGTTCCGGGTCCGAAAGGACGTGGGCGGCGAAGTAGGCCAGAACGCCCGCCGCGCCGAGGAAGACGTAGCGCAGGTAAAGGCCCGCCGCCACCATGACGGCTCCGGCGGTGGCGAGAATGAGGAGGCAGGTCCCCATGTCCCTTCCGGCCCAGACCAGCCCCCCCGTCACCACCACGTAGAAGGCCAGCGGCACGATGCCCCGCCAGTGCTTGAGCGACGAGAAACTCCGGGCGAAGTCGGTGCAGTAGCCCGCCACGAAGAGGCAGAGGGCGATCTTGGTCAGTTCCGAGGGCTGGATGGAAACTTCGCCCAACGCGGGCAGGGGGAACCGGATCCAGCGCCGGGCCCCGTTGACGGGCAGGAAAAAGAGGGCTCCCACCAGCATGGCCCAGCAGATGAGGAGAAAGAGCCCCCGGTATTGGGACAAGCGGCGGTATCCGGTCATGAACACCGCCGTCCCGGCGAGGACGCCGCCGATGATCCAGATAAGCTGTTTCTTGAAAAAGTTGATGCCGCTGAGGACGAAACTTGCCGAATAGAGCATGGTGAGCCCCAGCGAGACCAGGATCACCGTCACGGTCAGCAGCCCCATGGCGTTGACGTAGGGATCGGTTCCCGTTTCCCCCGAAAGTTCCGGCTCCGCGGGCCGGTTTTCGAACATCTGCAGCGCCATGGGGAGCATCACTCCAGAACGGCCCGGGTGTCGGCCCCGAGATGCTTCAAAACGAGACGTTTCGCCAGTTCCGCCGCGTCGTCGTCGTCGAAGACGCTCCGGGGCGAAAGCTCCACTTTGCAGCCCGGATCCGTCGTGACACCGGCCCGGTTCAGCCGGCGGAGGTCTCTTGCGATGAGCATTTCGCGGCAGCTTTCGGCGGAGTCCACCCCCGTGGCGTTCTTGGTGGGAGCGAACATTTCCGCCCGGTCGCCTTCGAGGACCAGGGTCTTCCGGGCGAGAGCCAGCGCGTCGAAGATGAAGGACTCCAGCTTGACGCCGTTGGGGACCTCGGGTTTCGGGTTCCCGATGCAGGGGATCTTTTTGTCCGCCCGGTGCCAGGGCAGGTTCAGACGGCCCGAGGCGGTGAGGTGTTCCACGAAGGTCCTGCTGATCACGTGGATGGCGGGACTGCCGGAAATGAAGCGCAGGGAGCCGTCGGGGTTCCGGGACTCCGCCAGTTCCGCCGGCAGGTCGCTGTACTCGATGATCTGGAGGCGGCCGTTGCAGACGCAGAAATTCCCCAGTTTCTCGAAGGCGTTGGTCTTGGCCAGCATGATGGCGCTCATTTCGGATCCTTCGAGATCGTGCATGCCGATGAAAAGGGGATTCACCACGGGCACCAGGGGATTGTCCACCTGGAAGTAGGAGATGTATTCCGCGCCGTCTTTCTTCATCTGTTCCAGCGCGCCCGATTTCCGCAG
>JAFSYV010000314.1 GCA_017443585.1 Lentisphaeria bacterium | reverse complement strand
GCCTTCGACGAGGATGTGCAAAGTTCGCTTCAGGCGGGGATGAACGCGCACCTGTCCAAGCCGGTGGACCCGGAACTCCTTTTCCGGACCCTGGAGGAAATCATCTGGGAAAAAGAAAACAACACTTTGAAAGCACGGTGAATTATTTGTTGCCGTATCCGACGCACAATTCACAAGTCGGAGATGGCGTAATGACGAAAACGAAAAAGGGGCTGTCGCTTGCCCATGAGGTCCGGCGACAGCCCCTTTGTTATTCTTCCCGGTCAGAACCCGGCCTGTTTGATCAGGTCGGCATCGTCCTTCACGTCGGTCAGACCTCTCAGGATGATCGAGAAGTTCAGCGTCTTGCCGGGGAGGATGGTCAACGGACGGTTGGGCTCCGCATCGTCGAACTTCTTGCCGTAGAAGCTCCGGGGAAATTCGAGGGTGTAGACCTTGTTCTTCCCGTGATGGTCGCCCTTGGAGCTGAACCACACCATGGCGTGGGTGGTCTCCGGTCCGCCGATGATGGCGATTCCCTTATGCAGTTTCGTGTCATAGGCTCCCATATAGGGTTTGTTCAGGCGCACGGAGCGGAGTTCAAAGAAGACCGGCTTGTCGGGGGTGAAGAGCGACTGCTCCACCTTGTCGCGTCCGAACTTCACGGGGACCACCAGCTTGTCGTCGAGTTGGGGAAGATCGCCGGAACCGATGGCGGGCAGGAAACGGCCCCGCCAGGGCAGCTGGTAATGTTCGGGGTCGTCGGAGGCCGCGTCAGGCGAAGTCAGGTTGACGATCTCGTAGTCCATGACCAGATCGGGGGAACCGCTCTTCATGCTCATGGTCCGCTTGAAGAGGAAGCTCTTGCCGGGGATGCGGATCGAGAAGGTCAGCGCCGCCCGGTCCGAAGTGAGCTGCCGGATGGCCACGTCCCAGTCCACGAAGGCGAAGATCCAGATGCCGTGACCGTCCGCGTCGGTGAAGCCGTCATAGCCGCCCAAAGCGGTGAATTGGTCCTTGGTGACCTTTTGGGCAGCGCGTTTTTCGGGGGGCAGCACCTTGTAGAAGCGGCCGGGCACGAGGGTCTCGGTGTCCTTGACCTTGAAGGAGACCAGCGTTCCGCCGGTTTCCAGGATCGTGGCCTGGATGATGCCGTTGTCGAAGCGGAAGCCGGTGTGTCCCTTGAACACTACCGGGGTGACCTTGACCTTGAAGTTATCCATCTTCCCGGCCCGGGCGGCTTCGGCGGCAAGTCCGAGGTAGTATTCGGACCGCTCGAAGAGCTTCCAGCCGAAGGCGGCGCGGGCACGCTCGAAGAAGAATTTTTCCAGCGGATTGACGAAGGCGCGTTCGGCCTTCAGGGCCTTTTCCGCGAGGGCGAACTTGAGGTTTCCGACCAGCTCGGCGGTCCGGGCGCGCTCCTTTTCGGTATAGGGGCGGCCTTGCCTCACCTGCGTGAGGAATGCCTTCGCCGCGCCGGTGTCGATCTTTTCTCCGCCCGCACGGGCGATGAGGGCGTCAAGCTCCTTCAGCCGGGGATCGGCGGCCAGCTCGAAGACCCGTTCCATGGTGCGGCTCTTTCCGCCGCAGGCAAGTTCGATCCTGACGGTGTTGGTACCGATCCTGCCCAGCGTGAAGGGGATCTCGAGAGCTTTGCCCTTCACGGTCCCGGCCTCTTTGCCGTCGATCTTCACCGAGGTCCCGGCGGGAGCGCAGACCTTGAACTTCACCGTGGAGACCTCGATCCGGGCGTTGGCGGGCGGGGTGGAGACCGCCACGGCGGGGAATTTTCTGAAGGCTTCGATCTCTTCGGCCAGATCCATGCGCACCTTGTAGAGCAGGTGGGGATCGTTCACATAGCCGAAGGGCGGCGTGTGGATGAAGG
>JAFSYV010000313.1 GCA_017443585.1 Lentisphaeria bacterium | reverse complement strand
GTCCTTGTCCGCCTGCGGGATGTCGAGGGCCTGGATGACTTCGATGGCGAAGCGCATCTGCATGGGGCCCTGAAGGGGGGCGTCGGTGCCGAAGACGATATGATCGGGTCCGGCGAGGCGGTACATTTTTTCCATGACGCCGGGGTAGACGTACATGAGAAAATGGGCGGTGTCGATGTAGACGTTGTCACCGGCGATCTCCATGACGTCCTCGAGGGAGTCCATATTGGGGAAGTAGGGATAGTTGCCGTTCTGAAAGATCCCGGCCATGTGGGCGAGGACGAATTTCGTTTCGGGGTGGTGAGAAGCGATCTCGGCCACGGTGCGGGCGGGGGAGAATCCGGTGCCCGGCATGCACGACACGTGAAAGAGCATGGCGGGGGTCTTGTCGGCGACGGCTTCGACCTTGTCGCGCCAGCTTTTCGTGCTCAGAACGTAGCCGTGGTAGTCCGGATGGATCTTGACGCCGCGGAACTTGTCATTGGTTTTGAGATAGATCAGGTCCTCCTCCGATTCGGGAAACACGGGACTGTAGACCACGTAGCCGAGAAGTTTCTCCGTCTTTTTGAGCGCGGCGTCCAGCTCGCGGTTGCCTTCCCTGACGTCGTACATGATGGCGCGCGAGGCGGAGACGCAGAGATAGTCCACGCCGGATTTGCGGCAGTAGTCCTCGAGGGCGGGGGCGTCGGCCTGCCAGAAGGGGGCGAAATTGATGTTGCCCAGATGGCCGTGGATGTCGATGATCATCATTTCACCTCAAGAATGTTGATCTGCCGTCCGAAGGAAGAAAGCTGTTCGGCGGGACCGTCGGCGCGGACGATGAGACCGTCCTCCCAGCGGAATCCCATGCCGTTGCGGTGCAGGAAAATGTCGCCCATGAAGGTCATGTTCTCTTCGAGGACGTAAGTTGACGACGTTTCAAGGAACGGGTATTCTCACTCCATCTGGCCGCAGCCGTGGGCGGGACCGTACAGAATGGCGTCGCCGTACCCCTTGGCGCGGATGAAGTCATGCACCTTCTTCGCCGCTTCGGCAGCGGGAGTCCCGGCGCGCATGACGTCGAAGGTCATGTTGAGGGCGTCGAGGCCGACTTGCATGAACTTGCGCGTCTCCTCGGGGCAGCGGCCCAGCACCACGGGACGGCCGATGCTGGTGCTGTATCCGCACAGCTTGGCGCCGATGCTGAAGTGGATGATCTCGCCCTCCCGCACCCGGCGCAGAGAGGGGCGGCTGATGGCCTGATCGGAGTTGGGGCCGGAACAGCACCACACGGGGTAGCCGGTGGCCTCGGCACCGTTGGCCAGCATGGCGGCGGTGGCGATGCCGCACAGTTCGGCTTCGGTCATGCCGGGGCGGATGCTCCGGAGAATGGCCTCGAAACCCTTTTCGGAGATCTTGGCCGAACGGCGCAGACACTCGCGTTCGAGGGCGCTCTTCTTTATGGTGACGGGCCGCAGGAGCGCGTCGGCGTTGACGATGTTCTCCATCCCGCCCAGAGCGGAGGCGATATTCGTCATGATGGTGTAGGGGAACATGTGGAACCCGGTGATGCCCAGTTTCTTCACGCCGAAGCGGGAGAGGATGGCCTTCCAGCCCGGATGGGACGAGCCGGGATAATCCGGCTGGGAGGATTCGCGGAAATCCATGGTCTGGATGACCGTGGGGATCCGGGTGCGGGCCGAGGCGTAAGTGAGGGACTCCGGTCCGATGATGAGCGCCGCGTCGCCCTCACGCGGAATCAAGACCCCCGCCGTCTCGAAGCTGGGCCAGTAGTCCGAAAAATAACGCACGCCGGCCGGTTCCGATTCGGTGGAAAAAACGAGGAAGGCATCAAGCTCCGTGCCCTCCAGCGCAGTGCGCGCCCGAGCGATGCGGTCGTCGAACTCCTGCTGCGGAAAAGTGAATTCTGTGTCCATTTGCAAATCCTCCGGTTTGTTTTCCGGAAGGCTCCCCCTCCGGAACGGTTGAAAAACTTTCCCTTCTGTGTATATTATATCACGCGGAGGAACGGGCGCAAATGTCAAATCCGAATAAAAAGATGTCAAATCCATTCAATGTGAGGGTAGAGATCGTCGAGAGCGGCTACCGGACGGGCATTCCCCTGTGGAAATTCAGCCACGTGAGCATTCCGACATGGCGCTTCTACTGGAACCCCGAACCGGGAGCGTGGCTCCGCTCACGGGGGACCACGGTGGAGCTCCTGCCCCGAACCGCCGTACTGATCCCGCCGAACACGCCCTTCTCGACCGGTTCAGAGAACCCCTTCTCGCACCTCTTCGCCCACTTCATGCTTCGCGAGAACGGCCGCCCCGAAGAAAATCGTATTCAGCTCTTCGAGGCAAGCCGGATCATACCGCCGGGCATCGCGGAACGCCTCACATCCTTTTCGCAAACGCAGTTGGAGACCGCCCTGCTTTCGATCATTTACGCGGCCTTTTCCCTGCTGCCCGAGGACTTCATCGTCCACGGCCGGGCGGCGCCGGAATTCTCCGTCTTCGACCGGGCGGTCAAAATACTCGACGGCGATCCCGGCTGCGCTGCCGGCTGTGCCGAACTTGCGGCGCGGTGCGGCACGACGGTGAGTACGCTCCACCGTCAGTTCATCAAGGCCGCCGGGCTGCCCGTCAAAACATGGCTGCTCAACCGAAAAATGGAGAGGGCTTCGAAAATGCTGCTCTACGAAAATCTCTCCATCAAGGAGACCGCCGACCGGCTGGGCTACGCGGACCGCTACCATTTTTCGAAGGTCTTCAAAAAATACTTCGGCGTCTCCCCTGCCCTCTTCCGCAGGAGCGGCGGGCTCCCCCTGCCGTAAACGCGCGTTTTTTGCATAAAAAAACGCTCTTTTTGACAAAGAAAATGCAAATTCGACGGTATATATTATTCCCTCAAAACGATCACCGAAATTCACAAGAAAACGGAGAGGACACCATGAGATCAAGACCGATGGCGCTTCTGCAAGGCGTACAAAAACAGGCCGGGAGTTTCGGCGGAGTCGTTCTGTTGGCTCTTTTCGCCGCCGCAAACCTTTCCGCCGCCGAGTGGAAAATCAAGGACGGAACGGGAAGTTCCGTGCTCAAGGATTCAGGTCCCGACAAAATCGACCTCAAAATCGCCACCCCCGAAACGGTGACCTGGGCCCGGGAGGATGACCGGGACTTTTTCCTCAATTTTTTCGGGGGGGCGGTGACGGGACCGGCTGAAAAACTGCTGTTTCCCGACGGGATGATCCTCGAAATATTTTTCTCGCCCGATCTCAAGACGGGCAAGGAGTGGCTGCCCCTCGTCACCTGCGGCAACACCTTTTCGAGCGGTTACTCGGTGTGGGCGCACAAAAACGGTCAGATCCTGATCTTTCTGCCGGGGGTGAAAAACGCCTACAATCTCATCGACGCCAAACTGGAAAATCTCCGGGACTGCACCCTGAAATTCATCCGCGCTTCCGGCCGGGGGGAAGTCTACCTCAACGGCAAACTCATCGCCCGGTTTCCCTCGACGGGCAAAATGAAGCATACGCCGGGGGAACCCTTCCGGCTGGGCAGCACGCCCAAGTGGAAATACTACGGCAACATCTACTCCCTGCGGATCGAAAAATACAGCGAAGAGGCGCTGGCGCCCAAGGAGAAGAAACTCGACTGGCCCGCGTCGGAGATCAAGCCCGTTCCCGGCATCACCGATCCCGAAGGGACGGTCATCGTCAGCGATTTCACGCAGTTTTCTCCGAAGCCCCTGACCGGAACCTGTCTCAGGAGCTGGACGTGGGGCCGCCGCCGGGCGGATTTCTTTCCCGGCTGCAAGTACGTGCTGATGTCCTCCGGCGACCCCGACGACGCCGTCATCTCCTTTTCTCCGAAGCTCAAGGGCGCCTATGACGTCTATTTGGGACTGCGGGCCAATACGCTTCCCATCGACTTCAAGCTCTCCGTTCCCGACGACAAGACCCGTTACCGGGTGCGGATCGGCGCGGCCAGTCCCAAATTCCACCCCAACACCGAAGTCCTGATCGCAAGGAACGTCAAAATGGACGGCGGCAGGATCGCCTTCTACCCCGGCGGCTGGATGTTCCTCGGCTGCATCAAGTTCATCCCGTCCGCCAACCGCAGGAAAGTCGACTACCCCAAGTGGAATTGCGTCAGCGTGACGAAAGAGGATCCCGATTACCGCGAGATCGCCGCGGAAAAGGCCCGGGCGCTCATCGCAAAGGGATACTACAAGGAGCGGATCTACGCGGATGAGAAGCCTCTCCCCTCCCCCGGTCCGGTTTCGCGCAAATGGGGATACATCCTCAACCGGCAGGACTGGATGGATCTCTGCTTCTCCAACAGCATCCCCGCCGCCGCGCCGGAGAGCGTCGCGCTTGCCTGCTCCGCCGCGCCGGGCGAGTTCGAGCCCGTCTGCTTTTCGGTCCACGGACTGGAGGACTGCGGGCAGCTCACCCTCTCCGGGACCGACGCGCCGGCAAAGAAGGGCATTTCCGTTTCCATTTCCGTCGTCGGGGAGATACCGAAGCGCACGACCAACCTCAGGGGACCGTCGGAATTCATCCGCGGGCCCCAGTTCCTCGAGCGGACAAACGCTGTCTTTCTCGGCAAGGGAAAAACCAGGCAGTTCTGGCTCACCGTCAAAGTCGGAGAAAACGTGCCGCCCGGAGACTATTCGTGCGATCTGACCCTTTCTTCGAACAGGGGGAAGCGGATCATCCCGCTCACGGTGACGGTGCGTCCCTTCAAGCTGGACCCCGTGGTCAGGGAACGGACCGCCGTCATCCCGACACTGCCCGGGGATTTTCAGATCTATCCCCAACTTGTGCGGGAAATGGCCGAACACGGCTGCAACACCTTCTGGATGCAGATGGAGACCGATATCGTCACCCGATCCGACGGGAGCGTCGACTGGGCGAAATCCCCCCTCATCGGGCACATCGCGGAACTGAAAAAATACGGCGCCAACGCCCTTGTTTTCGAGACGGAACACATGTCCGGCAAATTCTTCCGCAAAAAAGACGGTTCCCGACGCTATCGGCGGGCCGTCGGCGAAATTCTGGCCCGCGCGGAAGAGGAAAACTGGCCCCAGGTCTTCTTCTACACCCATGACGAAGTCCTGAGCCACGCGAAACATCTGCCGAAGGTGCGCTGGGAGACACCGCTGCTCAAAGCGTGCAAGGCCAATGTGCTGAGCTCCCACCTCTGGTACAGGACTTCCCGCCCCTACGAGAAGGAGGTGAAGGAACTGGCGCCGCAGATCGACGTCTTCATGCTCCGCTTCAACACCCGCAATTTCTGGTACGTCGATCCGTGGAACGACATCATGGCGCGCTGCCGCGCGGAGAACCGGGAACTGTGGGCCTACAACAGCGACAACGCCGTGCTCTTTGCCCAGCCGGCAATGAAACGCTTCGCCTGGGGCTGGTTCTTCCGCACGCTGGGGAGGAACGCCACGGGGCACGTGTTCATTGCCTATGCCTCCTCGGTGGGCTCGCCCTATACGGAGCTGGACGGCCGCACAGACTGGTGCTACAACCTGCCGGCCAACACGGTCCGCAAGGGGGGCTTCATCATCGACTACGAGGCCTTCCGCGAGGGCGCGGACGATCTGCGCTACATCATCACGCTCGAAAACCGCATCGCCGCGGCGAAGAAGAAGGGCCTGTCAAAGGAGGCCGCCGAAGCGGAAAAGGTGCTGACGAAACTTGCGAACAGTTTCGATTTCGGCAAAAACTTCACGAAGAACTCCGTGTTCCTCGACTCCGTTTTCGAGAGGAGCTGGGAGCGCGACGGCGTGCGCTTCTGTTCCGGCCGCCGCAACCTTCCCAACGGCTGGCGCTTCGAAGACTATCACGCCGCAAGGGAGAAGATCGCCGAAGAGATCGTCAAACTCGACAGACTTCTCCCGCGGAACTGAAAGGGCGGGAAACTCCGGGCGTTACTTCTCGAGCAGCGCTTTCAGGCGGAAGCAGATCTCGAGGGCTCTCAGTCCTTCCGCAAGACCGCATTGGACGGGCGTTCCGCGGTGCATGGCTGAGGAAAACGCCAGAAGTTCCTCATAATAAGAGCTGTCCGGAGAAGTGCAGTCGATTGCGGAACATCCGTCTTCTCCCGCCAGAAGGATCTTCTCTCCCAGCCGGGAATCGTACTCCAGAACGGCGCGCTCGAAGACGGCGGCGAACCCGCAGCGGAAGGGCAGAGCGGAGGGCCGCGTGAATCCGCCTTCGATCAGGACTTCGCATTTTCCGGGGTAACTCCAGACGGTACGGAACAATGCGTCGGTACCGGGCATTCTTTCCGCAGTCATCCGCGCCGGTTCCCCCAGAAGCGAAAGCGCAAAATCGAAGTCGTGGATATCGAGATCGAAGAGAGGCCCCGAAAGGGAGGTCAGCGAGACATCCAGTTCTCTCCACGCGCCCCAGTCGGGAGTCCCGGTCAGGCGGTGGAGTTTCAGGGCTTTGAGTTTTCCGCAAGTGCCCTCGCGGACAAACTGCCGGAGCACGCGGTACATCTTCTGGAACCGCAGATTGTGCCCGACCTGAAAGGTCAGCTTTTTCTCCCGCAGCGCCTCCTGAAGTTCGGCCCCTTCCTCCAGACTGAAACAGAGGGGCTTCTCGACGAAAACGTGTTTCCCCGCCGCCG
>JAFSYV010000312.1 GCA_017443585.1 Lentisphaeria bacterium | reverse complement strand
TGCTGCAATTATCCTCTGGAATACTGGATCGCGATCACGCTGTTCGCCAATCCGCTGCTCTGGTTCGCACCATCGCTGGTGCCGCGGGATATCCGCAAGGTATACCGGGAAATGATGGAACTGCACCGGCGTATCCGCGACCGGGTTTTTTCCGGGGAGATCTACCCCTTCGGGGAGGAGCCTTCCGGCAGAAGCATTTCCGGATTGGTCTCGACTTCCGGCTTTGCCGTTTTCTTCCGGGAAATGAATGCGGAAAACGCAACGGCGCGGTTCGCGGAACTGGCAAAAGACCATTGGAAACTGATCGCCGGGGACGGCTCCCTCGCGGACGGTGAACTCTCGATGGCGCACCGGGCGTCGTTTGCCTTGTTCGAACGCATCTCGGAAACGAACGTTTGACAGTGCCGAAATGATACTTTGAGATCAAAATTCCGGCGGTCGGACGGCGGGAAACACCCTTCCGGAAAAATTTTTCCCGGCGCCGTCGCAAACTTGCCCTGCATGGTGTATATTAAGCACAAACTTCCATTCGCAGGGGGGAATCATGTCTTACCGGAAACTCGAGGAGTCCGGCAGCAGCTTCAGGACTGAGCTTCTTGCCGGGCTGACGACATTTCTGTCGATGGCGTACATACTGGCGCTGTATCCCGGTATCATGAGCAGAATCGGCCTGCCGCCGGGGGGTGCAATGATCGCAGCGGCGCTGTCGGCCGCGTTCGGAACTTTTCTCATGGGAGCGCTCTCCCGCTATCCCTTCGCATTGGCGCCGGGCGTGGGGATCGTGCCGTTTTTCGCCTATTCCGTGGTCGTCGCGATGAAAATTTCGTGGCAGTTCGCCATGATGGCGGTGTTTGTCGAAGGACTGCTTTTCACAATCCTTTCGCTCACCCGCGCACGGGAGATGCTTTTCGACATTATTCCGCGGCCGCTCAAGATCGCCATCAGCGTCGGAATCGGGCTCTTCATCATCTTCATCGCGCTTCAGGGCGCCCGGGTCGTGACGGCGGGCTCCTGTCTTACCACGCTCACTCAGTTCAGAAAGGATTTTCACCCGTCGGGGCTTTGCGCCGTGCTGGCCCTCGTCGGAACGGTGATAACGGCAAAGATGTACCACGGCAAAGTCACCGGCGCTCTGCTCTGGGGGATCCTGATCACCTGGGGCATGGGGATCGTCTGCCAGGCGGTCGGGATCTATCACGTGGCCCCCGAGGCGGGACTGCATTCGCTCTATCCGGTCTTCTCCTTCGGCTCCTGCGGACAGGCGTTTCAGGAGTTCGGCAGCCTCGTGGGCCAGTGCCTGTGCGTGGACAAGTGGGCGTCGCAGGAAAGCGCCCTCAAGGGGATCAATCTTCTGTTCTCGATCAATTTTCTCGTGGTGATCTTCACGCTGCTCTTCGACGATCTCTTCAACACCATCGGCACTCTGGCCGGGATCGCCTCGGCCTCGAACATGCTCGACAAGGACGGCCGTCTGCCCCGGGCCCGGCAGGCCCTGCTGGCCGACGCGCTGGCCACTTCCGCCGGAGCGCTCGTCGGCGCGACCACCACGACGACCTACGTCGAGTCGGCCGCGGGCATCTTCGCCGGGGGCCGGACCCGGCTGACCGCTTATGCCGCCGCGGGATTTTTTCTCATATCCACCGTCTTCGCGCCGCTCTTCACCGCGATCCCCTCCTTCGCCGTCGCTCCGGCGCTGCTCATCGTGGGCTACAGCATGGT
>JAFSYV010000026.1 GCA_017443585.1 Lentisphaeria bacterium | reverse complement strand
GAAGTACTCCCCGCCCGGGGTGTCGCAGGGGCCGTGCGGTTCGGGATGGTGCGGATTGTAAAACTCCACGATGTGGAAGCCGCACTTGTTCACGTAGAAGTGGATGTTGCGCTTTTCGAAGTAGGGGGTGTGGGTCTCCCAGACCTTCGTTTCCGGATATTTTTCCTCGATCATCCGCCAGGCGGCCTGCCCGATCCCGCGGCTGTGACACTCCGGGCTGACAAACAGAAGATACAGCTCGTTGCGCCGGGTGTCCGGATGAATGCCGACGACCACGCCGCCGACCGCCTTGCCGTCGGCGATGATCCGGAACGCCTCGGCGTTTTCCGCATGAATGGATGAGATGATATCCTCGCACGGAATCACGCTTTCCTTCTGCGGTCCGAACTCTTCGATCGCCGCCTTGTCGAAAGCGGTCTGATTTTCCCGTATGAAGGTATCTTCCTCGGAATCCTTCAGCGGGCGTAATTCTATGTTCATTTCCGGTATCCTTTCGATCCGTTCCGAAAGAACGCTCAACCTTTCGACGCCAGCCTCACGCCGAGCTCATAGGCTTTTTGACAATCCTGCGGGAAGACCGTCTCGCGGCGGAGCTGTTTTGCCTTGGCGTCGAACCCGGCGAGGTGGTAGCGGCTGTAATCCTTCACCTGCAGCGTGTCGGTGGCAAGGAGCGTTTCGCAGTGACCGAAATAAAGTTTCATCCAGTCCTCGTAACGCCGAAACAAAGCGGTGTAGCCGAAATCTTCGAAGAGCGGCTCGGGGATGTTCATCGTGAAAACCAGCCCGGTCCGCTTCTTCGGACTCAGCGGTTTGCTGTAGTCATCGTAATTCAGATACTGGAAGAGAAAGCGTTCGAAAAAGGAACGCATCTCGCCCGTGACTTCGCTGAAATAGATCGGACTGCCCAGAATGACGGCGTCCGCCGCGTGGACGCGATCCAATACGGCGGTCAGGTCGTCGCGCAGAACGCAGCGGTTCGGGCGCGGCTCCTTTTGCAGTTTGCAGGCCAGGCAGCTGACGCATCCCCTGAATTTCAGGTCGTAAAGGTACACCATCTCCGTTTCCGCGCCGGCCGAAGCCGCTCCGTCGAGGGCTTTCTTCAGCAGCGTGTCGGTGTTCCAGTTTTTCCGGGGACTTCCGTTGATTGCGATCACTTTCATCGTTCACGAACCTTTCTCCTTTTCCGTCGATTACCGGGACTTTTTTTGCACGATCACCTGCCCTAATATACACGCCAAAGGGAGATTTTGCAACGGGGGATCCGCACTCCCGGCCGTTCCCAGACCGATTTTCACCTGCGGCAGAAGAAAAAAAGGGCAAGGCGGAACCGTCACTTCTTTTTCTTCCGGGCGAGGATGATGCGGTCAAGAGCCAGTCCGCTTTCTCCGGTCGAACTTTTCACGTAGTTGGGCCCCTGGGCCTTGACGGACATGAAAAGCTCGTAGTCGTTCACCCGCTTCCCCGAGGGATCGTGAGGATTGTGGAACTGGTTGGCCGGGATCTGGATGCACCAGGTGGGATGAGCCCAGAAATACCCTTTGGGTTCCAGCGAGATGCCGCCCACGTGGTAGAGGTGGAACTTCCCATCCTGCGGCGTTTTCTCCTTCGGGATGACGAGTGAGCGCGAGTTTTTCGGGGTCGAGATGTTGTAGAAGCCCATGCGCACCGAACCGCCGTGCTGGGAAGAATCCGCCAGATAGATTGCTTTGCCCCCCGCGGCATCCGGCATGTCCACCAGTCTGGAATTGCGGAATTCGTTGAGCCGGGGCCAGGGGAGGTCGATGACGACGTCGTAGTCCTCCAGCCCCACGGGGGCGGGGATCTTTGCGGTCAGGCCCGTGAGCATGGCGTGGAGGTCGTGCCGGAACTTCGTCAGACGGCCGCCCGCGAGGTACAACGGGGCGAGCAGTTCGAAATCCGTACGCATCCGGTCCGAAAAGACTTTCACGTCGAAGAAGACCTGAGTCCGGTTCCTGCGGAGATTGGCGTAATCCAGCACGAACCGCTCCTTGCGGATGTGTTTTCTGTGCATGGGATCTTCCGCGAGACCGAGGGCTTTTTCCACAAGTTCGTCTCCTTTGCGGAAGAAATTTTCGTCCAGATCGGGACGCTGCCGGGGAGCGAGGTCGTTGAGAACGGCCTTCACTTCCGCCTGACGTTCGAGCATGTACCTGAGAAGTTCCTTCATGACGGGGGCGGCCTTTTCACCGTAATAGGCCGCCATGAAGCGGTCGGTTTCCCGATCCAGATCGCGGCCGGTTTCCGTCATGAAACGGCGGCCCAGCCAGAGCCGCAGCTGGTAGAAGGGCGTTTCCATGGGCGCTTCCAGTTCCACCATGAGTGAAGTCACCCCCATTTCTTTGTAGAGCCGCAGGGAACTGGGGATCGCTTCGTGAAAAACGCCCATCATGGTGTCGTTGTACATGATCCACCAGTCCCAGACGGTTATGGTGCCGATCCGGCCGTACTGCCGGAAAATTTCCGCGGCCCGCTTGTTGTTGGGGTGTTCGAAGGGCCGGACGGTGTCCCGGGGGAGCCCCACCCGCACCCAGACGTTCTTTGCCGCCTTGATGCCCTGCGGGACCTGCCGGACATCCTTGTAGGCCATCATCTGAACCGTGACGTAGGGGAATTCCCCGGCGACCGCCGCCGCCAGACGGTTGGTGAAGTCGATGACGATGCCGCTGTACCCCTTGTATTTCTTCGCCGCCGCCAGACAATTCGCGCAGTTGCAGCGGTAGCCGTTGTCGTTGTCGGAAACTTCATAGAGGAACGGCCGTTCCCTGCCGTACCGCTTCCGGTCTTCGAGGATGTATTCGCGGAGTCTGGCCGCGAAAAGTTTCACCGTCTTCGGATTCGTCCAGCAGATCTGCCCCGGCCCGCCCGGACTGGTGGAACGCACCCGGCGGCCCCGGGTGTCGAGGGAAAAACACTCTTCCTCGTCCTTGCCCCAGTCTTTGGTGTAATTGTAATAGGTGTGGCAGGAACGGGGCGAGCCGTAGATCCGTTCGAGACCGTATTCCCGGAAAAAGGAGGTGTAGCGGTGGTCGTGCAACAGATTCTGACGGTTCCTGACGGCATTCAGCTGCCGGGCCCTGGCGTTCCCCGACCAATAGGTGTGGATGCAGCGGATCCGGAAATCCGGTTTGCCTCTGAAAAGAAGCCCCTTGGGCCAGCTGCGGAGCTTCGCCCTGGGAATGACCGAAAATTCATCATCCGGCCACAGAACGCCGTAATATCTTTCGAGGAGTTCGAAAACGCCGTAGAGCACGCCCCGCGGCGATCCCCCGGCGACGATGAGCCGTTTACCGTCGACGGTTTTGACGAAATGCTCTTCGGAATCGAGTTTCGAGCAGTCGATCTTTTCCTTCGCCGCAAGATCCGTCCGGCCCAGATAGATGTATTTGGCATCCTCGCCGGGTGCGGCTTCGGAAACGACCTTTGTTTTCGTGCCGTAGATCCGGTCCAGATGAAAAGCCAGTTCCCGGGCGGCGGTCTCTTCCTGCAGGGTCGGAGTTTCAGGCAGAACGACGGTGACGGCAGTAAGCGGCAAGACGCCCGCGGCGGCGCAGAAGATCAGAAAATTCCGTAAAGACATGATGCAATGCTCCTTGGATCGGGAACCGGTCAGAAATCGTAGCGCCAGCGGTACATCTCCTTTTTATATCCCCAGAAGGGAAAGAGGAAGATGCCGCCCTTGTGGGTTTCCGGATACCCGTTGACGCTGAAGTTGGGGATGCGGTACCACTTGCGTTTTTCCGCGTGGCCGTCGAGGAAGAGAAAGTTGCAGGCCTGATCGTGACGGAGCGCGTAAAAAGGATTCCGGTCATTGACGTAAGGAGAACAGTCGGTGACCTGATCCTTCCACTGCTTTTCTCCCAGCTGCATCACTTTGGAAACATGCCGGACCTCGTTGAGCTTCTGGAAATATTCCCCTCTTTTCGACCACGTGTCCGGGTCCCCGTGCAGGGAGTATTTGCCCACGAAATAGGACATCCCGTAGTTGGAACAGTGAGCCGTACCGTTCATGGAGGGCCGGGCCAGCGTGGTGAGCCGGACCGCCGGACAGTAAAAAAGCCCTTTGGGACGCCGGACATAGTCCGAAAGTTTCGGCGCATCGTAATTGCCGGCGATGGGCAGGTAGCCGAAGTGCATGAGCGTGGCGGGAAACGGTCTGCCCCCGGTGGTGAAAAGGGAATCCTGGGGCAGCAGGTAATTGCCGTTGTCGCTGGTATAGGCGCCTATGGCCAGTCCCAGCTGTTTGAGATTGTTGAGACAGGTGCTGCTCTTTCCGCTTTCCCGGGCTTTTCCCAAGACCGGCAGGAGCATGGAAGCAAGTATTGCGATGATGGCGATGACTACCAGCAGTTCGATCAGCGTGAACAATTCTGCTCCGCGGCGGCGCGGCAAGATTTTCCGGAACATGGGCACGGCTCCTTTCCTTGTTGAGTTAATGTTTTCGTTTGACGAAAATGAAATTTTCTTCCGGGGTGACCAGCGCCGTGGAAGAACGTTCCGGCGGCGTGTCGTCGGTCAGCCACTTGATGAAGGTGGTTCGCAGATATTGTTCCATCAGGCGGGGTTCCCTGAGAAAGAAAGTATCGTGAGATCCGGCCAGTTTTTTCAGATCCTCCTCGGGATCGACGCAGACGTAATGCTCGGGGGAGATCCCCTGCATCGTGAGCTTTTCCAGCAAAACTGCACCCATGACCACGAACAAGGTGTTGGCGAGCTCCCCGGCAAAGGCTTCGGCCACGCACTCCGGAGCCGCCCAGAGGTGCCCGCAGGGAGCGGGCAACCGACGGAAAATCAGCGGCGCGTTCTCCCCGGGTTCGACGGAAACGCACCGCGTACAGCCCTGCTGCGCCGCCAGACGGAAGCAGAGGGATTCCAGCGCCCGGATGTCGCTGTACGCGCAGACCGTCCCCGGAACCGCCGGAAGCCCCAGCACCAGATAGGGCAGTCCGGAATTCCGGAGCAGCTCGCAGACCGAAGCGTTGTTGCGGAAGTCGATATTGGTTATGACGCCTCCGAGAAGTCCCTGGGCCATGAGACTTTTCATTCTCGCGTACTGTTCCTCGGCATCGGTATAGGGAACGAAAAGGACCTCGTACAGCACTTCGTTCAAAGCGGTGGTGATGGCTCCCAGCCGGGCGCTCATGCTCCGGCCGAGGACGTGGGGGAGCGATGCGCTCTGCCTGAGAAACACGCCGACGATGGGAACCCGTTTTTTCCGGATCGAACGGGCGAGGATGTTGGGATGGTACTCCATTTCCTTCGCGGTCCGCAGGATCAGTTCCCGTTTGGCCCGGGAACACTTCATCTGTCCCTCCCGGTTATTCAGTACGGTGGAAACAATGGCGGGACTGACGCCGCATTTCAGCGCAATGTCCTTCAACGTGCAGGCATGTGTCACGGCAGGGGGCTTCCTTTAATTAATCGTTTAATCTTAATATAGCACCGAATTTTTCTTTTGTCAATGAAAAAATGAGTTTTTTTCAAAAAAAGCCGCGGCGGCGGAATAATAAAAACTGCAGGGCGCCTCCGGAACCAGGCAGATGCCGGGGACATCCCCCGACTCAGCCCGGAAAAATTTCGATCATCCATCGATTCGCGGCTTGTATTCCGCAGGTTTCGGATGTAGATTAGAAGCGGGCATTTGAGAAATGCCCGGTATGATTCGTTATTTTGCAAGGGTAGCGTCCATGAAAATTTTGACCAAAATGCTCCTGCTGTTTCTGTTGCCGATCTCCGCAGTCTCCGCCGCCGTCGAGGCCGAAATCACCTACAGGGGCGAACCCGGCCCCGTCACCTTCGGGGTCCCCTTCGCACAGGGGGCCGTCAGGGACGCCTCGAAACTCAACCTCGGCGGAAAACCGCTTCAAGTAAAAGTCAACGGGCGTTGGCCGGACGGATCGGTCAAATGGGCCCTTTTCGATACGGATCTCCCCAAAAATTTCAAGGGAAAATTCACACTGGGGAAGGCTCATTCAGGAGCTCCCCTTTACCGGGAAGGCGTCCTTTCCAACGGCAAGGTCAAGGTGACCTTTCCGGCGCAGGGGCCGCTCTTTTGCTATGAACTTCCCGGCGAGAAAGGCAGCGCCCGGCTCTCGACGAAGTTCCTGCTCGACTCCCCCGGCCCGTGCGAAGGCGAAAACTGGCTGAAAGCCGCCCCCAAAGGGAAAAATTACCGCACTTTCAGCTCCGACGGGAAACAGACCGTTTCCGTGGAAACCAACGGGCCCCAGCGGGCCGTCGTCAGGATCGAAGGCGATGCGGGATACCGCTACATCGTCCGCGTGACGCTCTGGAAAAACGAGCTCACGCTCCGGGTGCAGACCACCTTCATCTGCACCCTCGACCCCAACGAAAATTTCCTCCGATCCATGGTGCTGAAGATCGACCGGAAAGGAAAAACGGTCCAACGGGAACTGGTCACGGGAACGCCCCGGTTTCACCACATGGTCTCCTGGCGGAAGAAAACGTCCCCGGCGGCATCCGGCGTGCTCCATGACGGCAAACTTACCGTCGCGGTCAGGGATTTCGCCCGCCTCTTCCCCAAGGAACTGAGCTGCGACGAAAAAGGCGTTTACTTTCATATCTGGCCGGAGCGTTCGGGAAAGATCCTCGATCTGCGCCGCAGAGAGAAGGTTGACCGCCGTTTTCTCGATTACAAGAATCCCGCCGGAGGTTACGGCGCGGCCAGGACCCATGACCTTTATCTGTCGTGGAGCGATCCCCGCATCGCCGAAAGGATCAACAAGATCGAGCTCCCCGCGGCCTCGCCCGAATACATGCGCTCCACCCTCGCCTGCGGCGAATATCTGCTGCCGGGCAAGGGGTTTCCGAAATGCGACGCTTTGCTGAACTTCAGCTTCAAGTACCTGCACGAATACAAACGGCAGGGGCACTTCGACGGCATGATGGATTGGGGGGACATCCCT
>JAFSYV010000311.1 GCA_017443585.1 Lentisphaeria bacterium | reverse complement strand
GCCCTGGCCAGCACGATGGGCGCGGCGCAGATGGCGGCGGTGATCTTGCCCGCCTTGTGCATGCCCTGGACCCACCGGATCACCAGTTCGGATTCCAGCAGATTGGTGGCTCCGGGGAGCCCGCCCGGCAGGATGACGCCGTCGAAGTTGTCCGCCTTCAGTTCCGCGAGGAGCGCGTCCGCGACGATCGTATAGCCGTGAGAACCCTTCATGTTCATGCTGTTGAGTCCGGCCATGGTGACTTTGGCCCCGAGCCGGGTGAGGACGTCCGCGGTGCCGATGGCTTCCAGCTCTTCGAAGCCGGGAGCGAGGATCATGACGAAATTCATAAGAAGCTCCTTTCCTTTTGTTTTTCAGTGATAAAGGGAGTTGCCCTGCGCATCGATGGCGACGACCAGGGGGAAACCCTCGACGGTGAGTTTGTGCACCGCTTCGGTGCCCAGCTCGGGGAAAGCGATGACCTCGCAGCTCTTGATGCAGCGGGCGATGAGGGCGCCCGCGCCGCCCGTGGCGCCGAAGTAGACCGCGCCGAACTGCTTCATGGCCTCGACCACGGCCGGGGCACGGTTCCCCTTGCCGATCATCCCCGTGAGGCCGCAGCGGGCGATAAGGACGGGGGAATAGGCGTCCATTCTTCCGCTGGTGGTGGGGCCGGCGCTGCCGATGGGCCGCCCCGGCGGGGCGGGGCAGGGGCCCACGAAATAGATGATCTGGTCCTTGAGCTCCATGGGGAGCGGTTTCCCCGCGTCCAGCAAGGCGACCAGCTTCTTGTGGGCGGCGTCCCGCCCGGTCCAGACGACGCCCGAAAGAAGGACCTGATCGCCCGCCCGGAGTTGCCGGGCGTTTCCGACGGTAAAGGGGGTCGAGATCCGAATGATGCTCACAATGTCACCTCCGCATGTCTTGCCGCGTGGCAGTTGAGATTGACCGCCACCGGAAGCGAGGCGATGTGGCAGGGATAGTATTCCACATGGACCGCCAGCGCGGTGATGTCGCCGCCGAGGCCCTGGGCCCCCACGCCCGTGGCGTTGATCTTTTCAAGGATCTCCCGTTCGAGTTCGGCGTAGCGGGGATCCGGGTGGGGCGTCCCCGCTTTGCGGAGCAGCGCCTTCTTGGCGATCTCGGCGGCCTTTTCGAAGGTGCCGCCCAGCCCCACGCCAACGATGACGGGCGGGCAGGGGTTGCCTCCCGCCTTCCTGACGCTTTCGACCACGAAATCCACCACGGCGCTCCGGCCGTCGGAGGGCTTCAGCATCCTGAGGGTGCTCATATTCTCGGAACCGCCGCCCTTGGGGGCCAGGACGATCCTGACCTTGTCTCCCGGAACGGGGGTGAAGTGGATCACCGCCGGGGTATTGTCGGCGGTGTTCTTCCGTTCGAAAAGGGGCTCCTCGACGATGGATTTGCGCAAATAGAAGCGCTTGTAGCCTTCGCGGACGCCCGCATCGATGGCGGCGGCGATGCCGCCATCGACCTGGACCTCTTCGCCGTATTCAACGAAGAAGACGGCGAAGCCCGTGTCCTGACAGAGGGGCATCCTTTCCGAAGCGGCGATCTGCGCGTTTTCGAGATACTGGTCGAAAAAGCTGCGGGCGAGGGGGCAGCTTTCCCGCTCCCGGCCCCGGCGCAGGGCGCTCAGGACATCGTCGGGCAGTTCGACGGCGGCTTTGCCGCAGAGATCGCGGACTGCCTCCGCAACCTCCCGAAAGGGAATGATTCGTTTCGATGGCACTTCGATTTTCCTCCGGATTTACAGATTCACATAATGGGCCCGGATCTCCGGAGTCCGTTCGGCGATGTTGGCGAGCCGTTCGGCGATCTTCACCATTTCGCCCAGCATTTCGATGAAGATGACGCCGCAGACCGCCGTGCAGGAGCCCTGCCGGAGCCGGTCGATGTGCTCGGCTTCGAACTGATCGGCCAGCGCATGGACCTTGTGCATCCGCTGTTTCAGGACGGCACGGGTGATCTGTTCCCGGCCGTCGAGGCCGGAGATCACCTGCAGGGCCAGTTCGTCCAGCAGCTTCCACAGCTGTTTCAGCTCCTCCTTGGCGGTGTCGGACATGGCCTTTTCCTGCATGACCATGCGGTCGTTGAGCTGCAGGATCGTTTCGCAGTGGTCGGCCACCCGCTCCGCGTCGTTGGTGCAGTGCATCAGGAGCGGGATGAGGGCGGCCTGCGCGTCGGTGAGCCGCCGTCTCGTGAGCTGGACCAGATAAGAGGTGAGGTCGGTCTGCATCCGGTCGATGCCGCTCTCGGCTTCGGCCAGCTCTTCGTACTTTGCTTCGTCACGGTCGCCGGTGAGGAAATGCTCGTTGACCGCCCGGTCGATCATCCGCCAGCCGTCCTTCACCATCACCTCCAGCGCGTTGGAAGAGAGCTTCAGGGCCACCGACGGCGTGTTGAGCAGCGCGGGTTCCAGCGTCCTGTTCCTGACCTTGTCGCGGACGGGGATGAGCCGGGAACAGAGGCCCGCGAACTGCCGGGCGAAGGGCAGCAGCGCCACGGCCACGGCGATGTTGAAGATGGTGTGGAACATGGCGATGTGCCGCTCCAGATTCTGGGGGATGGGGGCGAAGGCGTCGCCCGGCGTCAGGGCGTCGACCAGGTAGAGGAAGGCGGGCCGGCCCTTCCACGGAACGGCGCAGATTAGCAGCACCGCGGCGGCTCCCAGCACGTTTAAGATGGTATGCGCCAGCGCCGCCTGCTTGGCCACCCGGTTGGCGTTCAGCGCGCCCAGCTGGGCGGTGACGGTGGTGCCGATGTTGGAACCGATGAGGAGCGGCACGGCGGTGTAGAAATCCACCAGCTGCCCGGCGGCCAGCGCGAGGAGCACGCCAGCGAAGGCGGAGCTCGACTGCAGCAACACGGTGAAGAGCGCGCCCAGAAGCGTGGCCCCCAGAACGGCTCCCGCCGGCATGAGGACGTGCCCCGGGGCGGGGGCGCAGTTGAAGAGCGCGAAGAAGCTGCGGACCGAGTTCATTTCGCCCAGAACTTTCAGTTCGTTGGACATCATGGACATGCCGAAGAAGAGGAGCCCGAAGCCCAGCAGCACCGTTCCCCAGGCGGTGAAGCCGCGCTTTTTGACGAGAGTCATGAAGAATCCCGCCGCCACGCAGGGCAGGGAAAGGGCGCTCAGATCGAAGGAAATGAGCTGGGCGGTGACGGTGGTGCCGATGTTGGCGCCGAAGATGATCCCCATGGACTGGACCAAGGTCAGGAGACCTGCGTTGATGAAGCCGATGACCATGACGGTGGTGGCGGCGCTGGACTGGATGATGGCGGTGACGAGAGTTCCGGCCAGCAATGCGGAAACACGGTTGCCGGTGAAGTACGAAAGGATCTTCCTCATGTTTTCCCCGGCGGCCTGCCGGATCCCGTCGCTCATCATGACCATGCCCAGCAGGAAGAAGGCCATGCCGCCCACGGCGCAGACCGTCACCGCCAGCGGCGAAACGGCGTGGAGTTCGGCGGTGACGCCCTGAAAGTAGATGTCGTGCACCGGCGAAACGACGTCGATGTTCAGCTGATAGACGCCGGTCTTTTCCCCCGCCCGGATAAAGGTGAAGGCTTTCCCCATGTCGTCGGTGACGGCCTCGGGGGTGAGGATCCGCGCGGTGGTCTCGGTCCCCTCCACGGTCCGCCCGAAGGAGAAGTACACGGGCACCCCCGCGACCCCCTTGCCGCCCCGTGTGACGGTGACGGTCACCGGCTCTTCGGAGGTGTGCCCGGCCAGATACTCCCGGCGGGTCCCGGTGACCCGGATCCCGGAGTAGAGTTTGATGGTCTTCTTGCGTTCCTCGAACCCTTCCGGGACGATCTCGACCAGATGTTCTCCGGGATGCCGGGGCGCTTCGAGGACGGCCTGCACGATGCCCCCCGCGTCGGAAACGGCGGTCACTTCGGGGATCTTCACCCTGGCCCCCGCCGGACTGCGGAAGCAGACCTTGACTCCGGGAACGGGCAGCAGGGGGGAACTCCCCGCGAAGGTGCGGGGACCTTTTCCCATGAGGCGGATCTGCACCGGGTCGGGAGTCCTGCCCCCGGAGGGGACGCACTGGCCCGCGCCGGAAGTGATCTTGACTTCGGTGACCTGAGCGGCGCTCTCTTTGCCGCAGCCGGAACCCGCCAGCAGAAAGAGCCCCGCGAGAATGATGAACAAAAGACGCATTTCGACGAAATCCCGTGTATCGGGGGAGGGGAATGTCCCCTTCTATAATATAATCCCTCGATGCCGGATTGTCAATGCTCCTTCAGATAATTCACGGCGGCGGCGATGCCCGCGTAGGCGCCGATCTGCCGCTTGAGTTCGCTGGGGACGATCTGACACGCTTCGCGGGGCTCCTTCCAGCAGAAGCGGGGCAGCTGCTTTAAGATCGGGGCGGGGTAGAGGTCGCCGATGGCCCACGCCATGGTGCCCAGGACCAGCTTTTCCGGGTTGAAGGCGTTGATGAAGATGCCGAAGGCCTGGGCGTTCCGGAGCGACATCTCGTCCCAGAGGGCCAGCGCATAGGGATCCCCGGCCCGGACCGCCTTTTCGAGGACGATCATATCGATCTTTTCCGGATCGTTTCCGGCCAGCTGCATGATCATGCTTTCGGGTTTGTCCTTCAGCTCCTCACGCATGCGCAACGCCAGGGCCCGGCCGCCGCAGTAGGCTTCGTAGCAGCCCCGCTGGCCGCAGCCGCACAGCCTGCCGTCGAGCTGGATGCAGACGTGGCCCAGTTCGCCCGCGCTGAGGGCCCGGCCGCCCCGGACCAGTTTCCCCGCGCAGATCAATCCCCCGCCGATGCCGGTGCTCATGGTGAGGTAGATGAAATCCCGGCAGTTGCGGCCCGCGCCGAAGAACCATTCGGCCAGGGCGCCGCAGTTGGCGTCGTTTTCGAAGCAGCCGGGGATCCCCAGATTGCTCCGGAGGTAGTCCAGCACGGGCACGTTCCGCCACTTGGGGTTGTTGGGCGGTTCGGTCATGATCCCCTTCAGCGCGTCCGCGGGGAAGGGGGCGGAAATGCCGAAGGCGGGGCAGTCGGCGATCTCCACATGGGCCTCTTTGCAGAGCCGTTTCGCCTCGGAAACCATCAGGGGCAGAATGTCGTTGGGGTCGGTGTCCACGTTGGGAATACTGACCATTCCCAGTATCTTGCCGCTCTCATCTCCCACGCCGATACCGATTTTCGTGCCGCCGATGTCGAAGCCGATCACAGTGTTCATGGTAAAAATCTCCGTTTTTTTTGATTTTCGCACTTGCAGAATATAATACAGGAACTATATTTTATAAAGTGCAAAACGTGATTTTTTTCGTTTTTTTCGGTAAAAATTGCCGGAATCGCCCCGCAACGGGGGCTTCCGGCGCTTTTCGGAAGGGGGAGAACAATGAATTTCATGATTCCGCTTGCGGCGGCGACGCCGGGAGTTTACTACGCTTTCCAGCACAGCGATTCGGTGGGCAAGGGGATCGTGCTGCTGCTGATCATCGGCTCCAGCATCACCTGGACCGTCATGGTGGACAAAGGACTGGAGCTCCGCCGGGCCAAACGGCTCTCGCTGCGCTTTCTCGCCAAGTTCCGCGGCCATCAGGGGAGCATTTCCTCGGCCTCGCTGAGCCGGGAGCATTTCGAAGGCCCCCTGGGCGACCTCTACACCGCGGGCGTGGACAAGCTCAACGAGTTCTACGAATCCCTCGCCCCCGGCGGGGATCCCTGGCGCCGGGAGACGGGAAAACTTTCCGACGCCCAGCTCAGCGCCATCGAGGCCGTGCTGGAACGGGAGGTCTCTCACCAGATCGAACAGCTGGAGACCCGCATCGGCATGCTGGGGACCACGGTCAGTCTCAGCCCCTTCCTCGGCCTCTTCGGGACCGTCTGGGGCGTCATGATGGCCTTCTGCGGCATCGCCGTGGCCCGCAAGCCGGACTTTTTCGCCCTGGCCCCCGGGGTGGCGGGCGCTCTGCTCACCACCGTGGCGGGGCTGGTGGTGGCGATCCCCTCGCTGGTGGGCTACAACATACTCAACGGCTCCATCCGGCACCTGACCGGCATGATGGACAACTTCACCGAAGAGTTCATGGTCCGGCTCAAGCTGGAACAGCTGGAACTGGAACAGCGCATCGGCGGGGAGAAGTGACCCATGCGCCGCCGCCGTGACCGGGGACAGGGCCGCCGCGCCGCCATCGACGAGATCAACGTGACGCCGCTTCTGGACCTGACCTTTCTGCTCCTCATCGCCTTCATGATCACCATGCCCCTCATGGAGTACGGGACCCGTGTGACGCCTCCCGAAATGAACAGCAGCGAGCTGCCGGAAAACAACTTCAAGAGCATTTCGCTCACGGGGAAGGGGACGATCCTGCTGGGGAACGACCCCGTCACCCCCGACGAACTGCTGGAAAAACTCAAGGCCCTCAAGGCGGAAAATCCCAAACTCGAGCTCCTGCTCCGGGCCGACAGCTCCTGCATCTACAAGGACATCATCGGTCTCATGGCCAGGATCAGGAACGGCGGCTTCACCGACGTCATTCTGGTCACCCAGGGGGAAAGCTCGCGATGAACGATTTTCCTCAACAGCCCCTTCAGGACTCCCGGTACGCCCGGAGAGGCGTCACCTTCTTTCTGGTGGCGCTGCTCCACGTGTGCGTCATTCTGGGGCCCGTGTGGCTGATGGGGGTCATCGACCGGAAACCCAGGGAACAGATGTTCCGGGTGAAGATCGGCGGCAGCGCCCTTTCCAAGGGGCCCGAGGTGGGAATGCCTGAAAGGACGCCGCCCCGCCCGACTCCCCCCGAGCCCGTGGTCAAGCCGAGGCCCAAGGAGCCGACGATCCCCGCGGTGAAGCCGAAACCCACCCCCAGGGAGCCGAAGGTCCCCGTGGTGAAGCCCAAGCCCAAACCGAAGCCGAAGCCCGTGGTGAAGCCCAAGCCCCGGCCGAAGGAACCGACGATCCCCGCGGTGAAGCCGAAACCCAAACCGAAGCCCGCGGTGAAGCCCCGGCCGCAGGAGCCGAAGGTCCCCGCGGTGAAGCCGAAAACCAAACCGCAGAAACGGGACAATATGGATGACGTCTACCGTCCGCCCGCGTCACAGAATCTGAATCCTCACGTCCCCGTGGGAACGAGGGACCGGGCCCAGAAATACGCGGCGAAACCGGATCACAAGGCGCCGGGCGGAGGTCTCAAGGTCGATGAGGCGGCTTTTGCCCGTTACGGGAAGAACGTGGAACGCTACATCTATGACCGTTGGAGCGAGCCGCCCCGTTCCCTGCTGGGAGGGACCTTCCCCGAGACCACCGTCGAGATCACCATCGAAGCGGACGGACGCGTCTCCTCGGCCAAGGTGGTCCAGGCCAGCTCCAGCCGGGCCATGGAGGAATCGGTGAAGAATCTTCTCGCCCACCTGGATCTGCTGCCCCGGCCTCCCGACGGCCGGATCACCTTCAGGATCACCCTGAAAACCCGATGATCCCGGTTGAATAACGGAACTTCCCGGTGTATATTATTGTCGTGGATGAACGATACAAAGAAGGTTTTTCTATGAATTTGATCTTTCTCGGTGACGTGGTGGGCAAAGGGGGCAGGGCCGCCGTGGTGAAACTTCTGCCCGAACTGAAAAAGGAGTTCGGCGCACAGTTCGCCGTGGTGAACGGGGAAAACTCCGCCGCCGGCGCCGGCTTGAGCGCCTCGTGCGTCAACGAACTCCTGACCGTGGCCGAAGTGGTGACGGGGGGCGATCACACCTGGGACCAGAAAGAGTTCCCCCGCGAGATCGTTTCGCTGGACCGCGTGGTCCGGCCCGCCAACTTTTCGGTGCGTCATCCTGGGAAGGGGTGGGGGATCTTCCAGCACCCCGGCAGCGGCGAAGTGGCGGTGATCTCCCTCGTGGGCAAGGTTTTTATGCGGGATTCCGCCTACTGTCCCTTCGAGACCGTGGAAAAGATCCTCGGGGAGCTGCCCTCCCGGATCAAGACCGTCGTGGTGGATTTCCACGCCGAAGCCACCAGCGAGAAGCTGGCCATGGGCCGGTTCCTCGACGGCCGGGTGACGGCGGTTTTCGGCACCCACACCCATGTGCAGACCGCCGACGCGCAGGTCTTCCCCGGCGGGACCGCCTATATCACCGACGCGGGGATGTGCGGCGCCGACTTCAGCATCCTCGGCCGCGAGGTCCCGGCGGTGCTGGAAAAGTTCACAGTCGGACTGCCCAATCGGCTCCCCGTGGTGGAAAAGGGGCTGTTCCGGGTGGACGGCGCCGCCGTCTCATATGACCATCTGACCGGGAAGGCTCTCAAAATCACGCCCTTCTCCCGGACCGTCGAGATCTGAGGCCGGCCATGAACATCGGCGCTCTGGTCGCATACAAGAACAAGGCGGCGGTGGTCACCGGCGTGACCAGGGACAAGATCGAGATCCGCTGTGCCGGAGCCGAAAGCCGCTCCGTGCGCGAGAAGGATGTGGAACTGATCCACCCCGGCCCCGTTTCGACGCCGGAATTTCCCCCGCTCCCCGAGCCCGACTGGGCCGAGGTGACGGAACTTGCCGAAGACGCGCTTCTTCCCTTTGCCGATTTCGCGGAGCTGGCCTACGGGGGTTTCACTCCTGCGGCGGCGTGGCATGCCTGGAACGCCCTCCGATCCGGGATCTGGTTCACCGGAAGCGTCGACGGGGGCGTCCGTGCTCAGGCCCCCGCCCGCCGGGAGGAGCTGTTGCGGAAGAACAGCGAAAAGGAGGACAAGAAGCGGCAGCAGCAGGAGCTTCTCGAGCGGATCCGGAGCAACGCCCTGCTGCCGGAAGACCGGAAGTACTTGAAACAGGTCGAAGCCGTGGGCAACGGCGAAAGCGACACCTGTGCCCTGCTGCACGAGCTGGGGATCGCTCCCGAACCCGCCAGGGCCCACGCCCTTTTGCGCCGACTGGGCATCTGGGATGACCTCTACGACCCCTGGCCGCCCCGGCTGGGGGTGAATATAGCCCCGCCCGAAGCCGATCCGGGGACCGCCCCGGAGGAACCCAGGGAAGACCTGACCGATCTCACCGCTTACGCCATCGACGATGCCGGGAGCGGCGATCCTGACGATGCCGTTGCGTTCCGCGACGGGATCCTTTTCGTCCACGTGGCGGACCCCGCCTCATCCGTGACGCCGGGTTCGGCGGCCGACGAGGAGGCCGCCTGGCGGGGCGAAAGCAGTTATCTGCCCGAGATCCTTTCGCCCATGCTCCGCGAGGAGGCTGTGGAGCACTTCGGGCTGGGACTTCGGGAAACGAGCCCGGCCATGACCTTCGCGCTCCGCATCGGCGATGACGGCGCTCCGCGTCTGGAAAAGATCCTCCTTTCCACGGTGCACGTCGAGCGGCACACCTACGAAAGCGCCGCGTCGAGCCTCATGGAAACGCAGGAATTCATCGCCATGCGCGAGGCGCTGGGCCGGTTCCGCGACTTCCGGGCAAAGGCCGGAGCTCTCTTCATCCGGCTGCCGGAGGTGAAAACCCGTCTCCGGGACGGCGAGATTACCATCACCCCCGCGCCCCTGACGCCGGAGCGGGAACTGGTGGCCAACGCCATGCTCGCAGCCGGGGCCGCCGTTGCGGCGTTCATGAAAGAACAGGATATTCCCTTCCCCTTCGTCACGCAGGCCCCGCCCGAGATCGATCCGGCGGAGTTCCCCGACACGCTCCCCGGCATGTTCCGGCTGAAGCGGAGCTGCTCCGCGGGGCTCACCGGGACGACGCCGGGCAAACACGCAGGGCTGGGCCTCGACCCCTACGCCCGCGTGACCAGTCCCCTGCGGCGCTACGCCGATCTGCTTGCCCATCAGCAGATCCGGCGCTTCCTGAAAAAAGAGGAGCTGCTCGATCCGGAATATCTCGACCGGCGTCTCGCACGGGCCGAGGAGGCGGGCGTCCAGCGGCGGAAACTGGAAAAGTACGCCAACGAGTACTATCTGCTCCACTACCTCGAACGTCATCCGGAGTGGCAGGGCACGGGGACCGTCGTGGAAAAAGACGGCGAACGGCTGTCGATCCTGATCCCGGAGTTCGCCTACTGCTACAAGTGCCGCCTCCGCTCCAATTACCGGGAAGGGGACAAGGTCGCCTTGAAATTCACCGCCGCCGATCCGGTGGAACTGCGTCTGCGCCTGCAGGTCGGAACGGCTCAGGAGCCGGAGAGCTCCGGATTGTAAGGGTAGGGCAGCAGCCCCAGCGTGTTGCCGTCCGCGCTTCCCGTGATGGCCTGGGAAATGGTGAGGATGTAGCGGAAACTGTCGCTGTTGACGGCGGCGGAAAAGAGGTTCAGCGCCGCCAGATAGAGGATCTGGTCGCCCCTCCATGTCTGGAGCGAACCCAGATCCCGGACCGGGGTGCAGAGCCAGTTGTTTTCGGGGACCAACAGCGTTTTTCCTTCGAGAACGCCGAAATGGCCGTCCCGGCTCACGGTGACGGCCTGTTTGCCCAGCAGGGCGCAGAGAAGTCCGCACCAGAGGGGCGCGGCGCCGCACCGGTCATCGAGCATGGGGCCGATGCAGAAAAGTTCCGGCTTCAAGGTCGAAGAGGGCAGGGGGGTGATGCCCGCGGCGGCGAAGGCTTCGCCCGCGTCGCGGAGGTTCGAAAAACGATGCTGGAAGAGCTCCTTGCGGAACGTTCCGATCTTGCGCCGGAGCGAGGATTCCGAATCCCGGTCGTACCATTGCAGGTGGACCTGGATGAGTCCTTCGATAAAATCCTGATCGGGGTCCTGCAGAAAGACGCTCAGGAGCCGCCGCCGGCGGATCATGGTCAGGGCCGTTTCCAGCTGGTGGACACGGCGGCGCATCAGCGGGTCGGAACTTTCCTGCAGCTCGGCGGGGAGGTCGCCCAGCTCGTCTTCGCGGTTGAGCAGCTCCGCAATGGCGCTGACGGCCACATTTTCATCCGGATCGTCGAGGAGCGACGCCAGACGCCGGATGTCAATTTTCTCCGGTTCCGCCATTTTTCTTCTGGGGGTACTTGCCCATCAAGGCGTCGGAAGCGATCTTCTGCACCTCTTCGGGGAAGTCGCTGCGCATGATCCAGCGCAGGAATCCGGGCTCGTTCTGAGCGATATCCTTGAGGGACCGTCCGGCGTATTTGCCGAAATTCACCACGACTTCGTCCCCCATCCACCGGAAACGGCGGGTGCGGTCCACCATGTCGGGTTCGTTTTCCTCGCAGTAGGCGGCAAGTCCGGCGTAATCACGGGGCAGTTCGGGGTGCATGGCCAGTTCCCCCTGGATCACCTCCCAGGTGGCGGCGGTGTCGGCGGCGGCGCCGTGGGCGCCCTCCAGGTCCCGGCCGCAGAAAAACTTGTAGGCGGCGCTGAGGGTCCGGGGGAAGAGGCGGCAGAAGATGTTGTAGGCATCCACCACCCGGCGGCCTTCCATCGAAAAGTCGATGCCGGCCCGCTTGAATTCGGCCTGAAGCATGGGAATGTCGAAGGTGCAGAGGTTGTACCCGGCCAGATCGCACCCGGCGAGATAGGTGTTGAGCTTTTCGGCGATGTCCGCGAACATGGGACAGTCGGCCACGTCGGCGTCATGGATGCCGTGGACGGCGGAGGCTCCCGGCGGGATGGGCATGCCGGGGTTGAGGCGGCGCACGGTGGAACGGCTCTGGCCGTCGGGAGTGATCTTGAGCACGGCGATCTCCACTATCCGGTCCCGGGTGGGAACGATGCCGGTGCTTTCGATGTCGAAGACCGCCACCGGACGGTCCAGTTTCAGCAGTGATTCGCTCATGATGCAGCTCCTTCCGGTCGCATGGATCGTTTTTCAGTCGATGACCAGCTCGCCGCCGTTTTCGGCGTGTTTGCGCAGGATCTCGCGCTTGACTTTTCCCGAGAAGGACTTGGGCAGGGCCTTGACGAATTCGATCTTGCGGGGGTATTTGTAGGGGGCCGTCTCCATCCGGACGAAGCTCTGGATGTCCTTCACCAGTTCGTCGGAACCGACGTAGCCCTTCTTCAGCACGATATAGGCTTTGATCACCACGCCGCGGAGAGGATCGGGAGCTCCCACCACCGCCACTTCCTGAACGGATTCATGGCGCATGACGACCTCTTCGACCTCAAGGGGGCCGATGCGGTAGCCGGAGCTCTTGATGATGTCGTCGTTCCGGCCGCAGAACCAGTAGT
>JAFSYV010000310.1 GCA_017443585.1 Lentisphaeria bacterium | reverse complement strand
CGGCGAAAAGAGCTTTTTCACCGAAGAAGACATCAAGAGTTTCGATCTGGACCCGAAAAAGCTTTATGACGCTTTGCGCAAAGGGGACAACACTCTCGCTTTCCGGATCTACGCCCGCTTCCGCGCCCGGTATCAGGCCTACCGGGAGTTCGCGTCAAAAATGCTCCGGACCAAGATCGACTTCACCAAAGACGAGGAGCTCATCACCGACCGGAGCAAGCTGCCCCGGTGCCGGAACGACGCCGAACTTCACGAGCTCTGGCGGAAACGCATCAAGAATGAGGTCATCTTTTACCGCCTCTTCAACCGTGCGCTGAAAGAGAGCACCGACCCGGAGGACCGGAAGTCAATGGAAGACGCCGCCCGGTGGAACGCCGGGACCCCCGAATCCAAGGTGCTGAAACGGCTCCGCGACGTGAGCAACGCCGTGGAAAAACGCGAAAAGATCGACATCCTGGGGATCTACCTCGATGCCCTGGCCCACGTGTACGGCCCCCACTCCAACTACATGGCCCCCAAGGCGGCCAAGGACTTCGACATCAATATGAGCCTTTCGCTCACGGGCATCGGAGCCACGCTCACCAGCGACAACGGCTTCATCAAGATCGTGGCCCTGGTTCCCGGCGGCCCGGCTGCCCGGGACGGCCGGCTCAAGGTCAATGACCGCATCGTGGCCGTCACTCAGGAAAACGGCGCCACCACCGACCTCATCGACATGCCGGTGGAAGAGGCGGTCCAGTACATCCGGGGCAAGGAAAAAACCAAAGTCACCCTTTCGGTGCTGCCGGGCAACAAGGGCCGCAGTGCGGTTCCCGTGCGCATCACGCTGACCCGGGCAAAGATACTCCTCACCGAAAGCGAAGCCCACGGCAAGGTCTTCGCGACGGAAGGCAAAAAGGTGGGGCTCATAACGTTGCCGAGCTTCTACATGGACTTCGACGGTGCGCTCCGTGGCGACGCCAACTTCAAGCGGTGCAGCGAGGACGTGCGGAAGATCCTGGCCGATTTCCGGAAAAAGGGCGTGCAGGCGGTGGTCATGGACCTGCGCCGCAACGGCGGCGGAAGTCTGGCCGAAGCCGTGGCCCTGACCGGACTTTTCATCCCCACGGGCCCGGTGGTCCAGCGCCGGGATTCCCAGCGCCGCGTCACGCTGGCCGTCGACGAAGACTCCACGGTCGAATGGGAGGGACCCCTGGTCATCATGATCAGCAAACTTTCCGCCTCGGCGGCGGAAATTTTCACCGCCGCGCTCCGGGACTGCGACCGGGCGGTGGTGGTGGGCGACAGCCGCACTTTCGGCAAGGGAACCGTGCTTCAGGTGGAAAAATTGCAGGAGGGCTTCTCTCTCTTCGGTTCGGGCCGCCGGGACATCGGCAGCGTGACCTTCGAGATCGAGATGTTCTACCGGATCTCCGGCAGTTCCGTCCAGCAGCTGGGGATCCGTTCCGACGTGCAGATCCCCTCCATCAGCGAGGCCATGAAGGCGGGGGAACTTTACATGGACAACCACCTGCCCTGGGACAACATCGACCCGGTGAGCCGGGCCAGGTTCATCCCCCGTCTGGATGAAAAGATCGCCGTCCTCAAGAAGAAATCCGCCGCCCGCATCAAGGCTTCGCCGGAGTTCCGCTCCCTCATCCGGCGGATCAAGGTCTACCGCGACCACCGGAAGAAGAATTCCGTTTCGCTCAACGAAGAAAAGCGCTGGAAAGATTACCAGCAGGAAAAACTGATCGCCGACGCCGAAGAAAAGGAACTCGGCCTGAAGGACGAGAAGAAGAAAGACGTGCCCGACGTCGGGCTCAGGGAAGCCGCCGCCATCGCCGTCGATCTTCACTCCCTGATGCAGGGGAACTGAAGCTCCCCATGGACCGGGATCTGCTGCTGAGCCTGAACGACGAGGAGCTTTCCGGGCTCTGCCGTCTGGAGTTCTGCCGGGGGACCGGCAACGGCGGCCAGAAACGGAACAAGAGCTCCACCGCCGCCCGTGTGGTGCTCCTCGAAGACGAACGCTTCGCCGCCTCGGACTGCTCCGAACGCAGTCAGCACCGGAACCGGGCCAACGCCTTGTGGAAACTGCGGCGGCTCATCGCCTTCGAAGTGCGGTGCGCGCCCCCCGTTCCCCCGCCCCGGATAAGCTGCGGCGTGACCCACGCCGAGTATCCTCTCAACCTGGCCCATCTGCTGGATGTCCTCGACGGCTGTTCCTACGACCACAAGGCCGCCGCGGCTCTCTGCGGCGTCACTCCCAGCGCCTTTTTGAAGCTGCTCCGGCGGGACGACGCCCGGTGGGAAAAGGTCAATACTTCCCGGGAAGTCTTGGGACTTCATAAACTCATCTGCAACTGAAAGGATCTTGCTCACCATGACTTACGAAGAAAGAATGAGATGGTTCCACGAAGCCCGTCTGGGCGTCTACATCCACTTCGGGCTCTACTCGCTCCTCGGACGGGGCGAGTGGACCATGTACTCCGAACGCATCGCTCCGGCGGAGTACGCGCCCCTTGCCGACGAATTCAAGCCCGAAAAGGGGTGCGCCGACGAATGGTGCCGGACCGCCGCCGCCGCGGGGGCGAAATACGTGGTCCTCACCACCCGCCACCATGAAGGCTTCTGCCTCTTCGACAGCAAGTACTCCGACTTCACTTCGGTGAAGCACGGCGCGAAAAGGGACATCGTGAGGGACTACGTGGACGCCGCCCGGAAATACGGTCTCCGCGTTGGGCTGTACTACTCCCTGCTCGACTGGCGCTTCCCCGGCTACTTCGAGCCGAAGCGTTTTCCCGAGTCCAAGGAGGCCCTCGTGGCCCAGGCCCACAACCAGGTCCGGGAGCTCATGACCAACTACGGGCAGATCGACGTGCTGGAGTACGACGGCGGCTGGATGGCCGACCTGAGCGGCACCAAGGAGGAGCGGATCGGCTTCTGGAAGGCCCGCGAGCTCAACGCCATGGTGCGGGAGCTGCAGCCCGGCATCATCATCAACAACCGCTCCGGCCTCGACGAGGACATCGACACTCCCGAACAGGTGGTCAAGGCCTCCGCCAGGGGGCGGGCGTGGGAAAGCTGCATGTGCATCGGCGACAGCTGCTGCTGGGGCTACACCCGCTTCAATCCCAACTGGAAGACCCCGGAACAACTGCTCCAGCATCTGCTCAGCGCCGCCCAGGGGGAGGGCAACTACCTCATCAACATCGGCCCCCAGCCGGACGGGAAGGTCCGCATCGAGGAGTACGAGCGTCTGGCCGCGCTGGGCCGCTGGCTGGCGAAGAACGGCGAAGCGGTCTACGACTCCCGCCGCTGTCCCCTCATCGGCGCCTCCGCTCCCGGCGAAGTGGATCTCAATCTCCAGGGGGGCTGGACCCGGAAGGGCGACACGGGCTACTGGTGCATTGTCCGCTGGCCGGGCCGGGCCGCCACGGCGATCAACGTGGGGACGGCTCCCCGGCGGGTGACGCTGCTCGCCACGGGGGAAGAATTCCCCTTCGACTACGACGCCGTCAGCGGCAAGTTGCGGGTCTACGACCTGCCGGCATTGCCGCCCGATCCCCTGTGTTCGGTCCTCAAGGTGGAGTTTGCCGGTCCCATCGAACGCAAACCCGAACCCCAGCTCGCCCGCTGGCTTTTCTGAACACCGCCGGAGAGCAAAACATGCCGAATTCCGGGGACCAGCTCTACGATGTGTTCCTTTCCTACTCCCACAAGGACCGGGACAAATTCGGAATGGAGTATATCGAACGCATCAAGGCGGAGATCGAAAAGGCGCTGGAGCCGATCATCACCGATCGCAAGCCCCGGGTCTTTTTGGATGCGGAAGCGCTCCAACTGGGCGACCACTGGCACAGCAGGATCATGGAATGTCTGCACCAGTGTAAGGCCGTCGTCTGTCTGGTTTCAGAAGAGTATTTGAAGTCGGAATACTGCACCCGGGAACGGCTTTGGTGGAACGCGAAACAGACCCATGCCGGGAGGTTCCTGGACGGGCCTTATCCCGTTTACTTCGTGAAGCTGGAAAAGGGTATTTTTTCCGAACGGCGCGAAGTCAAGGAAATGATGGCCGTGCAGACCGACCCGCTGCCTTGGTTCGAAGTTAAGGAAAAACTGCAGGAGGAATTCATCCGCGAGCGTCTGGCCGCCATTTCCACCGCCGTGCGCGCCAAGGTCAGTGCCGCGAAACAAGCTGAGAAGAGTTTCTGTTCCGTTCTGCCGACTTTGAATGAGAATTTCGTGGGCCGGGTGACGGAACTGCGGGAGCTTCACGAGCTTTGCGTCAACGGGAATTTTCCCGTGCTCCAGGCTGCGGGCGGCGTGGGCAAGACCGAGCTCTCCGTGGCTTACGCTTACGGCTTCGCCGACCGGTACCCCATGGGGCGCTTTCTCTTCCGCATGGAGCGGGTCATGAGCTGGGACGAGGCTTTTGCCAAGGCGCTGGAGATGGACGGAACCGATGCGAACGGCAGGCAGAGAAAGGTTTCCGGGGAGCTGAAGATCGACGATGAGATCCTTGAGAAAAAAGACCCCGCTAAACTGCACCGGGCGGCGGCGGAAGCTTTCCTCGAACGGGCGGCGAAGGGAAAACTGCTGATCCTGATGGACAATCTGGACGAAGATACGACTTTACTCAAGAAGATGCGGGACTTTCTTTGCGGCAGTCCGATTCCGGAAAACATCCATATTCTCGCGACCACCCGGGGAACTTTTCGCTTCAGCGAGCGGGAGAAATTTCAGAGTTACGAGCTGAAAAACCTGAAGGAGGATGAGGCCTTCGAAATGCTCTGCCTCACGGGGAACGGTCAGTATCCTTTCGATCGGCAGCCGCCGTCGGCCGAAAATCCGGAATATCGGGCCGCCCATGAGCTCATCTGTTTTCTGGACGGTCACGCCTGGTCCATGGAGATCGTTTCCGCCTTCATGGCGGACAACTACGACTCCGAAGGGTTCAACTTCGCCATGGAACTGGAGTCCCTGCGGAAGAACCACATCCTTTCCTCGGAATCCGGCGTCACCTACCGGGCGGGAGAGAGTTCCGCCACCTCAGTCGAACTGCTTCGGCCCACCTTGGACAAACTGGAAAAACTCGAACTCGGCGCCGAAATGCTGGAACTGGCGGTATTCGCCGCCTGCTTCGATCCGGATGAGATCCCGCTGTATCTGCTCAAGGACTGCTGGAATCTGAACTTCCCCGGTGTCACATGTTCCAAGGGCGTCCCGTTCATCTACGCGGTCAACCAGCTGGTGAAGTATCACCTGCTCCGCAGGGAGGGCGAGACCTGCAGGATGCACCGGCTGGTGCAGGCCGTGTTTTTGTCGCGGAAGGAAAAATATCTGCCCCACATCATCGAAACCCTTCCGAAGTGTTTATTCATTCCGGCAAAATACTGGGTCTCGCTTTTGCTGCAAAACCCGGAGTTGGCCGACATCTGTCCTCAAGATGGTACGTTGAGCCCCTGGGACTGGGTTAAATTGCTGGTCAATCCGGCATTTGCGGCCAGGAGTTCATGGTACCAATGGCTGATGGCCCCCAGCTTTAACCGGTTCGATCCGGACATTGCTGAAAAATATCCATGGTTGGCATGTTCCGGCAACAACGCCTGGTCGGAATTATTGGCGATTCGTCCGGAATATGCGTCTCGCAATCCCCCCTGGGGTGAATTCGAAGGAGCCGATTGGGGATTTTTGTTGGAAAAACAACCACAATTTGCCGACAAGTGTGATTGGGAAAAACTGGATGGGCAAGGGTGGTCGCTCATACTTATGAAGCAGCCTCAATTTGCCGACAAATGCGACGATTGGGGTAAGCTGAACGTTGAAGATTGGGTCGTTGTCCTTTCAAATCAACCGCAACTGGCGAAACGATATGCTCCCGACTGGAGCAAGCTGGATGGATGGTGTTGGTCGCGGTTGCTCTCTTCACAACCTCAATTTGCTGACGAATGCGATAACTGGAGCAAGTGGGAAGCTTTTGCAGGTGCTGACTGGGTATGGCTGCTGAAAGAACAACCTCAGTTTGCCGGCAAATGCGATGTTTGGGCTGAGTTGGATGGAAGCGATTGGGCCGATTTGCTTAAAGCACAACCGCAGTTTGCGGACCGCTGTGATTGGAAAAAACTTGATGGTCAGGATTGGTCAGGACTGCTTGCCAAACAACCTCGGTTTGCCGATAGGTGCGATTTGAACGAACTTGATGGCGATGGGTGGGGAGTTCTGCTTGGCGAACAACCGCAGTTTGCGGACCGCTGCGTTTGGCGCAAATTGGATGGGCAAGCCTGGGTACATTTACTTTCCCTGCAACCGCAGTTTGCGGACAAATGCAGCTGGAGCAAACTTGATGGTTGGAATTGGGCAGGACTTCTTTCAGAACAGCCGCAGTTCGCCGACAAATGCGTTGGCTGGAATAGTTTTGAAGGTATGGCTTGGGCGTTCCTGCTTGCAGAACAGCCACAGTTTGCGGACCGTTGCGACTGGGAAAAACTGCTGGATGATGATAAATTGGCTTGGCCCGTACTGCTTGACCGACAGCCGCGGTTCGCGGAGAAATGCGACTGGAACAAATTTGAAGGCGGGGATTGGGCAGCGCTGCTGCAAAGTTACCCGCAATTTTCAAGACAATGTGACGATTGGAGCAAACTGAATGGAAGGGATTGGTCGCGTCTGCTCAGGGATCAGCCGCAGTTTGCGGAGAAATGCGATTTGAGTAGGCTGGGCGGAGAGGAACGGAAGTCTTTGTTGGAGAAGTTTCCGGAACTTTTCGGCAAATGAGAGTCGTCCGGGCCCGGCGGCGGTTTGCCGAAAAGAGGGGGATTTTTTCTGAAATCCCTTGAAAAATCCCGCCCGCGGGGTTACGTTATACAGCGGTTGAACTTTTCATACCAGAAACTTCAGGAAAGGCAAGAGAAAATGGCTGGAAAAGAAAAACTCGCCATCAACGGCGGACCCAAGGCTGTGCCGACCCCGCTCAAGGGACGCTTCCACTTCGGCAAAGAGGAAAAGGAAGCGGCGATGCGCCTCTTCGACCAGTGCATCGCCACCGGTAACGCCATCTCGTACAACGGCCCCGAGGAAGAGGCCTTCGGCAAGGAATTCGCCGCGTTCATGGGCGGCGGCTTCGCCGACGGCGTCAGCTCCGGCACCAACGCGGTCTTCACTTCGCTCCGGGCGCTGGAACTCAAACCCTTTTCCGAAGTCATCGTGGGCTCGGTCACCGATCCGGGCGGCATGATGCCCATCGTCATGAACAACTGCATCCCCGTCGTCGCCGACACCATGCCCGGCTGCTACAACATCGGTCCCGAGCAGGTCGAAGCCCGGATCACTCCCCGCACCGCGGCCATCATCGTGCCCCACATCGGGGGCGAACCCGCCGACATCAAGGGGATCATGGAAGTCGCCGACCGGCACGGACTGCCCGTGATCGAGGACTGCGCCCAGTCCCACGCCGCCTCGGTGGACGGCAAGTATGTGGGGTCCTTCGGCACCTACGGCGCCTTTTCCATCATGTTCGGCAAGCACTTCTGCTCCGGCGGGCAGGGGGGCGTGGTCTTCTCGAAGACCGAGGAGCTCTACTGGCGCGGCCGCCGGGCCGCCGACCGGGGCAAGCCCTTCGGTATTCAAAACCCCTGCGGGAACGTCCTCGTGACCCTCAACAGCAACATGGACGAACTGGGCGCCGCCATCGCCCGGGCCCAGCTGAAGAAGCTGCCCTCCATCGTGGCCAGACGGCAGGCCTTCGCGGAACTGCTGAAGGCCAAGGGGCTGAACGACCTCAAGACCGTTTCGGTGCCCGTGATCCCCGCCGGGAACAAGCACTCCTACTGGTGGTTCCGCCTCGGCGTCAACCTCAATGCCCTGAACTGCACCCGTGACCAGTATTTCGACGCCCTCGCCGCCGAAGGCGTGAACATCGGCCGGGACTACAAGGCCGCCCGTCCCGTCAACAGCCCCTGGTTCAAGAACCGGGCGAACAGCCACCCGTGGAACAATCCGCTCTGCCAGGGCGATCCCTGCCGGGAGTTCTCCTGCCCCAATGTGGATAAGGCCATGGAAGACAACTTCATCCTCTACATCTACGAAAGCTGGGGCGAGGAGGAAGCCGAAATGATCATGGAGGCTTTCCGCAAGGTGGATGCCGCCTTCGCGAAGTAAGCAGGAGCCGAGTGCGGACAAAATGATCATCGACGTACATACTCATCTGACGACGGCGAATTATCCCGAGTTCGCCCGGAAGATCGTGGGACACGACGCCTTCACGGCGGACATCCTCCTCAAGCGCATGGACATGGAGGGCATCGACCGTTCGGTGCTGCTGCCCTTGTGCGCCCCCGAGAACCAGGACTTCTACGGTTCAGCGGGCAACGCGGAGTGCATCGACGCCGCCCGGAAACATCCGGACCGCTTCGACGTTTTCTGCAACATCGACCCCCGGACCATGATCAACGTGAAGGACGGCAAGATCCGGGACCTTTTCCAAATTTACAAGGACTTGGGCTGCAAGGGCATGGGTGAGATCTGCGCCGGACTGCCCGTGGACGACGAGCGGTATATCCGGCTGTTCCAGCTGGCGGGCGAATTCAAGATGCCGCTTGTTTTCCACTTCCAGCGGGCGACGGCCACCTCTTACGGCGCCATCGACGATCCCGGCCTGCCCCGGCTGGAGCACGCCGTCCAGCTGTGTCCCGACACCTATTTCCTCGGGCATTCGCCCTGCTTCTGGAACGAGATCGACGGAGACCTGCCGGACGACAAGAAGGCGGGCTATCCCATGTCGCCTTATACGAAGAAGGGCCGGCTGTGGGAGTTGTTCGAAAAGTACCCCAACATGTTCGGCGACTGCTCCGCGGGGAGCGCCCACCGGGCCCTGAGCAAGGATCCCAAGGGCTACGAGTTCCTGCAGAAGTTCCACAGGCAGGTCTGTTTCGGCACGGACCGTTTTTCGAGCATCGACGAGCCGATCCCGGAGATCATCAGTTATTTGAAGACCGGTCTTGCGACGGGCAAACTGACTCGCGAAGCCTACGACGACATCACCCACCGCAACTATCTGCGGCTGACGCAGCGGTAAGGCGAAGATACCGAAAAAGCCGCCGGTCCGGTCTTCGCGCCGGACCGGTTTTTTTCCCTGCGAAAGTTTCCTGCCGGGGGGCGTGGGATCTCTCCGCGGCCCCCTTGTTCCCTTCGTACGGCGGAGCCGCCGTTTTTCCGCGTGTTTCCGGCGTCGGTTGCCGGAGGGCGTTTTTTTGCGCAAATTGGGGAATTTCCTGCTAAAAAAACTTGAAAAAAAGGCCAACTGAGTGTATTTTAAGACGTCCGCCTATCCCCTTGCAGGGGGACGATGTGTTGCGGCGGGCTGAAATTGGTCTTTTTCGAAGGGGGAATCCCGTGGGATTGCTGGGAGAAGTTTTCGATATATCGGCGCCGTACCGCGTCATTGTGCGGAACAGATCGCTGCTTTGGCAGTTCGTGAAGCGCAACATCGCGGCGCGTTACCGGGGATCCATGCTCGGACTGGTGTGGAGTTTCGTCCAGCCGCTGATGATGCTGTGCGTCTACACCTTCGTGTTCAGCATCGTCCTCAAGGCTAAATGGGGAATGAATACCGGTGACTCCAAGGGGGCTTTCGCCATCATCATGTTCTGCGGCATGGCGCTGTACAATATCTTCGCCGAGTGCGTCGCCGGGAGCTGCGGGGTGGTCCTTTCCAATCCGAATCTGGTCAAGAAGGTGATCTTCCCTCTGGAGGTGCTGCCTCTGGCGCAGACCTTTTCCACCTTCATTCTCAGCACGGTGTGGTTCATCCTGCTCTTTCTGGGGGTGATTTTCATCTACGGGAAGATGAGTTTCACCATGCTCCTGCTGCCGCTGGTGCTGATCCCGCTCTTTCTTTTTACGCAGGGGATCTCCTATTTCGTGGCCTCCCTCGGGGTCTACGTACGGGACACCTCATATGTGGTCCAGGTGATCCTGCAGATCCTCTTCTTCATGACGCCGATCTTTTACCCCATCGCCATCGTTCCGAAACAGTACCGCTGGCCTCTGGAGGCGAACCCCCTGACGATCCTGATAGAGCAGGCGCGGAACGTTTTTCTCTATGGCAGGCTGCCGGACTGGACCTTTCTCGGGATCGCGTTTCTCATCTCGGTGGTCGTGCTCCAGCTGGGCTTCGTCTGGTTCTGCAGAACGAAAAAGGGATTTGCCGATGTCCTCTGAAGATATTGCCCTGAGCGTGAAAAACATTTCGAAGTGCTTCGAGATGTACGCGAAGCCCGTGCATCGCCTGTACCAAACGCTTCTCGCCGGGCGCAGGAAGTTCTTCAAGGAGTTCTGGGCGCTGCGGGATATCGACTTCACGGTCCATCGCGGCGAATGCGTCGGCATCATCGGCCGGAACGGGGCGGGCAAGTCCACACTCCTTCAGG
>JAFSYV010000309.1 GCA_017443585.1 Lentisphaeria bacterium | reverse complement strand
CCGGTGCATGGCAATGGTGTCCATCTGGCCTTCGCAGAGGATGATCTTCCGGTCGGCCGCCACGGCGTTTTTCGCCTGCGGCAGGGCGTAAAGGAGCATGCCCTTCTTGAAGACGGGGGTTTCCGGCGTGTTGACGTATTTGCGGCCGTCGGCGGGCTTGGGTTCCAGACTCCGGGCGCTGAAGCCCACGCAGCGGCCGTACTCGTTTTCGATGGAAAAGGCGAGCCTTCCGGAAAACCGCTCGTAGAGCCGTCCCGACTCCTCGGCCCGGCCGCAGATCCCGGCGGTGATGAGATCCTCCTGGGTAAAGCCCAGGCGGCGGCCGTATTCCAGACAGGCGTTCCGCGCTTCGGGCACGGCGCCGATGCGGAATTTTTCCGCCGTGGCCCGGTCGATGCCCCGGCCCGCCAGATACCGCGCCGCCGGGCAGCCCGGATTGTCCCGCAGGAAACGGCAGAAAAAGAGCGAAAACTCCTCGTTGACCTTGCAGAGCCGTTCCCGCAGGTCCCTCGCGGCGCGGGCGGCTCCCGGATCGTAATCGCCCTCCTCGGGGAGCTGGACGTTGCAGCGCTGGGCGAGGAGCCGCACCGCATCGGGAAAGGCGATGTTGTCGTGCTCCATGATGAAGCGGAAGACGTCTCCGTCCTTGCCGCAGCCGAAGCAGTGGTAGCGCTGCCATTTCCCGTCCACGTGGAAGGAGGGGGTCTTTTCCTGATGAAAAGGACAGAGCCCGGTGAAAGAGGTGCTCCCCCGGCGCTTCAGCTGGACGTAGCGGCCGATGATCTCGGCGATGTCGCAGCGGCTCCGGATCTCCTCGATGACGTTTTGATCGAAACCCGCCATGGTCCTCCGGTCAGCTCACTTCAAAGCGGCCAGACGCTGGGCGGCCCTGGCGGTGCGTTTCGGGGTGCGCAGCTTTTCCGGAAAGGCCAGGTAGCGCCGGTAGGCCGCCCTGGCCGCCGACCGCATGTCGCGTTCGTTGCAGCAGAAAAAGTAACCGGCGATAGCGTAGGTGAGCAGGGGATCCCCCGGATGGTCGTTGAAGAGCTTGACCAGCGAGCCGTTCACGCCGTTCCGCTTGCCGCGGAAAGCCCGGTCCATGCAGCTTTCGAAAATCAGCTCCGGACTCTTGTCCCAGCCGGGGAGTTTGGAAAGCGCCGCCAGATAGGAGGCCTTGCGTCCGGCGGGCTGCAGATTGCAGAGCAGGACCAGCGTCTCGGGGTGGTCGCTTTTGAGCCGGTTGGCCCGGAGCAGCAGGTTGATCGCCTCGTTCCTGCGGCCGGGGTTGGAGGCGTAGAGCCGTCCCAGCGTGTAGACGGGGAGGAAGGAGCCGCTGTCGATCCCGGCGGCCTTGTAGGCGTTTTCCACCGCCTCGTCGTAGCGGCCCAGGCGCTCGCAGACCAGCGCCCGCAAAATCAGGGCGTTCACGTTGTCGGGGGTGAGTTTCACCGCCTCTTCCGAAGGCTTGTCGGCCTTGCTCCACTCTCCTTCGACGGCGGCTTTCATGGCCCGGTTCATGGGCTGTTCCGCCCGTGGGGAGCAGCCGTTCCAGAAAAACATGCCCGCGGCCAGCAGCAGCGCCGCGCCTTTGATCAGATCCATTTTCAATTTCCTCCCGTCCCGTTCAGCCGCCCGGTGCGGCGGGGCCCGGCCAGCAAACACACCACATAGACAACTGCCGCCACCAGCACGATCACCGGCCCGGAGGGCAGTTCGAAACAGAAGCTCAGCACCAGACCCAGGCCGATGAAGAGGGCGCTCAGGATCCCGCTCCAGACCATCATGGTCCGGAGATGGCGCGTGAAGGTCCCCGCCGCCGCAGTAGGCAGCGTGAGGAGCGCGATGACGAGAACGATCCCCACCACGTTGATGAGCAGGACCACCGTCAATGCGGTCAGGACCAGCAATGCGAGGTAGATGAGGGTGGTCCGCACTCCCCGGATCTCGGCGAAGGTGGCGTCGAAGGAGGCCGCCAGCAGCGGGTTGTAGAAGATCACCGCCGGGATCACCACCACCGCGTCGAGGAGAAGCGTCATCCACAGATCGGCTTTCGTGACCAGCAGGATGTTGCCGAAAAGGAAGCCCTGCAGATCCACGAAACCGGGGGTCTTGTCCAGAAAGAGGAGCCCCACCGACATCCCCAGCGCCCACACCACGGCGATGGCGGTGTCTTCCCGTTCCCGTGCCGTGAGGCTGACCGCGCCCACCACCAGTGCGGCGGCGAGAGCGCCGGCCACGGCGCCCAGCGTGGCGGTGCACCAGCTCCAGAGGAGCACCCGCTGCAGAAACAAGGCGATGCCCACGCCGCCCAGAGCGGCATGAGCACCGGCCCCGGCGATGCTGGAAATGCGCCGGGTGACCACCAGCGTACCGATGACGCCCAGGGCGGGACTGGCCAGCAGACCCACGGCCAGGGCCAGACGCATGAAGGACATTTCGGGGCTGAAAAACTCCCGCAGAAGCTCAATCATGATGGTGGCCTCCGGGGCAGTTGCAGAAACAGTGGTGGGTGTGTTTGATCATATCCACCTGATGATGATAGATCTCGTCCGCATCGGCGGCGTTGAAGGCTTCCGCCGTGTGGAGCGTCACACGGCGGTTGACACAGATCACCATGTCGCTGCCCCGGCTGACGAAGCCCAGATCGTGGGAAACGGTCAGCACGGTCATCCGCTTGCGCAGACACTCCAGCGCCCCGTGGAACTGCTCTTCGGCCCCCGGATCGATGTTGGCGGTGGGTTCGTCCAGCAGCAGCAGTTCGGGATCTCCGGCCAGGGCCCGGGCGATGAGGACCCGCTGGCGCTGGCCGCCGGAAAGGGCGGCGAAGGAACGGTCCGCCAGGTCGGCGATGCCCATCTCGTCCAGCGCCGCCAGGGCGGCGATCCGGTCCTCATGGGAGTAGCGGCCCCAGAAATTCCGGCGCATCCTGCCCATGACGGCCACTTCGAAGACCGAGACGGGGAAGGCGGGATCCAGCTTGTGATACTGGGGCATGTAGCCCACCCGGCTCCGGGCGGCGACGGGGGAAAGTCCGAAGACCCGGATCTCGCCCGAATCCGGCGTCAGCAGTCCGAGGAGCAGTTTCAGCAGTGTGCTCTTGCCGCCGCCGTTGGGGCCCACGATACAGCCGGAAGCGCCCCGCGGAACGGTGAAGGAGACCTTTTCGAGGGCGGGATTCCCCGGCTCGTAGCTGAAATTCAACTTCTCGACTTCGATGATGTTTTCCATGGGAACGGCCTCAGCGTCCGAAACCTTTGATGAGAGCTGCGCAGACGGCTTCGAGATTCTTTTCCACATCCGCCGCCAGCGGGTCGAGTTCCATGACTTCGCCCCGGATGGCGTCGGCCAGAGCCCGGCCGCTGGCCGGATTGAACTGCTTCTGGACGAAGATCACCTTGACCTTCGCCTGCCGGGCCTGCTTCACCACCTGAGCCAGCCGGGCGGGGGTGGTTTCCCGGCCCCCCAGTTCCACCGCCTGCTGGCGCAGACCGTAGAGGCGGGCGAAGTAGCCGAAAGCCGGGTGGTGAACGAAAAAGCTCCGCCCCTTGAAGGGGGCCAGACGTTTCTGCATATCCTTGTGGAGCAGATCCATCCTGCGGGCGAAATCCTCGGCCCGGACGTAGAATATCCCCTTTTTGTCGGGGGCGATCTTGCCCAGCTCCCGTGCGGCGTTCCGCGCCATGACGGCGCAGTTGACGGGCGAAAGCCACACATGGGGATCCCCCGAATCGGCGGAGCAGCCGTCATGATCGTGGTGATGGCCGTGGTGGTGATGGCCGTGGTGGTGATGGTCGTCCCCTTCGAGGGGGACGCGGTGGATGGTCGCGGAAATATCCGTCACGGGGACCTTGCCCTTCAGCGCCCTTGTGATGCGCTCCTCGTAGGGCATGTTGGTGGTGAAAAAGAGCCTCGACCGCAGAGCCTTACGCAGTTCCCGCGGGCCGGGGGCGTAGTCGTGGGGCGAACGGCCCTCGGGGAGCATGGAGCTCACCGTGACGGCGTCGCCGCCCACGGCCTCGACGATGCGGGCCACGGGGGGGAGTCCGGCGCAGACGGGAATCTTTTCCCCGGCGGAAAGCAGGGGGCCGAACGCCAGAAACAAAGCCGTCAGGATCTTACGGAACGAAGTCATGAGACCTTACTCCCCGACCACGGAAATGGTCCCGATGCCCACGACGGGGTTCTTCCATTTGGGGATGCGGTAGGCCGTTCCCTTGACCGCAACGTCCTTGTCCACCAGCTTGTCGAGCCGGATGGGGGCCTCGGCGAAGACGAAACCCAGGCCTTTGCCGGTCGAGACGTCGAGAAGCGCGTAGGCGGTGCATCCGTTGTTCTTCTGCGCGATCTTCACCAGTTTGCCGGTCTTTTCGAATTCTTCCGGTTTGGTCAGGTCGGCGTTGATCTCATTCAGCAGGGCCCGGCGGGCCGGCGTGAGCACGAAGCCATTTTTCACCGGAGCGGGGGCGGGGGCCGCCTTGGCCGGGGCCGGGGCGGGCTTCGCCGGGGCCGGAGCAGGCGCCGCCTTCACGGGGGCGGGTGCCGGAGCGGG
>JAFSYV010000308.1 GCA_017443585.1 Lentisphaeria bacterium | reverse complement strand
GGCGCAAGCTGCGCCTTTTCGAGCAGCTCCTGCGCTTTTGCTCCGGCGGCGCGCCAGGTGTTGTCGTCGGCGACGATCCACGGGACCTTGCCCGGAAACTCCTGTTTAAGCAGTTCCGGCAGATGGACGAGGGCCCCTTCGCCGAGAACGAAACATTTGGTATCCAGTCCGGCGGGGACCGGGATGACCGGCATGGCGGAAGAATTCATATTCTTTTCCTTTCCTTATGATCAATAGACCGGGCGGGGGATGCGGACGCGCTGAAGGCCCCGCCCCGTCTGGTCGATGTAATCCGCGTCGATGAACTCCCCCGACAGGGTGATCCCCGCGCCGGAAAAGCCGATGGGATCGTCTTTCGGGGGCACGCCCGCCACAATGGCGGGAGCGCTCTGGCCGAAACGGTCCCGGGGGCTCCCCGGGAGCGTGACGTAGTTTTTGTGCTGATGGCCGAAAAGCAGGCAGTCGGGGCGGATATATTCCCGGAGCAGCCCCGTCCACTGACCGTACAGCTCCTCTTCGATGTCGAAGGGCGGGGGCAATACGTCGGTGAAATCGACGTGGGAGACGGCCAGCCGGTATTTCACACCGGGAGCATCGAACTCCTCCGCGCCCCGCCCGGCCAGCTCCCGGAGCCACTGCGTTTCCCGGAGCCGCATGGCGTGGCAGCAGACCACGCCCCCGTGCTTTTCGTGCTCGTCGGCCCGGATCTCGCCGCAGTCCAGTGCCACGCCCCAGACGGGCCCCAGACGGAAGGTGAAATAGGTCTTCCCGCCGTCGAGGGGGATGCACTCCTCCACCCGTTCGGGCCAGGGGCCCCGCATGTCGTGATTGCCCCGCAGGAAGACCGCCGGGATCTCCCCCCGCGTCAAGGCGGCGGCGATGAAGTGGTCCGTCAGCAGACTTTCGCAGGTCACGCAGTTGCCGTGCATGTCGCCGTTGACGATGAGGAAGTCCATCTTGCCGAAGGCTCTGGCGGCGGCGATGCCGGACTCCATCCGGCCGTGGACGTCGGAGATCAGAAAGAATCGGGGTCCTTCGGACTTGACGGGGCGGAATTCGACGGTGACTTCACCTTCCGCCGTGGGTTTGTTCCAGTCTGAGAGGCGCTCGGCGAAACAGCGGTAGCCCACGGTGTAGCGCTCCGCCTTCTCCAGCTCATCGGCGGGAACGTAGACCTGGTGGACCAGCCGTTCCGAACGGAACACGCCGTTGAAATCGTCGTAATAAGTATTGCCCCCCACCCGGCACCAGACCACGCACCGGGTCGCCGGTATGAGAGTGATGCAGTAATTCCGACCCACGGCGTAGACCGCGGGCGGCGCCCGGAAAACTTCCGGGGGAAGGGCAGGGAGCATGGGGAGATCGGTCATGACTTTTCAGCCCTTCGCCCCGCGTTCGATGCGCTGTTCCCCCAGGATCCGGCCCGACTGGTCGATCCAGCGCACGTCGATGGCCTTCTGCGAAAGGGCGATCCCGGCGCCGGAAAATCCGGTGCCCTGCTCGCCGGGTTCCGGGACGCCCGCGACGATGGCGGGGATGCCAAGATCGAAGATGTCCCGTTCCGTCCCCGGCATGGTGATGTAATTCCGGTGCACATGACCGTAGAGACAGCAGCAGGGTTTTATTTTCTCCCGGAGCACCGCGCACCACTGCGCGTAAATATCGTATTCGATGTCGAAGGGGGGCTTGTGGGGCTCCGAGAAGTTGATGTGGGCCACGGCCAGACGGTACTTCACGCCGGGAGCTTCATATTCGGAACTCTTCCGGTCGACGAGATCCCGCAGAAAGGCCGTTTCGCGGAGCCGGAATTCGTGGCAGCAGTTGACGCCGCCGTATTCGCAGAACTCGTCGGGCTTGTCCTCGGCGGCGTCCAGGATCACGCCCCACACCGGGCCCAGCCGGAAGGTGCCGCAGGAGCAGCCGCCGGGGAGGGGGGCCAGTTCGGGCTGTTTTTCCGCCCACGCGCCCCGCAGGTCGTGATTGCCCCGCGAAAAGACCGCCGGGATCTCGCCGCGGGTGATGTTCCCCGCGAGGATATGGTCCGAGAGCATCTGTTCCAATGTGGCGCTGTCGTTGTGGATGTCGCCGTTGACGATGAGGAAATCCAACCCTTCGAAGGCTCTGGCGGCGGCGATGCCCGCTTCGATATGGCTGTGCACGTCGGAGATCAGGTAAAATTTTGGTTCCTCGGCCGTGACGGGGCGGAAATCGAAGGAGACTTCCCCCTCTTCGACGACCTTGTTGTAATAGGGGACCCGCTCCTTGAAAGTGCGGAAGCCGACGGTGTAGCTGCCGGCCCTGTCCAGTTCCGCCGCGGGAACGACGATCCGGTGAACGGGGCACTCGGAACGCATGACGCCGTTGGCCTCGTCCCGGTACACTTTGTCCCCGACCCGGCACCACATGACCGCCCGTGTCGCGGGCACGATGAAAATGTGATAGTCGGTCCCCACGGTGTAGACGGCGGGGAAAGCACGGAAGACGGCGGGAAGTTCGACGGCAGACATGAGATTCGGAGCTCCTTATAAAAAAACGAAATCATTCTCCGCTTAATATAATCTCTTCCGCAGGGGATTGCAAGGCGGAAAAACAAAAAAACGGCCCGAAAAAAAAGGGCCGTCCGGGACATCATGCCGGACGGCCTTCGAACCAAGGGGCAGGGGCGTTTCAGCGGAACATGAACCACACCCCCACGGCCAGAAAGACGACCTCCAGCGCGACCAGACAGCAGGTCCGGAGAAGGTGCGATTCCGGTTTCACCATGCTGCCGGGAGCAGTGGATCTCCCCTCGAGCCGGTTGAATCCGCCGCTGTAGAGATAGCTGCGGAACTTGCCCTGTTGATGGCGGCCCCGTGAGGATCTTTTTTTGACCGTATAGGACATGACGAAAGCCCCTTCGCTCCTTCAAGGCGGCTTATTCTCCGGGGATGAACTTCTCGTTCCCCTTGAGGGCGGCGATGGTCTCGGTCAGGATCTTGACGGCGCCTTCGGCGTCTCTGAGGTCGCAGATTTCCACCTGGGAGTGCATGTAGCGGTTGGGGATGCTGATGAGCGCCGTGGCCACGCCGCCCCTGGTCAGCTGGATCCGGGCGGTATCGGTGCCGCCGGTGGCATTGTGCTGGGCGTTCTCCTGCCAGGCGAGCTTTTTCGACTTGGCGATCTTGCGCATCATGGCGCCGAGGACGATGTTGTTGTCGCAGCTCCGGTTCAGGACGGGGCCCCGGCCCAGCCGGACGTCGCCCAGACTCTTCCGGGGAATGTCGGGCAGATCGGTGGCAAAGCCCACGTCGATGGCGAATCCGACCTGCGGATCGATGGCGAAGGCGGCGGTCTGAGCCCCGCGGAGCCCCACCTCTTCCTGCACGGTGCCCACGCCGTAGACGGCCACGCTGAGCTTGCGTTTGGAAAGGGCCCGCATGGTTTCGGCCACGACGAAAGCGCCGATCTTGTCGTCGACGCCCTTCGAATAGAAGCGGTTGGCCCCGAGGAAGCGGAAGTTGGACCGGATGGCCGCGAAGTCCCCCACGGAGACCAGCTTTTCCGCCTCTTCACGGGTCTCGGCGCCGATATCGATCCACATGTCGCTGAGTTCGAGGGCCTTGTTGCGCTCGGCTTCACTGAGGAGATGGATGGGCTTCTTGCCGATGACGCCGGGGACCCGCCCCTTCGGGGTCAGGATCTCCACCTCGGACGCGGGGATATTGAGCTTGTCGATGCCGCCGTTCTTGCGGAAGTTGATAAGTCCGTCGTCGGAAATGTAGACGATCTGGAACCCGATCTCGTCGTAGTGTCCGGCCAGCATGACCCGCATCTTCGCCTTGGGATTGAGAACGGCTATGGAGTTGCCCAGGACATCGGCCCGGACCTCATCGCAGCAGTCGCTCAGGTACTCGCGGAAGCACTTCCCCGCCTCGACCTCGAATCCGGAAGGACTGGAACAGCGCATGAAACTTTCGAGAAACTGCCGGCTTGGGGCATTGAACATGATGACATTCCCTTTCGTTGATGTTTTTGTCTTGCAGAAAATATAGCACGGTCCGGCTTGAAATCAAGGGCGTTTCGCAAATTTTCCGAAAAAAATCCCCTGTCCGGGAAGGGCAGGGGAGCAGTGAAGCGAAACGGAACGGACTTACTTCATGAACGAAGTCAGATCCTTGACCTGGCCGTCAAGGATGGAGTTGTAGACCGCATCGCCGATGGAGATGGCCCGGAGACCGTCCACGCTCTTGGCGAGGATGTCGAACTTGCGGGCGGGATCTTCGCCGAGGAAGATGTCTTCGCGGATGACGCCGTCGCCGCCGCCGTGTCCGCCTTCGCGCTTGACGATGTCGATCCGCTCACGTCCCTCGAAGATGGGGAAGTAGTCGATGACCTGAACGCCGTCGGGATTGGGGTTGGGCAGAGCCGCGCCGCCCGCGCCGCCGAATTCCATGGTCTCGATCCGGCCGTGGGTGCCGTTGAAGGCCAGCCGGTACCCCTCGTAGGGCGTGGAGAAGTTGGCGGAGTAGTTCAGCAGCACGCCGTTCCGGTACTTGACGTTGGCGATGAAGGTGTCGAAGATGTTGATCTCGGAGTCGAACATGCACATGTCGGGCCGGTAGGTGGTGAAGAGCTTCTTGGGGCCCTCGAAAGCGTTGATGTGGTCATCCTTGGCGAAGATGGCGGAGTTCCGGGTCGCCCAGCGGGCCTTGTAGGGGCACTGCATCTTTTCGGGACACTCGTTGCAATGGCGTCCGTCCTTCCTGGAGGGGTTGAAAACGCCGTCGGGACCGTAGTGGTTTAGAGCGCCGAAGGCGTGGACGTATTCCGGAACGCCGTCCACCCACCAGTTCACCAGGTCGAAGTGGTGGCTGGACTTGTGGATGGAAAGACTGCCGGAGTTCTCGCGCATCCGGTTCCAGCGATGGAAATAGCTGGAACCGTGCTTGATGTCGATGTACCAGCAGAGATCCACATGGGTGACCCGGCCGATCTTGCCCGACCAGATCATTTCCTTGATCTTGGTGTGGACGGGGTTGTAGCGGTAGTTGAAGGTGCAGATGACCTTGCCCTTGGACTTGGCTTCGGCGGCCAGGACTTTGAGGGCGTCTTCGGTGTTGGTGGTCATGGGCTTTTCGGAGATGACGTCCACGTCATAACCGAGGCCGCGGACGATGTACTCGACGTGGAAGCGGTCCATGCAGACCACCAGCAGCGCGTCGGGCTTGGTTTCCTTCATCATCTTGTCGAAGTCGGCGGCCAGATATTCGGGCACGTCCTTGGCTTCGGGGACCTGTTCCTTGCAGACCTGGAACCGGAGCGGGTCGATGTCGAGCATGGCGACCAGTTCGGCGCAGTGCTGGAACTGACGGAGCATAGGGCCAATGTACATGTAGATGGCTCTGGACGACACGCCGCAGACGGCGTACTTCTTTCTTTCCATTCTGAAAACTCCCTTGTTTGGTGGTGGGTTGAAAGAGTGTCTATTCATATAATATAGCGCCGGTTTGTTTTCCCGTCAAGAAAAATCAGCCGGGAAAGAGGGGTTTTTGTCGATATTTTCGCATTTTTCCCGTCGAGGAACGAAAAGGGCAGGGGACCGAAAAAGAAAAACTCCGGGGAAGGACGCTCCCCGGAGTTGACCGGTGCTGCCCGGAAGGGCAGGAGGGTGTCAGCGCTTGACGCGGGCGTTGCCGCTCCAGATGCTCCAGACCTGCTCCTCGTCGGCGGGCTGGCCGTAGTCGGTCAGGTGGGTGGTGGCGAGGGCGCCGGTGGCCCAGCCGAACTGGATCCACTTTTCTTCTTCCCAGCCCTTGAGGATGGAGTAGAGGAAGCCGCCCACGAAGCCGTCGCCGCCGCCGATCCGGTCGAGCACGTGGATCTCGCGGGGTTCCACCACG
>JAFSYV010000307.1 GCA_017443585.1 Lentisphaeria bacterium | reverse complement strand
GCTCCAGTTCGCCCAGACCGATCTGGCTCTGGATCTCGGTCATGCGGAAGTTGAAGCCCACGCGGCGGTGGATGTAAAGCTGTTTGCCTTCCATCTCGAGCAGATTGAGCTTGGCCTTGACGTCGTAGCCGTGATCGCGGAAGGAGCGGCACTCCCAGGCGAGATCCTCGTCGTTGGTGCAGACCATGCCGCCTTCGCCGCCGGTGGTGAAATGCTTGCTCTGGCAGAAGCTGAAGCAGCCGACGTGACCGATGGTACCGGCCTTCTTGCCCTTGTAGATGCCGCCGAAGCACTGGGCGCAGTCTTCGATGACGTAGAGGTTGTGCTTCCTGGCGATCTCCATGATGGGATCCATGTCGGCGACGCCGCCGTAGAGGTGGACCACCACGATGGCCTTGGTGCGCTCGGTGATCGCTTCCTCGATCAGCGCGGGATTCAGCAGGTGATCGGTGCCCACGTCGACGAAGACGGGCATGGCTCCGGCCTGCAGGGCGCAGAAGCTGGACGCGATGAAGCTGTAAGAGGTGCAGATGACTTCGTCACCGGGGCCGACGCCCAGCGAGGACAGCGCGGTGTGCAGCGCGCAAGTGCCGTTGGCAACGCTGATGGAGTGCTTGACGCCCAGCCATTTGCTCCATTCGGCCTCGAACTTCTGGCCGATCTTGCCGGTCCAGTAGTTGACCTTGCCGGAGTTGAGGATGTCCACGACCTTCTGCGCGGTGGAGGGGTTGAACTGCGGCCACGGGGGGAACGGCTTGTCGTAGACTTTCGCTCCGCCGTTGATGGCCAACGCCTTGATCTTGTCACTCATTTTTCCTTCTCCTGTTGTTGAGGGGTTGAAGTGAACTTGATTTTATGCCTTCATTACCGGTCTGAACCGGTAAACGATACGGGATCCGGGGACCTCCTTGCCGCGGAGTGCGGCCAGAAGCAGATCTACGGCCAGTCCGGCGTACTCCCCGATGCTCTGTTCGTAAAGGAGCATTCTGTCCGAGGGATAACGCTCGCCCAGTTCGCGGTGGATGATCGTCGCGATCATCGGCAGATAGCGGACGTCGGGCAGCTGCGACGAAAACAGCTGCGCGAGAAAGCCGCTCACCACGATATCGTCGTCGCTGATGATGCCGTCAGGCCGTTCATCGGGCTTCATGGCCAGCAATTTTCCGGCGATGGCGGCGCCCCCCTCGTAGGAGACGCCGATCATGCCCGGCACGTTCCCCGCGGAACGGGACCGCAGCTGGTCCTCGGAGACGGCGAACTGGATGATCCTGCGGCACCCCGCCTTCCTGAGTCCGCGGACGGCGCTCCCGATGAAGCGCCCGACCTCGATCACCACGCCGAAATCCAGCACTTCCAGATCGTCGTCGCCCACGAAACAGCAGCGGATGCCCTGTTTTTTCATGGCGTCCACGGCCCGGGGCGAAAAGGGACACAACGTGATGACGCCGTCGCAGCGGTGTTCGAGCACCGCCTGTTCCAGACCGGGAAACTCCGAAAGTTCCGCCCCCGCCGTCTTCTGGGAACTGCGGAAAAAGGTGAGACAGCGGCAGTTGCGCTCCGAGAGGATCTTCTGTATGAACGCGCACAGCGTGGCGCCGTAGGCGCTGCCCTCGATGGGACGCACGGCCACGGCGATGGTGCGCCCCGTGAGCAGTCCCCCGTCGGGATCCTTCACGAAAATGCCGACCTTGTCGCGCACTTCGAGCACTCCGGCTTCCGAGAGCAGATTGACCGCCCCCGCGATGGTTTGACTGCCGAGACCCAGGTCCTCCCGCAGCACGGAGTACGCCGGCAGACGGTCCCCGGAATTCATCTTCCGGTCATGGATCAGCGTCACCAGCGCGTCCCGGGCAAACTCCACTTTTCGCGGCAATGTCTTGTGAAACTGCGTCATTTTCCGCTTGTATACTGTTTTCTGTATACGTCCTTTGATAATAACATAGCACGGCAAAAGGAAAAGTCAAACGATATTTGCGTCCGTTGCGAAAAAAAGAATGCGGAGGGATCCCCGGGGCCCGACCGTTGCATTCTCCGCGTTTCCGTGTATATTATGACGGAAGTCCGTTCCTGACCGGGTGAAGTTTTACGCCGCAGGTTCAGAAAAATCACCGGCGGGTCCGTCCCGCCTTTGCATGTGGAGAAAATGAGAATGAAAACGATCGAGTGCCGCGGGACCCCCCTCGCCATGGGAAGGCAGTACGGCGAAGCCGCCCGCGAGGATATCCGGGAACAGCTCGCCGAGGTGGAAAAATTTTATCTCACCCCCCGGCTCGACGCCTTCTACGCGCAGGCCGACCGCATCCTCGAAAAGTATCTTCCCGACATCCGCGAGGAACTCCAGGGCGTCGCCCGGGGCGCCGGAGTCGATGTGAAACTCCTTGCCGCCGTGAATTTCACGGACACCTTCGACGACCGGACCGAACGCTGCACGCCCCTCCTGCTGCGCGACTCTCCCGACGGCCCCGTCGTCGCCAAAAACAACGACGCCGGAGCCGATGAAAAATGCCGCTTCGTCACCCTGATCCGCCGCCCCGACCGCGGCATCCCCGTCCTCACCGTGACCTACGCGGGCTGGCTCAGCGGCCTCGACTCCATGAATGCCGAAGGCGTGGCCAATACCCACGGCTCCGTGGGCTCGAAATTCGACAAGTCCGGAGAAAGAGTCGACATCCGCCTCGCCGTCATGCACACCATGAGCCGCTGCCGGAACGCCGCCGGGTTTTTCGAAATGCTTTCGCAATTCCCTCTCACCGGCAAAGGGTTTTCCATCGCCGTCGGCGACAGGGCCGGACATACTTTTTTCATCGACGCCGCCGTCCCGAAACTGGTCAGACGCAGCGAAAACGTTCCCTTTTCCTGGTCCACCAACCTCTACAGCGCCCCCGAAGTCGAATTCGCCGACGCCCGCCCCGCCGACTACCGCCCCTTCTGCGTCAAGCGCAGCGAATACCTCGCTCAACAGCCCGTTCCCCGCAACGTCGCGGATATCGAAAAGATCCTCATGGACCACTCATCGCGCTACGCTCCCTGCCGCCACGGCGGAGACGCCCACTCCGTCACCCAATGGTCCATGATCGCTCTCCCCCGCCTGAACAAACTCCTCCTCGCCCCCGGCCGCCCCTGCCGCACCCCGTACCGCACCGTCGTTTTGTAGTTCCGGCAGCGCCCCGCAGACGGAGCAAACGCGCTTCCGTCACGCTGCGGCGGTTCCGGGGGGATGGGAAAACTTTTTTTCACGGGAAAAAAAGTTTTCCCTTCCCCCCGGGCCCCCCGGCCTTTTCAAAAAAAACGGAGTGTTCGGGAACCGGAACGGCGCTGCCGGGCGCATTCGTGCTGATCTCCGTCACCGTGCGCACCGCCGCGGAACTGGAGCAGAAGTACTGGACAAACCGCGGCAGGACACTTTACTGCACGGCCAACGGATTCATGCGTCCCGAAAACGAACTCGTGCGGAAACTGCGCCGGGCGCACGCAGGAGAACTCGAAGGCTCATCTCACCCGGCTCCGCCGCCGCCCCGAAGACCGGCATG
>JAFSYV010000306.1 GCA_017443585.1 Lentisphaeria bacterium | reverse complement strand
CGGTGTAGCGGGGGAAGACGCTCGAAACGGGTTCCCCGGCATTTTTCCGGGAGGTGACGGCGGTGATCTCCGCCTGAGGATGGCGCAACAGGATGCGCAGCAGTTCTTCCCCGGCATAGCCGGCGGCGCCGAAGACGGCGACACGGATCTTTTTCATGTTTCGATACTCCTTATTTCGAACGGTTGATGAAAAAAGTTCTGTACGGCACCTACTATAAGCCCGCAGGGACCGAAAGTCAAATCGGAAACGGAAATATCCCGCAATTTTTCCGGAACCGGCGGCAAAAAACAGCCTGCGGCCGTTGCCTCGCTCAGGGCAGCTCGCGGTCGAAGTTGAAGGCGTCGGTCTCTTTCGGGTTCCAGTTGGCCATGGTCAGGTCGAAGAAGTCGTGGAATCCGGGAAGGCGGGGGATGGAGTGGATCTTCTGCGGGTAAAGTCGCCAAAGATTGCTCCGGGGATCGGAGCGGACCACAAATCCGTTGTTCCGGGCGTCCCGGATGTCGCCCTCCACGGGGAGCTTCGCCCGGGTGGTCAGCAGGGCCGGACGGCCCAGCCGGTAGAGCTCCAGCTCCAGCACCGACTTACGGCGCAGCGCTTCCAGCGAAGCCCGGTCCAGTTCGATGTGGGCCAGCGCCCGCTTCGCCCCCAGGTCGCGGGCTTCGAGCACCGCCTGGGAATTGGCCACGGGCAGCGGCACGGAAAAGGTGACGGTGAAACCGTCGCCGAACTTCTTGAGCAACTCCAGACCGTAAAGCGAGGTGACGCGGAAGCGGCGGATCCCCGCCTCGACGGCCCGCTGGATCGCCTTTTCCAGAACGCCCAGCTTGCCCTCGGGGATGAACTCCGGCAAAATGGCTTCCCGCGCGGTCGAGTCGAATTCGAAGACGCCGAAAGCCCGGAGCGTCTTGCGGTTGCCGGGCTCTTCGCCTTTTGGCCGCAGGGCCGCCGTCTCAATGCGGACGGGGGCTTCGGGGAGCCCGGCGAGGGCTTCGTAATCGGCGCGGAACTTTTCCATGGCAAGCGCCCCCGCCCCCTGCACCATGACGGGGTCGAGCTTTTCCTTGAAAAAGGCCCACGCCTCCCGCCGGAGCTGTTTCAGCGATGACGCGGGAAGGAAAAGCCCGGGGGCGACCGTGACGTTCAGCGCGCCTGCGCACCACACGTCGGAATCGGAGGCCCGGAAGGCTTCGGCGATCTTTTCCTTATCGACGGCGGCGTTCCGGGAGGGCTCCAGAGCGAGGGGCTTTTCCCAGACCGTGCCGGGGAGCGCGGCGGGCGTGACGGTAAGACGTTCGGAATCGAGGCGGATGTCGAGGTCGAGAGGCGTCCGCCGCTGAGGCAGGGCCGCCAGAGCCTTGGAGTAGTCCGCGAGGCTCCCGCCGATCTTGAAGACCTGCCCCCGGAGCGGGACCGCCTTGTCGCAGCAGACGAAGATCCGCTGACCGGGCAGGACCTTGGTCGCGGGGAGATTTTCCACGAAGAATTTGGTCAGCGTCAGCGCGGGCCCCTCATCCCCGTTTTCTGGCTGGATGCGGATCCGGTCCCCGATGAAGAGCCGGGAGGAGGCGGTGAAACCGAAACCGTTGTCCCGGACTGCCTCCACCGCGCCGCAGAGTTTGCCCGCGCTGCCCAGCACGTCGGGACGGATGAGGCTCCGGGCCGATTCGGCGGAGTAAAAACCGTGGGACCAGCGGCGGCCCCCCGCCGTTGCGAGGATCCGCCGGGCTTCGGGAACGGCGGAAGCGAACTCCTCGTCGGGCGTGTCCAAAAGGAGACGGTAGGCGCTGACGGCGGCCGTCACGTAGTCGGTCTGGCGCAGGCGGCCTTCGATCTTCAGGGAATCCACCCCCATGCGGCGGAGTTCGGGGATCAGCTCCACGGCGCACAGGTCCTGAGGCGAGAAGAAGAATCCGTTGCCCTGAGAGGAAAAGTAGCGGCGGCGGCAGGGCTGCTTGCACTTGCCCCGGTTGCCGCTGTATCCGCCCAGGTACGAGGAAAAGTAACAGCATCCCGAAAGGGAACAGCAGAGGGCCCCGTGGATGAAGACTTCGATCTCAAGACGGCTTTTGTTCCGGATCGTTTTCAGCTCATCGAGAGTGACCTGGCGCTCAAGGACCACCCGGCTCAGGCCCAGTTTTTCCGCCACGGAGAGCCCCGCGGAGTTGTGGAACCCCATCTGGGTGGAGCCGTGGAGCACCAGACGCGGGAAGTAGCGCCGGGCCATGCGGATGACCCCGAGGTCCTGCACGAGAAGGGCGTCGGGGCCCAGATCGTCGAGGAGCGCCAGCGTCTCGAAGGCTTCGGGGAGTTCGCTTTCCTTGAGCAGCGTGTTGAAGGTCACGTAGACCTTTTTCCCGTGACGGTGAAAATGGTCGATGATCCGCCCCATGGCGTCGGGAGTGAAATTTTCGCCCCGTTCCCGGGCGTTGAATTTGGCCAACCCCGCATAGACGGCGTCGGCTCCGGCATCGAGTGCCGCCAGCGCGGCGGCGGGAGTCCCCGCGGGGGCGAGGAGTTCAGGTCTTTTCACGTGAGGAGTCTCCGTTTTCTTTTTGGGTAAATATAGCATCGTTTCCCGGTAAATTCAAGGGAGACGCCTTGACTTTGCCCCCGAAAGATGATATATTCTGTACTGCTATGGTCATCGAAGTCACAACGCGCGAGCTGCTGTCGGAGTTCCTGCGCCGTACCGGCCGGGGGCTTCCGGGGGACTGCGGCGAAAACCGGGGCTGCGGCAAATGCTCCGTCAGGCTTCTCTCGGGGCTCTGGGAGTCCGGAGGGAAGCTCCTGCGCGCCCCCTGCGCCGCCGTGCCCTGCGTGACAAGGCTCGAAAGCTGCATCGGGACCGTCGAAGTGCCGGAACAAGCTTCCGGTGCGCCGAAGGTCAGCGCCGACTGGGACCATACCGCCCCCCTGCCCCGGAACGAAGCCCCCGTCATCGCCGTGGACATGGGGACCACCACATTGGCCGCCGTGCGGATCGAAGAGGGGCGGATCACCGCCTCCGAAACCGCCCTCGACGGCCAGTGCGCTTTCGGCGACAACGTGATGACCCGCATCGCCCGGTCGCGGGAGTCCTTCGGAGAACTCCGGAACGCCCTGCTGGATTCCATAGGTGCGCTCCTCGAAAAACTGGAAGTCGAAATCGCCCGGCGCATCGCCGTTGCGGGCAACACGACCCTGTGCTGTTTTCTCCACGGCGTCGATCCCGCGCCCATCGGCACGGCCCCCTTCGCCGCGCCGCAAGTTCTCTTCCCCGAGAGGCGGGATCTGTGGAACGGGCTCCCCGTTTACACGGTCCCCTGCATCACGGGGCTTCTCGGGGGCGACATCGCGGGGGGACTTCACGAGTGCCCCCTCGAGATCGGAGATCTTTTCATCGACCTCGGCACCAACTGCGAAATGGTCTTCCGCACGCCGGAGGGACTCATCGGAACTTCCGCCGCGGCGGGACCCGCCTTCGAAGGGTGCGGCATTTCCTGCGGCTCGCGGGCGGAGCCGGGGGCGGTCGATCACTGGCACGGCCCCGGAAATTTCTCGGTCATCGGCGGGAGTGAGCCCCGCACCCTCTGCGGCTCGGGGCTCCTGGACTTTCTGGCGGCGGCGCGGCAGGCGGGGATTTTGAGCGCCGCGGGGCGGTTCACTTCGGGGGCATCCTTTTTCGAGATCGCCCCCGGCCTCACCGTCACCGAAGGGGACGTTGCCGAACTGCTCAAGGCCAAGGCCGCCGTCGCTGCCGCCGTTGCGGCCCTCGAAAAGCACACCGGCTTCGCGGTCCGCCGCCTGAAACTGGCAGGGGGCTTTTCCCGGTACATGGACGCCGATTCCGCCCGGCGGATCGGGATGCTCCCCGATCTGCCCGTCCTTTCCTGCGGCAATCTGAGCCTCGCGGGGGCCGCACGGCTGGCCTGTGCGCCGGAGCTTCTGCCTGAAATGGCTTTCCCTCCCGGCAAACTCCGGGAGACGCATCTGAACGACATCCCCGGTTTCCCGGAACTTTTCACCGCCGCCCTGAAGCTGCCCTGAGGGCGTTTCATCGCGGCTCGCCATGATACGAAACAAACGGAGTTGAAAAAATATGGACCTTGTACGCGGCGTCATCTTCATGATCATCGTAGGCATCTGCTGGACGACTTTCGGCATGGCCATGGGAATCGCCCCGAAGAAAAAAGTGGACGTGGGCGTCATGCTCTTTTTCGGGGCGATCTTCGCTGCGTTGGTCTGCACGCTCATCGGCCTGGCGGAAGGTTTTCCTTCCCAGTGCCCCCCGCGGGAATTCTGGATCACCTTCGGGGCCCTCTTCGTCTGCGGCGTCCAGAATTTCTTTCAGCTGGATCTGATGTCCAGGGCCATGAAATGCGGCCCCAACGGCATCGTCTGGAGCCTCATCCAGTGCTCCTTCATCTTCCCCTTCGTGGCGGGAGTGCTCTTCTTCGGTGCGAAATGCACCGTCTTCAATGTGACGGGCGCGGCAAGCATCATCGCAGCGCTCCTCATCCTGGGACTGCAGAAGGACGGCAATTCCGCTTCGGGGGGCAAGTGGAAACTTTACGCCTTCATCTCCTTCCTTTCGACCGGCATCGCCCAGCTCCTGAGCAATCTGCCCTCCTACTTCCCCGCCGCCGAAGCGGTCTCCAGCACCTGGCGGACGGCCTTTTTCTCCATCGGGCTCGCCGTGGGGACGGTGGGAGGTACGTTGATCCTCCAGCGGCGGCGCCTGGCCGAAGCGCTTAAGGAAAATCTGCGCAATCCGCTCATGTGGACCTTCGCCGTCGGACTGCAGGCCATCGAGATCCTCGGCAGCGTCTTCCTGCTCTATCCCGGCATGAACATGCTGGCCCGGGCCGGAGCGGGGGCCATCGCCTATCCGCTGGTGGTGGCCTCGGGGATCGCCGCGTTCGAATTCTACGCCTTCGCCGTGCTCCGCGAAAAGCGGAACCTGCCCCAGGTCATCGCGTTCATCATGACGCTGGCAGGCATCGCCGCCTTGTGCCGATGAATCCGGCCCCGGCCTCCCGATCCTGTACGGTGCCCTGAAACTGCCGCACTGACGGTCAAACGTCGAGAGCGGGGGCCGCGGAGAGAACGAACTTGTGCTTTTCGCTGTCCAGGCCGATAATCGCGTCGCCCCAGGCCGAGGTGCTGTTGCACACCGTCATGTAGCCGGGGACGTCCCACTCGAGCTCCACCCATTCCGGACGGAGCTTCGAAGCACCGAGCCGGCCGTCGGCGTCCGTTTCCTGGAACCAGACCGTCAGACCGGCTCCCTGCAGTTCGGTCACATCGTAGATCCCGGACTCCGGAACCTCCAAGGCGAAGAGCAGTTTTTCCCCCTGTTCCGCATGGTCCACTTCGGCGGAGTCCGTCGCCGAAATGAGCTCGAAGGACTCGTTCCTGGCCACGGTCAGCGTGTACCGGGTGTTGTTTTCGATCCGGACGTCGTTGCGGGAGTCGATCTCCACCAGGTAATCACCCGTGTAAAGATCAAGGTCCGAGATAAGTATGTTCCCCCCGGCGTTCAGCACCGCGGACTTGACAAGTTTGCCCGAAATGGAACGGACATTCAGCGTCGCTTCCTGAGCGTCTCCGGTCAGAGAAAAGTCGTAACGCCCGGCGCAGTCGCTGTCGACCGTCAGCAGATAAGTGTCGGAAGTCTTGAGGTACCCCACCCAGCTGTCGACCTGAACGGCCTCCTCTCCGACGAAAATGGTCCTTTGCCCCTCCTCGACACCGGGATCGTCGAAGGCCGTATGCCCATGGTCGCCGAAGGGAGGACCATCACCGGTTCGGGCGACGTGTTCGTGTTCCTCACGGGTCCCGACATTTCCGGCTATCAGACGGTGAACGTGGCCTACACCGGCCGGGCCGTCGATCCGTGGATCGTTTCCGGCATCGGCGACTTCAACGGGGACGGCATCGACGACGTGCTCCTCAAGAACACCGCCGACGGCGGCGTCGCCACCTGGCTCCTCGACAACACGGCCAAATGCGCCGCCGCCGCCGGGATCGGGTTCCTCGCCGCGGGGCAGAGTATCGTCGGCACGGGCGACGTGGACGGAGACAACGTGGACGACGTGCTCTTTTCCGACGCCGACGGCAAACTCTATGCGTGGACCGTGCAGGACGGTGCGTACAAGGGTCTCCTCGCCCTCGGATAACGGATCCCCGCCCCGGCAAGCAGGGAGCCTCCAGCGGGGCTCCCTGCTTTTTTCGGCACGAAAACGGCTTTTTTTTCGCCTGCGAAGTGGAAAAAACGGCCCAGTTGTAGTATAGTATGGACGCAGCTTTGCCTGTTTCATGTTTTCACCAACGAAAGGACTGCCCATCATGAAAACCGGAATTTGCCTTTCCCTCGCGCTGCTGTTCGGCGCGGCGATCCTCGGCGCGGCGCCCGCGGTCGGAACGGAGCGCTTCAACCCCAAGCCCATGAGCCCCCGGCGGATCAAGACCGATGGGGGGGTGAAACTCCCCGTCGCCAAAGGCGGGAAGGCCTTCTGCGAGGTAGTCATCCCCGCCGACAACCGGGTCACGGCCTTCGCCGGAGAAGAGCTCGCCTCCTTCCTGAGCCGGATCATCGGCTCGCAGGTCCCCGTGGTGAAACAGCCTTCCGGCAAGGGCGCCGCCTTCATCCTCGGCGCTCCCGCGGCCAGGATGGCCGGAGTGGATCTGAGCAAGATCGACCGTGACGGTTACTTCATCCGGACCTCAGGGAAAAACGTCCTCATCGCCGGGGCCGACGACCCCGCCGGAGCCCCGAAAAAGCGGGCGGGCTACTACGAACGGGGCACCCTTTACGCCGTCTACGAGTTTCTGGAACGCTTCGGCGGCGTCCGCTTCTACTTCCCCGGCGACGTGGGGACCGTCGTCCCCCGGAAGCCCGACTGGGTCCTCCCCGGCATCGACATCATCGACCGCCCCGACAGCCAGCACCGCCGCACCTACTGCGTGGGCCTGAAGGCGCTGGGCAACGGCAAACTCAACTTCTACGATGACAAGATCGCTTCCCAGGTCCAGCGTCTTTCCCAATTCCGGATCCGGGAAAGCACCCGGAACCTGCCCAACTGCCACGGGCTTTCCGCACTGGGCTACGTGGGCCGCTTCGCCAAGAGCCACCCCGAGTATTTCGCGCTCCGGGACAACGGCAAGCGCCATGACGGGAGCGTCGTCACCCGGGGCAGCGACGTGGAAGGTCAGCTCTGCTTCAGCTCCGAAGGGCTCAAGGAAGAGGTCTACAAGGACGCCAAAGCCTTCCTGACCGGCGTCAGCGCCAAAGAGCGGGGCGTCAGGATGCCCAACGGCAAGTACTACTGGAGCCGCAACCACCACAGCCCGCCCTTCTTCAACATCATGCCCAACGACTCAAACTATCCCTGCAAGTGCGAGACGTGCAGGAAGAACAAGGTCTACACCTCGGGGCCCCAGGTTTCCAGCAACCACATCTGGAAATTCAAGACCGACATCGCCCGCCGGCTGCAGAAAGAAGGGGTCCCCGGCTTCATCACCTGCATGGCCTATTCCAACTACAAGCTCATTCCGCAGGTGGACATCCCTTCGAACGTCATCGTCATGCTGGCGCTCCGGGGGCCCTGGAACGAGGCCAACCCCAATCAGGCGAAAGCCATCGAACTCCTGGCCGCCTGGAGCAAAAAACTCAACGCCAAGACCTATTTGTGGACCTACACCACCAAGTGCGGCAACCTGATCCCCGACGTGCCAGGCTTCACCCCCAAGGCAGTGGGGAGCTTCTTCAAGAAGACCGCGCCCTACAGCTTCGGGGCCTTCCTCGAATCCGAAACCGACTTCTGGCTCTTCAACTCCATGAACTACTATGTTTTCGGCAAGGTCTTGTGGGACTCGAACACCGACGTGGACGCCCTCATACGTGAGCACTTCGCGCTGATGTACGGCAAGGCCGCGCCCCAGATGAAGGAGTTCTACGACACCGTGGAACGCCACTGGCTCAAGGACATCATGAGCAACATCCGCGACACCCCCGTGGGGCCCCAGGCGGTGCTGCCTTCGCAGTTCGTCATCTGGAACAAGATCTACGGCCCCGCCGAAGTCAGCCGGGTGGAAAAACTTTTCAACGACGCCGAAAAGGCGGTCGCGAAGGATCCTGCTTCCCTCAAGCGGGTCAAGTTCATGCGCGAACAGCTCTGGGGGAAGATCCTCGACGGCGCGAAGCGCTTCGCCCAGCACAACAACGACAACAAGCTCTGGACCATCCGCGTCAAGCCGACGGAAAGCCCCGTCACCATCGACGGCAAACTTTCGGAAGAGGCGTGGAAACAGGCGACGCCCGTCTGGCTTCTCCCCCGCAAGGGCGAAGTCGGCGAAGTCCACACCCGGGTCCGGATGCTGGCCGACAAGGAGTACTTCTATGTGGGCATCGAAGCCGACGAGCCTTTCACCGACAAGATCATCAAAGTCAGCCGCAAGCACGATGAAGTCGAGATGTGGCGGGACAATCTGGTGGAGCTCTTCTTCTCCTCCAAACCCGGAGCGGAATTCCTCTATCAGATCATGCTCACCAGCGACGGGAACGTGTGCGACTCCCGGAACGTCCCCGGCAACCTGAACCGGAAGTGGGAAAGCAATGTCAAGTTCAAGGTCGGCATCGTGCCCGGCAAGATGTGGGTCGCCGAGGCGAAGATCCCCCGCAAGTCCATGCCCGAACTCGACGGGAAGACCTTCGTCGCCAACTTCACACGGGGCCGGGTGCTGGATCCCTCGGTCAAGGTGAACGTGCCCTACTACACCTGGAGCAAATTCATCAAGCAGCGGGCGGAAAACTGCGGCACCGCCGTCATCGGGGAAAAGCCCGCGTCGAAATCCGTCGTCTCCTGCAGCGACTTCGACGCGCCCGTCACGAGCAAGCGCTTCATGAAGAGCTGGTTCGCGGAAAAGAAGATGCTGGTCGACCGGCAGATCTTCCGCACCTACGGCCAGTCGGTCTGCCTGAATCCCGACGGCGGGACCTCTCTGCGGCAGTACCTTTCCAAGGAAAAACTGAAGTCCTCGACCAAATACAAACTTTCCTTCTACATGAAGCTCGAGAAGGTGACCGGCGGCACGGCCGCGCCCAAGGCGGGAGTCTCCTCAGACGTGCGCTTCGCCTGCACGGGGAAGAACTTCGTCTTCTACCCCTTCAAGCAGTCCCTCATGGGGACCATCAACTGGACGCGGTTCGAAGTCACCTTCACCACCCCGCCCAACGTGGGTGACAAACCCAAGGTCAGGCCCTACATCGGCTTCTACCTGAGCAAGAAGGCCACGGGCAAGGTCTGGATCGACCACGTGGAGCTGGTCGAGGCGGAATAAATCCGCTTCAGGCGCTCGGCGGGGAGTCCCGGGATCCGGGGCTCCCCTTTCTTTATGCGGCTTTGCGGGCAAAACCGGTGATTTTTTTCTTGCATTTGCCGCGGGAAGGAACTATATTAAACCGTATCAACTTTACAGGAGTTTTTTCATGGAACGGAAAAAGGAATCGTTCGAGGATCTGGGCGATGCGCCCCGGACCCCCGACCATTACGAACTCATGCTCGCCTGGGAACGGGGCCTCAATCTATGGGCCGAAGAGGGGTTCCGCAGAATGAATTGGGACGAAAAGAAGGTCCGGAGCTACACCCTGCCCCCTCTGCCGGATACCCTGGCGGAGTGGGAAAAACAGCGCCCCGCGATCCTTCAGCAGTTCAAGGAGTGCCTCTACGGCGTCATGCCCCCCGCCCCCGACCGTCTGGAACTGAAGCTCCTGGCCGAAAGGAAGGACGCCCTCGGCGGCAAGGCGCTCCGCCGGGAGTACCGGATCATCTGCGCCATGAACAACGGCCGGAAATTCGATTTCGACATGCTCCTTTACGTGCCGAAAGATGCCCCCTGCCCGCCGCCCGTCTTCGAGTTCCTCAACTTCAAGGGCAATCAGAGCGCATTCGAGAACGACATCCGCCCCACCCGCTCGGCGGATTTCCAAACCTTGCGCTGGCATGCGGCGACGGCGAGCCTCCAGCCCCGGGCCGTGGGCGACGACTTCTTCACCGCCGCCGTGGAACGGGGCTACGCCATCGCCACCGCGGCCTGCGGAGAGATCTTCCCCGACAATCTGGACGGATTCCGGAAAAGCATTTTCCGGCTCTTTTACGACGATCTGCGTTCGGACTGCGAGGTGGATCTCGCCGAGCTCAAGGCCGGACGGCACCGGAACTTCGGCGGCATTTCCGCCTGGGCCTGGGGCCTGTCGCGGATGGCCGACGCGTTGGAGCAAACCGGGCTCGTGGACGCTTCGAAGATCGCCGTCGCCGGGCACAGCCGTCTGGGCAAGACCGCCTTGTGGGCGGGGGCGAACGATCCACGCTTCAAACTGGTCATTTCCAACAACTCCGGCCACGCCGGAGCCGCCCTCTCGCGCCGGAACTTCGGCGAAAGCCTCACCGGACTCTGGCTGATCCGCAGCAACTGGTTCTGCGACAACATGGTCCGCTACGCCGGACTCGAAGACGAACTCCCCGTGGACCAGCACCAGCTGCTGGCGCTGATCGCCCCCCGTGCGCTCCACGTGGCGAGCTCCTCCAAAGACGTGGTCGCCGACCCGAGAGGGGAGTACCTTTCCGCCTT
>JAFSYV010000305.1 GCA_017443585.1 Lentisphaeria bacterium | reverse complement strand
CCGTCTTCAACCCCTATGCCGTCGATCCCGCTCTTGACGGGGAAAATTTGCGCGAACTCGAGGAGCGTTACCCCATCCTCCTCTTTTACGAGCGGGCCCTGGACCGGATCAGGGAAGACCTTTCGCGCACCGTGCCGCGGAAGGATGAGGTGATCTTCTGGTACCTCTACAACATGGGATACGTCATCAGGACCCCGGAGCTCTGCTTCGGGCTGGACTTGAACCACCGCCGGGCGGGGGAGCTGGAGCCCTTTCTGGACTTTCTGCTGACCACCCACAACCACGTGGACCATTACGATCCGACCCTTTTCGGCCGGATGAGCGGTGCGGGCAAAAAAGTCGTGAGCAACTTCCACCCCGCGCCGGGATTCCACCGCCCGCCGCAGACGCTGGAACTCGGCGGCGTGAAGATCCACACCCGTGAAACCGACCACAACCCCACGCTGCAGAAGTTCGTGACCACCTATTACATCGAACTGCCGGGGTGTCCCGTCTTCGCTTCCGGGGATTCCCGGAACGTGGAACAGCTGGAACCCGCGGGCGACGTGGCGGTGTTCATCCCTCACCCCCGCGTGGGGCTCAAGGTGCCCGAGGCGGCGGCGAAATTTCACCCCCGCTGCATCCTCTACTCGCACTTCCTCGAAATGCGCCATTGCCCGCCGACCCCCTGGTACGCCGTGCCCTACGACCTGCTGGACGAAGAGATGGCAGGCGTCAGACGCACCGGCTGTGCCGCACTGGCTCCTCTGTGGGGCGAAAAACTGGTCTGGAACGTCCGGCGGGGCGCTTTCGTCTGAAGTCCGGTCACTGCCGGTCGAGGGGCGTGAATTTGGAAAGGCCCCCCAGCGAGGTTTCCCGGTAGAGCGAGGGCATGTCCCGGCCCGTTTCCAGCATGGTCCTGATCACCGTGTCGAAGGGGACGATGTGACTGCCGTCCGAAAGGAGCGCCATTTCGGCGGCCACCACAGCACGGTTGGCGGCGATGGCGTTGCGTTCGATGCAGGGGACCTGCACCAGCCCCAGCAGGGGGTCGCAGGTCAGTCCGAGAAAGTGTTCCAGTCCGATCTCGGCGGCGTATTCGATCTGGGGCATGGTGCCGCCGAAGATCGTCGCCGCCGCGGCGGCCGCCATGGCGCAGGCCACGCCGATCTCGCCCTGACAGCCCACTTCGGCCCCGGAAATGGAGCCGTTCTGCTTGACGATGTCGCCGATCACGCCTGCCGCGGCCAGCGCCCGGCATAGCTCCTCGTTGCTCAGGGGACGGCTTTCCCTGCAGTAGCGCAGCACCGCGGGCAGAACGCCGCAGCTGCCGCAGGTGGGGGCGGTGACCACCACCCCGAGGGAGGCGTTTTCTTCGGCGACCGCGTAGGCGTAGGCGGCGATGAGGCCCGTCCGGCGGATGTCCTTGCGCAGGGCTCTGGCCTTGAGGTAGACGCTCCGGGCTTTCCGGGCGAGGTTCAGTCCGCCGGGGAGGACGCTGTCGGCCGCCAGCCCCGCTTCGATGCTCGCGAACATCCGTTTCAGACACTCGTTCAGGTGGGGCTGGATGTCCTCGGGCTCGAACTGCCGGGGCAGTTCCCACAGGGGGACGCCCTTTTTCCGGCAGAAGGTCATGATCTCCGCCATGGAGCCGAAGGGATAACACTCGGAAACTTCGTCGGGCGCTCCCTCTTCCTTGAGGGCGCCGCCGCCCGTGGAGTAGAAGCGGGCGCTGCCCGTTTCCGCGCCTTTCGCGTCGAAGGCTTTGAATTCCATGCCGTTGGGATGGGTGGGCAAGGTGATGTCGGGTTTCCACAGAACGGCGGTCTCGACGGGGGCGAGCCCCTGTTCCACGGCCCGGTCGGTGAAGTGGCCCTTGCCCGTGGCGGCCAGACTGCCGTACAGCGTCACCTCGTACCGGTGCGCTTCCGGGAATCGGGCGCGAAAGAGCTCCGCCGCCCGGGCCGGAGCCATGGTGTGACTGCTCGAGGGGCCGTGGCCGATGCGGAAGAGTTCTTTCAGGGATTTCATGCAAAAAAGTCCTATGTGAGGAGTTTCTTCAATTTCGCCGAGAGGCGGACGGAGCAGAAGTCCGGGCCGCACATGGTGCAGAATTTGCCGTCGTGATGGGTGGCGGGATCGCTTTCCTTGATGGCCTCCTGCCGCAGTTCACGGGCCCGGTCCGGGTCGATGGCGCAGGCGAACTGCCGTTCCCAGTCGAAAGCCTCGCGGGCGTCGGAAATGGCGTCGTCCCGGTCCCGCGCTCCCGGCTTCTTCAGCGCCACGTCGGCGGCGTGGGCGGCGATCTTGAAGGCCACCACCCCGTTGCGGACATCTTCCGGATTGGGCAGCCCCAGGTGTTCCTTGGGGGTCACGTAGCAGAGCATGGCCGCGCCGTAAAAGGCGCCGATCATGCCGCCCGCTCCGGCGGTGAAGTGGTCGTATCCGGGGGCGCAGTCGGTGACCACGGGCCCGAGGATGTAGAAGGGGGCGTCCTGACACACCTTGCGCTCCCGGCGCATGTTGAGTTCGATCTCGTTGAGGGGAATGTGTCCCGGACCTTCAACCATGGCCTGGACGCCCGCCTTGCGGCAGCGGGCCACCAGTTCGCCCAGGGTGTCCAGTTCGGCGAACTGGGCGGCGTCGGAGCTGTCCGCGAGGCAGCCGGGCCGGAGCCCGTCCCCCAGGGAAAGCGTCACGTCGTACTTCAGACAGATTTTGAGGATCTTGTCGAAAGCGGTGTAGAAGGGGTTCTCCTTCTTATGCTTCCCCATCCACGCGGCGAGGAGCGCGCCGCCCCGGCTGACGATGCCCAGCTTCCGCTTCAGGGCGAGGGGCACGTGGGCCCGGAGCAAACCTGCGTGGATCGTCATGTAGTCCACCCCCTGTTCCGCCTGTTCGCGGATCACCTGCAATATCTCCTTTTCGCCGAAGTTCTCGCTGCCGAAACGGGCCACCACTTCGTAGACGGGGACCGTGCCCAGGGGCGTGGGGCACTGGGCGATGAGCCCGGTGCGCATGGCCTTCAGGTCGCCGCCGGTGCTCAGGTCCATGACCGTGTCGGCGCCGTACTTGATGGCGATCTGGAGCTTGGAACGCTCCGAGCCGGGGCAGCTGGAGACAGCGGAGTTGCCGATGTTGGCGTTGATCTTGGTGAAAAGTTCCCGGCCGATGCCGCAGGGCGAAAGGTTTTTGTGGTTGACGTTGGCGGGGATGACGACCCGGCCGTCGGCCACCCGGCGGCGGATGAATTCGGGGGTGCGTTTTTCCTTGGCGGCAACTGTTTTCACCGCGTCGCTGATCCGCCCGGCGCGGGCGATTTCCATTTGTGTCATTTCCGGTTCACCTTGTGTTTGTCTTCCGATCGGAACAGCCGTGCCGCATCGGGCTTCCCTGCGCCTTCCTCGGGAATGACACTTTTCCGGGCAGCTCCCTACGTCGGCATGATCCGAATCAGGTTGCGGGAAAGACCGGCTCCGGCCGGCTCCCCTTCGAGGGGTCGAAGTCATGAACTTCCTCTCAGTCCGTCAGGCGGACTCCCCCGTACCTTTTCCCTAATGTACCACAGCGGGGCGCTTTTGTCAACACTCAAGCGCGAAAAATATGTGTTTTTTTTTGCCGTTCGCTTGAAAAAAACGCTCCGGAGTGCTATTGTAAGTGAGGGGCAACGCCCCGGAAAAGCATATATGGGATTTTAAGGTTTTCTGATGAAAAGGACATTCGTTATCTGCGCGGCACTGTTCGTGTTTGCCGCACTGCCCCTCGCGGGCGCCCGCAACAGCTTCACTCCCCGGCAGGAGCGTCACTTCCGGATCGGTGACAAAAAGACCATCGTCATGGTGAAAGACGGGAAGGCCGCATTCGAGAT
>JAFSYV010000304.1 GCA_017443585.1 Lentisphaeria bacterium | reverse complement strand
TTCCGTTTTTTGTGCCCCGAACCCCCGGAAAAAGCGAAAAAAATGCACTTCGTTTCCTTATTTTTCGCAAAAACGGTTTGCTTTTTCGCTTTTGCCGTGCTATATTAATGAAAACGTCATGTTGGATCAACAATTCAAGGAGTCATCATGGGTCAGCAGACTAACAAGGTGCAGAAGCGCCGCCGCCGCAAGGCTTATCTCGCACGTCGCCGCGAACGGATCAAGGCGATGCTCAGCAAGAAGAAATAAACGCTTCTCAAGGGGGCCGGGAGTTGTTCCGGTCCTTTTTTGTTGCCCCGGCCCGTGACCGTATATCCCATGCTCAATGTGATCAAATTTCTCTCGCGTCTGACCGAAAATGACGCCTGGTTCATCGCCCTGCCCCGCATCATCCTGCTGCTCTGCTGGGGAGCGTTCATCCTTTTCCGGCCCGCCGCGGGGCTCCGGGTGAGCGCCTGGGCCCTGATCCTCCTCGGCGGTGCGGCTTTCCTTTCCGCCGCCGATGTGTTCCCGGCCAAATACCGCTTTCTCTGCCTCGTGCTGCCGCTGCTGTTCCTCCTCGCGATCCTGCTTCCCGTTCATTACGACATGGCGGGGCTGTGGAGCGCGTCGCTGGCCGCCTTTCTCGCGGCAAAACGGGGCTGGAACGGCAAGACGGTCGTATTCCGGGCTACGGCGGTCTGCGCCGTGATCGCGGGGCTCGTCCTTTTCTGCAAAAGTTTCAAGGGAGACTGGTTCGACCTCTCCCCCGCCGCCGCTCTGATCCTTTTCGGCGCGGCCGCCCTCGAAACGGGATTCCTCAAATCCTCACGCTGATGCCGAAGGTCGGCCTCGACGTTCGCCCCGCAAAATTGCTTTTGCGGCCGATCACCGGAGGGAGTAGAGTTCGGGGGTGTAGGCGTAATCTTCCAGCGCCTTCGCCACGGGCGGAACGGCGGCGAAGAGAGGCTTCATCGCCTCGATCTTGCTTTCGGGAAGAGGGATCTTGGAAAGGAATTTCACCCTTATCCCCCCCTCCCCCGCGGGAAAGGCGATGCCCTCCAGAATGGCCTCGTTGGGGTTGAGCAGCGCCGCAGGCTCGAAGATCCGGTTCCACAGGGAGGAAACGTAGCCGAAATGGGTGCAGCAGAGCCCCAGAGCATAGTCGCGCAGGGAGCCGTAAAGGCCCCGCGCCTTGGCGGATTCCTCCCGGATCCGGTTCTCCACGGCGGCCGATCCGGGATCGGTCTCGATGAGGGTGGCGAGGCCCGGCAGAGGGATCCCTCCGATCCGTTCGGGGGCGATGCCCGAATCGATGAGCTTGTTCCGGTAACAGCCGGAGTTCACCGTTTCCGCCGTGCCGAGGATGAGGAGCTTCTTTTCCGGATTCTTTCGCAGAAAAGCGCCGCAGACCGAAACGGCGGCATCGACGATGTCCTTCACGGGGCAGCGGGGATCCCCCAGGCGGGCGCACCGGCGATGGACCACCGACAAGGTGTTGCACCCGATGACCAGCAGGTCGGGCCGGTACGCCATGATCCCGTCGAAGGCCCGCTCCCAGACGGCGATCCGTTCCTCGTGCTCCATCTTGCTGAAGCCCCGGTCGGGTTCGGGCCAGACGTTGAAATAGAGGAGCTCCCCGCATCCCCCCTTGGCGAAAAGTCTGGCGGCGATGTCCAGCCCGCCCAGGCCGGAGTCACAGACGGCGATCCTCATTTTTTCACCTGCTCCGTGAAGTAGAACTCCGCCAGCTTCACCGCCCACTCGGGAGCCTTGTCGATCTCTCCTGCGACGATCCGGCTCAAGCCGTCGTTCCAGTGGTGGCGGTGCTGGAGCGTCATCACCCGGTTCCGGAGCATGGCCGCCCCCTTGCCGGGATCCTCCTTCATCTTGTCCATGATCCGGGAAAGCTCGTCCAGATAGCCCGCGACGCCGTAGTAACGCAGGAAGCCGTTCCACGCCTCGACCATGGTTTCCCGCTCCCGCAGACAGTCGGAAACGGTCCGGAAAACGGGCTCGAAGACCGCCGGATCGCACTTCCGGGCTCCGGTCGGAGTCAGCTCGTAGGGCCGCACCGCGATCTCGGAGATGCCTTTATCGTTGACGCTCACCTGAAGCCGGTAGCCCAGCTTCCGGCAGAGGAGGGTGTTCTCCTGATAGAAGATGAAGTTCCCCAGACTGAAGAAGGCGGGCTTGCCGTGGAGCACCGCCATCCCCTGGGGCACGTGGGGATGGTGTCCCGCCACCAGATCGGCCCCCGCGGCGCAGAGGCGGTCGAAGGCGTCGTAGACGTAAGGGGGAGGTGTGGGCACGTATTCGAGTCCGCAGTGGACGACGACGATGACGACGTGGAATTTTTCCCGGGCCTTCCGGACGGCGTTTTCCACCCGTTCCAGCTCCCACCCGGCCACGCCGGGCTTGCCGGGGGCCGCGGCCATCAGGTCCTCGCCTTCGGAAAGGTTGAAAAGGGCGATCT
>JAFSYV010000303.1 GCA_017443585.1 Lentisphaeria bacterium | reverse complement strand
ATGGAGCCCCTCGAGAAGAAAGAAGAGCGGCGTCACCGTCATGAGGTGGACGAAAAAAGTGGTGATCAGCGTGAGAAAGGTCAGTTCCTTCCAGTATCCCGCGTAGACGTCCGCCGCGGCGGTCAGGCGGGAAACCGCCCCGTGGCCGAAACGCTCCGCCTTGTCCATGAGAAACCTGACGCCGGGAATGCGCTGGACGCTCCGGTGAAAGAAGATGACGCAGCTGGCGGCCAGCCCCGCGAGACAGAGCAGGACCACTCCGGCGATGAGGAGCATGTTGAACAGGGGGTTGACGGGCAGCTTTCCCCAGTGGACCTTCATGAGCAGCGGGACCGCCGGCCACAGGATCGCCAGCGTCAGCGTAAAGAGGGAGATCATGCCCACGATGCGGTCCATGAGCACCGTGAAGGCCCCCTCCATTTTGCTCCCCGAAGCCGACCGTTTGCTGATGACCCCCATCTTGACCACGTCGCCTCCCAGAGCACCGCCGGGAATGACCAGCGAGAAAAAGTATCCCTGCATGGTCAGGGAAAGGGCCTCTCCGAAAGGAAGCTCCACGTGGAGCATCCGGGCGAGCCTGCGCCAGCGCCACGAGCAGGTCACCATGTGGGAACCGTAAAAGATCATGGCCGGGATCAGCCAGCGGTAGTCGAGGGTGCGCAGGCACTCGAGCATGTTCCGGAGATCCTTGCGGACGAGAAGCCATACGATGAGCACTGCCAGTCCCACCTTGAGCAGGAAGAACAGCAGGGATTTGACGTTTTGTTTTTCAGCCATGATTTTTCCTGTGACGACGTAAAACTCCGTGAGGAGGATAATATACACCCGGAAACGCGATTAGGCAAGGGGGAAAAGAAAAGATTGCGCGCCTTTTCCCCCCGGTTTCCCCGCGGCGGCCCGACGCCTTACAGATAGACGGGATTGCTCCAGGCGTGACGGCCCTTCGCATCCCGGATGTGGCAGCGCACGAAGTTTTCGCCTTTGGGCACTTCGCGGAGCTTGAGAGTGCTCACATCCACCGAAGCGGAGTTGATGACGCCGATCCGGCTGCCGGGCCCCAGGGGGGCGTCGCAGGCGATGGCGCGGCGGCCGGTCCCGGCGAGGAAGCAGCACTCGACCACGTCGGAAAACTCCGCCGTCACGGTGGTCCCGTCGACGGCGAGGGAGCGGAACTCCGGCCCCTGCGAAGCGTAGAAGGCTCCTTCGCGCAGCGCTTCCATGACCGATTCCCGGGTGCGTTCTTTGGCGCAGATCACGGTCCAGCCGCCGAAGAGGGCGCCGGGGCCGTGGATGTCGTCCACGGCGATGGCGTTGACCTTGTACCCATCCAGCAGCAGTTCATCCCAGGTCTGGACGCTGTAGGCCTTGTCGATGCCCCGGCATTCGGTGTTGTAGACCTCCATGGCGAAATAGTTTTTGACCTTCTTCACCATTTCGGAGCCGTACTGGCACCAGTAGGGATGGGCCACGGCGGCGACCCCGCCCGCGGCGTTGACGGCGTCGATGACCTCCTGGACGGGGGCGTCGGTGTTGCCGACTTGTTTGTACTGATCGGGCGGGGCGGCATACTTGAAGTCCAGCGGCAGATTCAGGCAGAGGATGTGCCAGCGCAAATTACCCGGATTGTCCGGATGGATCTCGGCCCCCTGGATCAGGATCATGCCGCAGGGATCGTAGGGGGAAATGTCGTGGACCTGGCGGTGGTCGGTCAGCGCCAGCACGTCGTAGCCCTCGTTCGCGTAGAGCCGGATGATGCTTTCCGGGGCAAAATGGCCGTCCGAATGGGTGGTGTGGGTGTGCAGATTGGCCCTGAGGGCCAGCCGTTCTTCGCCGTAGAAGTTCATGGTTTCTCCTTGTCTATGGGTTTGAGCCGGAACAAGTCGATCTGTCCCGGCAGGTTTTTCCAGTCGATGACGCCCGCTTTCTTCAGCCGTCCGCCGCGGATGACGGAAAGACGGCCGGGAGCGGAGTTGTCTTCGAAAAAGATGTTCAGCCGCAGGAACTCCCCCGCCCGGAGGAGGTCGGCGGCAAAGGCCGCGTCGAGGAGCTTTTCCCAGTCGCGGGTGATGATGAGCAGTTCGTCTCCGGGCGCGGGCGCGTCGATCTTTTCGAGGGCGAAAAGACTCCCTTTTTCACCCGGCGTTCCCGGCGTTTCGAGGAGGAGCTGCCTCTCGCTGAAGTTCAGGTCCACGCCGTTGAGATGATTCCCGGAAAAGAGGAAAAGACGTTTCAGCCCGGCGCTTCCGGCGATGCGGGCGGCGTTCTCCTCGATGGAGCGGGGACGGTTGTTCCACATGATGGGGAATCCGTCGGCCCCCGGATAGACGACCAGCGTGTCCTCCTTCTGCCGAGCGCCCAGTTCGAAAAGGGCGTACCAGTCGGGGCTCCGCCACCGGGGCAGTTCCCGGACCAGCCCCGTGACGCTGAGGGCCAGCGCCGCCGCAACGCCCGCCGTCGCCGCAGCTTTTCCGTAACGGAGCAGAAACCGACAGAAATTGTCCGCGCCGACGCCGCAGAGGAGCGCCGCCCCGGCGGCGAGGGGGATGTAGACCCGGACCGGGCCGCCGCGGGTGACGAAGGCCGACAGCAGGACCGCGGTCATGCCGCAGAGGACCGCCGGGCCCAGCCGCCGGGGCCCCAGAAGCACTCCGGGGATGAGAAAGACGCACCACTCGAGGGGGATGAGTTTTTCCAAGGTGACGAAGGCGAATTTTATCATCTCGCCCGCACCGGAAATGGGTGTCCCGAACTGCTGGCCGGACTGGAACTGCTTCAAATTGACGCCGTACCAGACCAGACAGAAGAGCGCTCCCGCGATGAGGACGCTTCCGAGTACCTTGTCGGGCAGGCGGGGGCGGATGATGAAGGTCCCGAGGACGACCGCCCCCAGAAAGAGGACCGAAGTGGGCAAGGTGAGGATACTGAACAGCCCGCCGACCGCCACGGCCGCCGGGGCGAGAAAACGCCATTTCCGTTTTCCGTTGACGGTCATGCCCCAGACGGCGAGGAGCAGGAAAAAGAGCTGCAGAGCGTACCCCCGCGCCTGAGCGGCGTAGACGGCGCAGGGGGCGCTGCACAGAAGAAAGAAACCGCTCCAGAACCCGGCGCCCCGGCTGCCTCCCAGCCGGGCCCCCACGCCGGCCATGAGCAGGACCGACAGCGCCCCCGCGATCCAGCTGTGGAGCCGGATGCCCCAGAGCGGGAGCCCGGCGTCCACGGCGAGCTTGACCCAGAGGGAGTTCAGCGGCTGGTTGTTGGGCAGGGCAAGTTCCTGAAAAATGGCCGAAACGGGTCTCGTGGAAAAGAATTCCAAAGTCCAGATCTCGTCGTAATCCAGTGCGGCGAAAAGGCCCCCGAAGCGCCCGGCCAGCGCCAGCAGACAGAGCCCCCAGAGCAGTTTCTTCCAGTACCGGCGGAAAAAGGCGTTCACGACCGGACCTCCCGTGCTTTGGCTCGGGCCCAGGCGTCGGCGGCCATGATCTCGTCGAGAGAACCGGCGCGGGAAAGCGTGTGGGCGGCCATGACCTGTTCGATGATCCGCCAGATGCCGCCGAAGGGGATCTCGCGGGCGAGGAAACGCTCCACGGCCACGTCGTTGGCGGCGCTCATGACGCCGGGGAGGGTGCCCCCCGCCCGGAGCGCGGCGTCGGCGAAGTCGAAGGAGGGAAATTTGGCCCGGTCGGGTTCGAAGAAGCTCATCTCACCCGCCGTGCGCCAGTCGTAGGCGGGGAAATCGAAACTCCCCCGGTCGGGCCAGGTCAGCGCCCAGGCCGTCGGGAGCCGCATGTCGGGGACCGCCGCCTGAGCGATGAAGGAGCCGTCGGCGAGTTCCACCAGCGCGTGGATCCGGGATTGGGGATGGATCAGCACCCCCAGCCCTTCGGGACCGACGCCGAAAAGATGATGGGCTTCGACCAGTTCCAGGGCCTTGTTCATCATGGAGGCGGAATCCACGGTGATCTTGCGGCCCATGTTCCAGGTGGGATGGCGCAGGGCCTGTTCCGGCGAGGCGGTGAGGATCGCCTCCTTTTCCCAGGTGCGGAAGGGGCCCCCCGAGGCGGTGAGGATGATCTTGCGGATCTCCTGCGGCCGCCGGCCTTCGAGGCACTGCCGGACGGCGGCGTGTTCGCTGTCCACCGGGAGCAAAGTCTCGGGCCGGGCCAGAGGCATGACCAGATCGCCCGCCAGGACCAGCACCTCCTTGCTGGCCAGCGCCACCTTTTTCCCGGCCTTCAGCGCCTCCATGACGGGGAGCAGACCGTCGGCTCCGGCCACGGCGCAGAGGAGCGTTTCCGTTTCCGGAGCGCAGGCCAGTTCGGTCATGCCGGAAATGCCCGCGCCGCAGGTGCATCCGGGCAGCAGGCGGCGCAGCTCCTCCAGCCGGGCGGGGTCCGCGGTCACCGCACGGGAACAGCCGAATTCCCGGCACAAGGCGGCCAGTTCGGCGAGACGGGTGCGGCCGCTCAGGCCCACCACGTCGAAACGCTCCCGGTCGGCCCGGATCACGTTGAGGGCGGAAGTCCCCACGGAGCCCGTGGCTCCGAGGACGACCACACGGATTTTCTTCTTGTCCATATTCATCTGTTCTCCAGCAAATAGCGTTGAAAGAAGGTCCCCGTCAGGGGGGCGCAGTCGGAACCGCCCGAGACTCCGTCGTCGAAGACCAGAGCCGAAGCGTAACTTCTGCCTTTGTGTTTCACGAAGGCGATGAACCAGGTGGTGACAATGCGCGTCTTGTCCTTCCTGACGCCCTGGGCGGAGCCGGTCTTGCCGTAGATTTCCAGCCCCTTCCGGGCGGCACGACGGCCCGAACCGCCCGATTCGTTGACCACTTTGAACATGCCCCGGCGGACCGTTTCGATGGCCTGCGGCGAAGCTTTGAGCCGTCCTCCGATTTCGGGCTTGTACTTGTAGAGGGTCCGGCCCATGGCGTCGGTGACCCGGTCCAGCAGGTGGGGGCGGTACCAGACGCCGGAGTTGGCGAAGGCCGCGGCCACGTTGGCAGCCTGCAGGGGCGTCACCTGGATCAAGCCCTGCCCGATGGAAACGAGGGCGGAGTCGAAGGCGTTCCAGCGGCCCTGATATCCCTCGTAGCGCGCCGCCTTGGCCGCCCGCGAGGGAAGGAGCCCGGCGGCCTCTTCGATCCCGACGTTGGTGCGTCTGCCCAGACCGGCGCTGGCCATGACCGCAGCGATCTCCTCGACGGGCAAGTTGGCCGAAGCCTTGATCATGTAGGGGTTGCAGGAGTGTTTGATGGCTCCTTCGAGATCCAGTTCCCCGTGGCCGTAGCGGCTGGAACAGCGTATTTTGGTGTTGCCGACGGCGGCGTACCCCGGACAGTCGATGACCGTGGCGGGATCGAACCCGTTGTTGAGCAGCGCCAGGGCCACCAGGACCTTCATGATGGAGCCCGGCGTGTAGACCCCCTGCATGGCCCGGTTGAGCAGGGGGAGCGATTTGTCTTTGGCAAGTTCGGAGTAATACTCCGCCGGGATCACCGGAGTGAAGCGGTTCAGATCGTAGGAAGGCGCCGAGGCCGCCGCCAGCACCGCTCCCGTGGCGCAGTCCAGCACCACGAAGGCGCCGGGGCGGCCCCCGAGAAGCGCTTCGGCCAGCCTCTGGGCCCGTGAATCGATGGTGAGGAAGACTTCGTTGCCGTGGATGGGTTCGCTCCGGCCGATGTGCCGGTTGATGGCGTGGCCGATGTTGTTGACCCGGATCAGCGCGTAGCCCGGCAGCCCCAGCAGGCCCCGCACCTCATCGTTTCCCTCGATATGGTCGAAGGCCTTTTCCGCCCCATGGCGGCCTACCACGTCGGGGACGTAGAGATTGAACTCCCGGCGCTCCGCGGGGGAGGGCATGGGATCGTTTCCGGTGAAGCCGATGAGATGGGCGGCGAAGGGCCCTTCCGGATAACTCCGCACGTCGGCCCCCACCAGTTCGACGCCGGGGATCCCGGAGGCGAACTCCATGGCGCGGGCGGCTTCGAGGGGGGTGAGATCCTCCATGACCGCGAGGGGCATGGAGGGCTGGCGGTAGAGGTGGGAGTGGATCTTGAAAAAGGTGAGTCTGCTTTTCCTCCCGGCGGCCCGGCAGACCGCGTCGGCCGTTCCCAGCATGTATTCGATGGTCAGTTCACGGGAACTCTTCCTGTAGGGACCGGGCTTTTTCTTCCCCTCCTTGTCCCGCTCCGTTTCCCGCTTGATCCAGGGCGCGGTCCTGTCGGCCCTGAAGTTCCGCATGTACTCGGGCACGGGCATGTTCCTGTTCCGGCGCATGAGTTCCGGGAAAAAAAGCAGACGCAAGGTCCCGGTGTTGCCGGCGAGGAGAACGCCCTCCACTGTCCGGAGCGTTCCCCGCCGTCCGGGGAGCCGGACCCTCTTCACGGACTGCGAAGTGATCTTCTGCTGCCGCTCCTCGCCGGAAAGGATCTGTTCCTGCCAGAGCCGGACGGGAATGGCGCCCAGAAAAAGGGCCATGACGCACCCGGTCACGACGATGCGGACACGGGAGTCCGCCAGCAGACTGGTGAACGCGTTTCCGGAAGAGGAGAGCGGCTGTTTTTTCCCTTTGCGAGCCATGAGGAAACCCTACTCCTTCTTTCCGGGCCGGGGCCGGCGGGGCGGCTTCCGCCGGGACGCGGGACGCTCCGGGACGTTCAGCGGCGGCTCCCCGGCCGGGGCTTTGCCGGGGCCGGGACAGATCAGCAGCTGGAAGAGCGCCGCACCGGCGATCCCGGCGAGAACGGTCCCCCCCGTGATGGTGCGGAACCCGCTTTGCAGCGTGTTCGCCGCCGTCAGGGGGAGGATGGTGAAGAGCCCGACGAGGGCTCCTCCGAACAACGCGGCGGCGAAACGGTTCTCGAGATCGGCGCGGCGGCACAGCCAGCGGGCCGCGGTCAGCCCCGCGCCGAAGACCAGGGCCGTGCCGGGGAAGGCGCGCCAGTAGAGCAGATCGAAAAGCAGTCCGACGCCGAAGCCGGAAGCGAAGATGACGCAGTAGTTTGCTCCCGCCGTGATCCGGTGCAGCACACAGCCGCTCAGGGGCAGGACCAGAGCCAGATCCCCTGCCAGCAGTTCCAGCAGGACCGCCAGGACCAGAGCCGTTGCGCCGTGAAGGATCTTGAGCATTCAGCGCCCCTTTCGCGGCGGCCGGGGCGGTTCCTTCCCGGTGATGACCACAAGAAAACGCAGGGAACTGTAACTGGAGGAGAGTTTGACGAAGCCCGATTTGCGGGTGTCCCCGGCGAAAAATTCCCCTTCGGAGTCCATGGAGTCCATCTCGCCCACCTTGAGCCCGGCGGGGATGTTCCGTTCCAGTCCCGTGGTGACCACGGCCTGCCCTTTCTTGAAGACGTACTCCCGGGGGATCAGCCCCACGGGGACCTCCTGCATGGTGGCGGAGCGTTCACTGGAGTTGAGGAACCCCACCAGATCGGAGTTCCCCAGCCGCACCGACAGCCGCACCGCCGGGTTGCCCGGCATGAGGACCTGGGCCCGGTCGGGCTCCACCTTGCCGATGATGCCCACCAGATTGCGGATCCCCGGGGTCCGGCATTCGATGACCGCGTCTCCCGGAGCGATCCCGCGGGAACTGCCGTGGGCGATGGTGAAGGAGCTCTGCCAGGCGTAGGGGTCCAGCAGCAGGACCTCGGTGTGGACATAGTGCCACGGCCGGGGCGGCTCCAGGCCCAGATGGAGCCGGAGCCTGCGGTTCTCGTCCAGCAAAGTCAGCGCCAGACCGCTGCGGCTTTCCAGATCGGCGGTGTGGCGGCGGAGCGTTTCCACCTCGCGGGCCAGGGTGATGCGGTCGTGGAGCAGGAGCGTCCGGTCCGACAGCGCGGCCTGCCCGGTCCCGGCCAGGGTCAGGTAGGGCCGGAAAAACCCCGCCGCCCGGCGGCTCGCTTCGGGAGCCCACCAGCGGTAGGTGACCACGGCGACGCAGACCGCCGCCGCGGTCAGGCCGACCCAGAGCCAGGTGATTTTCCGTTTCTTGTTTTCTGCCATATTCTTTCTTCCGATATTCCCGACAAGGTCAGTGAGTGTACATTTTCTCGATTTCCAGCAGGGCTTTCCGGGCGTCCGGCGCGAGGAGCGTACCGGGGTCGCCGTTTTCCAGCAGCGCCCCGCGCCAGCTCCGGGCGGCGGAAAGGGGGGTGTCGGAAAAACCGTCCAGCAGTTCGGAGCGTTCCCGGTAAAGCCCGAAAGTGTGTTCCAGATGCGCCAGCGCCGCCTTGAATCCGGCCTCGGAGCCGGGATCCTGCCCCAGGCTCCGGATCCACCCCGCCGTCAGCCGCAGAGCCGGACGCAGAACGGGAGGCATCAGGGGGATCTGCCGCTCGAAACGGCGGAAGCAGTCGGTGCAGACCTGCTCCCGGTCCGGCCGCTGGGCCAGCTGCGCCGGGAGGAGCCGCAGAGGAACTTGCGTTTCCTTCACGGCGGGACGTCCTTCGCTTTCCTCCAGCGCGGGCAAGGTGACCTTCAGCAGTTTGTCGAGCTCCTTCCGGGTCAGTTCCGCGCAGAGGGGATTCAAAGCGGTCCACACCGCTTCGGAAACGGCGTGGTGGAACTTCCCCTCACGGGCAAGTTTTTCGAGGGCCTTTCCCGCCTCCGCCGGAGCCCCCCGGAATCCGGAACGACGCAGCGCCCGGGCCGCGACGCCCGCACAGTCGTCGAACCAGTACCTTTCCGCCGGAGAAACTGCGGAAGGGCCTTCGGCGAGCAGTTTTTCCGGTCCGGGCAGGATATCCCTGCGGAGCATGGCTTCGACCGCCGGGAAACGGCCGTTGCTGAAGAAGTACTTTCTCTCGGCCCTCCGGGCCCGGTCCAGCTGTCTGAAAGCCCCGGCGATCCAGCGGGGGACCCGGCTTTCGGCGGGGGTGAATCCGCGGGAACGCAGCAGGGCCTCTCCGGCCCGGACCAGTTCGCTCAGCTCCCGGCGTTTCAGCGGCCCCGGCGCCAGCGAAACGACCAGCTTCCCGCGGGGCGCTTCCGGAGCGGGCGCGCCGATCTCGAAGAGCAGACGCCGGAATTTCCGCCCCCCTCTGGGGAAAAGTTCCCCCAGAAAGCGGTCGTACTCCCGGAGCATCTCGATGGTTTCCAGCTCCACGCCGGGACCGGGCGAAAAAGTCACCCGTTCTTCCGCCGCGTGCAGCCGGGCACCCAGCAGAAGAAAAAAAACAAGACCCGCAGATTTCACCATCGCCTCCGGAAGTTTCAGATGTCGCTTCGCGCCGGACTGCCCGGTCCGAGAACCCGGCTCCGACAGGCCGATCCGCCGCGGAGTCCGAACCGGGACCGCGGCAGAAGCAGTCGACCGCGGGAAAATATACCATCGAAAGGGCGCAAAGGCAAGCGAAATGGCCCGTTGCAGGCAAGAAAAAAACGATATTTTCCCTTATCTCGCTTCCGGAGCTTGCAAAAGGAGGCTTTGATGATATATTATATCACACGGGGAGGGGCCGTTCCGCCGCAAGATGACGACCCGCTCCCGCCGGGGAACTTCTTTTCATCGGCTCAACAGGAGAAAGTGCAATGAGCAGCAACAACCGGATCTACGCGATCAACACGATCGCCTCCCGTCCCGTTCCGGGGCCCTGCCCCGCGGCAGGCGCCGACATCGCCTCTTACGGGGAAGATGTCTTCAACGCGGCGGCCATCCGACAGTATCTGCCCAAGCGCACGGCGGAAAAACTTCTGTCGACCATCACCCGCGGCGCGCCCCTGGATCCCGCCATCGCGGGCGATGTGGCCCACGCCATGAAGGAATGGGCCATGTCCCGCGGCGCGACCCACTTCACCCACTGGTTCCAGCCCCTCACGGGGGGCACGGCGGAAAAGCACGACGCCTTTCTCGAAAGCACCGGCATGGCTCAGGCCGTCATGTCCTTTTCCGGGAAAAACCTGATCATGGGGGAACCCGACGCCTCGAGCTTTCCTTCGGGGGGGCTCCGGTGCACCTTCGAAGCCAGGGGATACACCGCCTGGGATCCCACGAGTCCGGCCTTCATCAAGCGCCATGCCAAGGGGGCGACGTTGTGCATCCCCACGGCCTTCTACTCCTACACCGGGGCGGCGCTGGACCGGAAGACGCCGCTCCTGCGCTCCATCCAGGCCCTTCGGAACGCGGTCAAGCGCTTCATGAAGTGCTTCGGCAAGGAGGACGATCACGTCCAGATCTCCCTCGGGGCGGAGCAGGAGTATTTCCTCATCGACAAGAATTTCTACTTCCTGCGTCCCGATCTGGTGCAGACCGGGCGGACCCTTTTCGGGGCTCCGCCGCCGAAGCATCAGCAGCTCGAGGACCACTATTTCGGCTCCATCCGGCCCCGCATCCTGAACTTCATGTCCGAGGTGGAGCAGGAGCTGTGGAAGCTGGGGATCCCGGCCAAGACCCGCCACAACGAGGCGGCCCCGGCCCAGTTCGAACTGGCCGCCGTCTACGAGGAGCAGAATCTGGCCGTGGACCACAACATGCTGGTCATGGAAATACTCCGGCAGACGGCGGAGCGCAACGGCCTCATCTGCCTGCTCCACGAAAAACCCTTCGCCGGGGTCAACGGCTCGGGCAAGCACAACAACTGGTCGGTTTCCTACGGCGGCCGCCAGCTCTTCGACCCCGGTTCCGATCCGGCGGAAAACGCCCTCTTCCTGACCGCCCTCTGCGCCATACTCCGGGCGGTGGATCTCCACAGCGACCTGCTGCGGACCACCACGGGAGCCGCCGGGAACGACCACCGGCTGGGGGCCTGCGAAGCGCCGCCCGCCATCATCTCCATTTTCCTGGGCGAACAGCTGACGGAGATCCTCGAACAGCTGGATTCCGGCGTCCCCTCCGGCAAGGGCAAGGGGCGGAACAACAGCATGATCATCGGCGTGGACACGCTCCCGCCGCTCCCCCGCGACACCACCGACCGGAACCGGACCAGTCCCTTCGCTTTCACCGGCAACAAGTTCGAATTCCGGGCCCCCGGCGCCAGCCAGTCCTGCTCCGGGGTGAACATGATGCTGAACACCATCGTGGCCGAATCGCTGGATTTCTTTTCCGAAAAGCTGGAAAAATTCCCCGAAAAGGAGTTCAACAAGAAACTCCAGCAGCTCCTGAAGTCGGTTTATTCGGCCCACAAGCGCATCGTTTTCAACGGCGACAACTACAGCGCCGCCTGGGCCGCCGAAGCCGAACGCCGGGGACTGGTCAATCTGACTTCCACCCTCGAAGCCCTCAAGCCCCTCAAGTACAAGGCCAACAAGGAGCTCATGGCCCGTTACGGCGTACTTTCGGAAGCGGAAATGGAATCCCGCTACGAGGTGTTCCTGGCCGAGTACCGCCGCAAGATCCGCATCGAGGGCGAAGTGGGGCTGGAAACGGCCCGGAGCATCATCCTGCCCGCCGTGTCCATCCAGCTGGGCAGCGCCGTGGAGACGCTGAACGCCCTGGGCGACCGTCCGGGCAGGAGCGCCATGGAGCGGACCGTCAAGGCTCTGGGCGGAGGGCTCGACCGCCTTTCCGACAGCTGCCTCGCCCTGGAGGAGGTCCTGAAGAAGGACGACCCCGCCGGGATCCTCGCCGCCCTCGCCGAAGTCCGGCGGGCCGCCGATGCGCTGGAAGGGGTGCTGGAGGACCAGTCCTGGCCTCTGCCCAAGTACCGGGAAATGCTGTTCGTGTACTGAAACGAAGGAGTCGATCATGGAAAATCAGCAGACGATCCTCGAAGACCTTGTCCGGCGCTACCCCGCCCTCGCCGGCTGCGTGCCCGAGCTGACCCGGCTCATCGGCGCCGCCGTGACCTGTTTCCGCCGGGGCGGGACCTTCTTCGTCGCCGGCAACGGCGGCAGCGGCGCCGACGCCGACCACATCTGCGGCGAACTCCTGAAAGGGTTCCGCTCCCGGAGAGTTCTGAAGGAGGAGGAGACCCGGCGCTTCGAAGCGCTTTTCGGCGAAGAAGGCACGGCCCTCGCCCGGCATCTTCAGGAAGGGCTCCCCGCCGTCTCTCTGCTGTCCCATCCCGGCTTCACCACGGCTTTCATCAACGACGTGGAGCCCTTGAACACCTTCGCCCAGCAGCTGTGGGCGCTGGCGAAGCCCGGAGACCTCTTTCTCGCCATTTCCACCGGGGGCGGCGCGGAAAATCTGCGCCGGGCTCTGATGGCCGCGCAGGTCCGGGGCGTGACCGGCGCCCTGCTCACGGGCAACCGCCACGGGATCTGTGAAAAATTCGCCGACATCGTCGTAAGTGCGCCGGAGTCGGAAACATATAAAATCCAAGAACTCCATCTGCCCCTGTACCACGCGTTCTGCGCGGCGGTGGAGTCCGAATTCTGGGAGTTGACATGCTGAAGTACCGTCTCATCAGTTTTCCCCTGCTCATCGCGCTGGGGGCCGCCATCTTTTTCTGGAAGCAGGGAGGGTTCTACATCCTCACCGTCCTCGCGCCCGTGGCCGTGGGCCTCGCCGTCTACGAAACGGCCGCAATGGCGGAAAAGATCGCAGTCCATTCCTTCCCGAAACTTACGGGGATCGTCGCGGGGATCGTCGTTCTGGGCGGCCTGAATCTTCAGCTGCTGCTCAAACAGCTGGACCGCTTCAGCATCTCCACCCAGATCGATCTGGCGGTTTCCGGTCTGGCGGTGCTGCTTATCGTCCCCGCGGTCGCGCTGCTCTTCCGAAAGGAAGGGATCCTCGAACGGCTCATCGGCTCGGTGGGGATCCTGCTGGGCTTCGGCGCGCCGTTCCTGATCGCCTGCATGTGCTGGTATCTGCGCATTCCGTGGCTCAATCTCAATCCCTTCGCTTCCGAGGGGATGAACGCCCTGCTTTTCCTCGTGGCCGTTTCCAAGGCCATGGATACGGGCGGCTACATCTTCGGCATGACGGCGGCGACCTTCCTGCCCGGCGGCAGTCACAAGATCGCGCCCGCCATCAGTCCGAAAAAGTCCTGGGAAGGCCTCGCGGGCGGACTGATCCTTTCGGTGCTGGCGGCCTGCTGCTTCCACTGGTGGGGCGGGCTGAAACTTGCCTGGTGCATCACCTCCGGCGTGGTGCTGGGGCTGGGGAGCTTCTTCGGCGACCTGACCGAGTCGGCGGTGAAACGCCGCTGTGACTTCAAGGATTCCGGAAAATACATCCCCGGCATGGGCGGAGCCTTCGACGTGCTCGACAGTTTCCTCTACAACGGCGTGCTGCTGGTGATCCTGGTGGTGGTCTTCTATGGAAAATTCTGACGGCGGCAGCGTTGAAAAGCTCCTCGGGCTCCTGAAGGAGAACGCCCGGCTGGAGCTGCCCGAGATCGCCCGGCGGGTCGGGATCACGCCCGAAGAGGCGGCGAAGCTCATCGCGGAGCTCGAGGAAAACGGCACCATCCGGGGCTACACCGCCATCCTCAACGAAGGGGACGGCGGCAGCGAGGTCAAGGCCCTCATCGAAGTCAAGGCCGCCCCCCGCCGCGAAGGGGGATTCGATCAGGTCGCCCGGCGGATCGCCAAGTTTCCCGAGGTGACGGATCTGTGTCTGGTTTCCGGCTCCTGCGACCTGCTGCTGACGGTCAGGGGGAAGAATCTGCAGGAAGTAGCCCATTTCGTCGCGGCCAAACTGGCCACCATCGACGGCGTCATCTCCACCTCGACGGCCTTCATGCTCCGCAAATACAAGGAGTCGGGCCGGGTCATGGAGGACGATGAAGAGTATGAACGGCTCAAGATTTGTTTCTGACCATATCCGGGATCTGCCCCGGAGCGGCATACGGAAATTCTTCGACCTGGTCAGCTCCATGGAGGACGTCATCTCCCTGGGGGTGGGCGAGCCCGATTTCACCACGCCGTGGACGATCCGCGAAAGCGGCATCTACTCCATTGAAAAGGGCCACACGGCCTACACCTCCAATCTGGGGATGCCCGCATTGCGGCGGGAGATCTGCCGTTATGTGGAGGAGCGCTACCACGCCTCTTACGATCCCGGCACGGAGTGTCTGGTGACGGTGGGCGTGAGCGAGGCCGTGGACCTGGCCTTCCGGGCTCTGCTGAATCCGGGGGACGAGGTGATCTATCCTGCCCCCTGCTACGTCTCCTATCCGGCGGAAATCACCATGGCCTACGGCGTTCCCGTGCCCGTGACCGCCAGGGCGGAAAACGGCTTCGCGCTGCTCCCCGAGGATGTGGAACGGGCGGTCACGCCCCGGACGCGGGCCTTGCTCCTGAACTTTCCCTGCAACCCCACGGGGGCGGTCATGGACCGCTCCGGGCTGGAAAAGATCGCCGCCATCGTCCGGAAGCACGACCTGGCGGTCCTGACCGACGAGATCTATTCGGAGCTGGACTATTCGGGGCGGCACTGTTCCATCGCCTCGCTGCCGGGGATGGCGGAACGGACCGTATTCCTGCACGGCTTTTCCAAGGCCTTTGCCATGACGGGGTGGCGCATCGGCTACGCCTGCGGCCCGTCGGAGCTCATCGGCGCCATGATGAAGATCCATCAGTACGCCATCATGTGCGCCCCCACGGTGGCGCAGGAAGCGGCGCTGGAAGCCCTCCGCAACGGGTCCGCCGCCCGGGAGGAGATGGTCGAGAGCTACCGTCAGCGCAGGGATATGTTCGTCGCCGGCTTGAACCGGGCGGGGCTCCAGTGCCGGTTGCCCGACGGCGCGTTTTACGCCTTTCCCTCCATTGCGGGCACGGGCCTGAGCAGCGAAGAGTTTGCGGAAAAGCTTCTCGAATCTCAGCATGTGGCGGCGGTGCCGGGTCCGGCCTTCGGCCCCGGCGGCGAAGGGTTTCTGCGCTGCTGCTACGCCACCTCCTCCCGGGAGCTGATGGAAGCGCTCCGCCGCATAAACGCCTTCATGGAAAGCCTCTGAACTCCGGGAGCTCCCGCCTCCGCCGCGGGATTTTGCGGAAAAAGGACTTTTTTTTCCGAAAAGCCCTTGACAAACGGGCCGACCGGGTATATATTATGCTACATACATGGGGCAATAGCTCAGTTGGCTAGAGCACCACACTGGCAGTGTGGGGGTCGAGAGTTCAAGTCTCTTTTGCTCCACCATCTACAAATTCTCTGGGATTCAGCCACTTATGACTGAGTCCCAGTTTTCTTTTGTAAACAGCCCTCTATACACCAGCGACTTACGACTTTTCATCACATCCCGTAGAGACTGCCTGAGAGAAGAGACTCCGCGTCGAATAGCGTGTGTTTCTCATAAAATCTCCGAAAATTCTCTGCTGGTAAAGGTCGCCCGACCCCTATGCCAGACTCTTT
>JAFSYV010000302.1 GCA_017443585.1 Lentisphaeria bacterium | reverse complement strand
CGGAACTGCCATGCGCCGTTCTTCACGCTTCTTTTGCTCATCCTCGGGCGATGCGGTGCGGTGGAATGGAATTCACCGCAAAACCTTTCGGAATCCTGTTTGTCTCTTAAAATACTGCACATCCGGTGATTTTTCAAGTCCTCATCGTCCCTTTTTGCCAAAATTTTTTCAAAAAAACTCTCCGGAACGGAAAAATCCCGGGAATTTTCGCCGGAAGGGTTGTTTTTTCGCCCCTCCCGTGCTATATTCTGTTCCATCTGAAAACGTGCGCCGAAAATCAACCGAAGGAGAAACATCATGGCACAAAAAGAAACCGTCGCCGCAGAAAAGGTCATCGACAACGTGGTCGTGACCGTGAAGTCCGGGAAAACCGGAGATTTTTTACGCCAGCTGTGGGAAACCCATCAGGCCGATATCCTTCACTTCGGCAAGGTGTTGCTCCTGTCGCTGCTGGTCATCCTCATCGCCTGGCTTTTCACCCGGTTCGCCCGGCGGCTCATCTACAAGGCCGTCGAAAAGATCGCCAAGGTGGATGAATCCATCGCAAGGGTCCTCTACGTGATCGCCCGGACCGTCATCTGGCTTTTCGCCTTCCTCATCGTGCTCGACCTCTTCGGGATCAACACCGCCAGCATCCTCACCGTCCTCGGCGCCTGCGGCCTGGCCGTCGGTCTGGCCATGAAGGACTCCCTGAGCAACATCGCTTCCGGGATCATGCTCCTCATCCTCCGCCCCTACAAGCTGGGCGACTACGTGGAGTGCGGCGGCATCAGCGGCACCATCAAGGAAATGGGGCTCTTTTCCACCATCCTCGTAACCCCCGACGGCCTCTTCATCTCGGCGCCCAACAGCCAGCTCTTCGGGGCCCCCATCAAGAACTACTCCCGGAACGAGAAGCGCCGGGTGGACATCACCGTGGGCATCTCCTACGGCGACTCGCTGGAGAAGGGGCTCGAGGTCCTTCAGGACCTCATGGAAAAGAACGGCCTCATCCTCAAGGATCCCGCCCCGCAGGTGCTGGTGCAGGACCTGGCCGACAGCTCCGTCAACCTGACGTTGCGCTTCTGGACCAACACCGCCGACTACTGGACCGCCTACTGGCAGATCAAGGAAGGGCTCAAGAAGGCCATCGAGTCCGCCGGACTCAACATTCCCTTCCCCCAGCGGGTGGTCACCTTCGCCAACGCTATCCCCAAGCAGCTGGACGACAAATAACCCGTCGCCGCACAAAAAAGCCGCGGTCCTTTCCGGGATCGCGGCTTTTTTATTCGGAACGGCTCAGGGTTCCCAGACGAAGCCATCCTTCGAGTAACTCATGATGACCTGTTCCGGGGTGCGCTCGAGGATGGGCAGCACCGTTGCACGGAGTATTCCCGCATCGACCAGCCGGGACAGACCGGTGCCGGTCCGGCCCCATTTCAGGCCCCCCGCGGCCTCCACCACGTGTTCCATGTCCACGTAGAAGTCCTTCTTCGGGGCGTGCCAGTGGTGCTGGATGACCCGGAGTTTCCCCTCGTAATCCCGGACGTAGAGTTCGCTCGTCCGGCGGGTGTGCAGTCCGGGGACGCGCGCCTCGATCTCCAGGGCATGGATACAGGTGTTGCAGGTGAAATTGGTCCCCAGAAAGAGGATGAAACCTCCGTTCCGCATGAGTTTGCCGTAGGGCGACTCCGGCGACCAGGGGGTATTGCACTCCAGATGCCCCGCGGTGTAAAATGCCGCACGGGGCCCCAGCGCCGCGACGGAGTGGATCGGATGCAGACTGCGGATCACCCCTTCCCGCTTCATGAAAACGTTGGGAAGGGTCCCCACGGTCGCCGGCGTGAGCCGCACGTCGAACACGGGCTGATTTTCGGTGACGTTGCCGGAAACGGCGGACATCATCAGCGTTCCTTCCGGCCCCAGCACGGAAAGCAGCGCGTCGATGACCGTATCCGCCCCGCCCTCCACCGGGCCGACGCGGCGCAGCGAGGAGTGGACGAGCAGATCCGTGCCGGGCTTGATGCCCAGAGCCTTGAAATCTTCGATGAGGGACGCGAGATCGGCCATGACTTATTTCTCCGGGAATTTATCCATGATGTCCCGGATCTCGCGGACGGCGGATTCCTCGAGATAGTCCACCGTGGAAAGGTGCTTCGCCAGATAATCGTCGTCGCCGGGCTCCATGCCGGGGACGTAGCGCATCTTCGAGGGCCGCTTCCGGTAGCCGTTGACGATGTGGTAGTCGAAGGGCATTCCGGGGATCAGCAGTTTCGGCAGTTCGGGGGTCTTGAAAGCGCCGCCCAGGGCCACCATGATCTTGATCCGGCCCGCGGCCTGTTCGTGGAGACGCATGATCCGCTCGAAGTCGTAGGCGCCGCCGCCCAGCATGGCCCCGGTGAGGATGAATTCGATGACCAGATCCACCGCCTGTTCCAGCGCTTTGGACTGGTCCCGCACCGATTCGAAGCCCCGGTGGAGCGTGAACCTGCGGCCGGGGACATGGTCCTTGAGCTGTTTCATGCGTTTGACGTCCAGCACGCCCTCGGGGGTGACGATGCCCGCCATGAAGCCTTCGGCCCCGGCCTCGAGCAGCGTGTCGGTGTCCTTCAGCATGACGTCGAACTCCGTATCGCTGTAGAGAAAATCCCCCGACCGGGGGCGGATCATGACAAAGATCCCCAGCCCGATGCCCGTGGCCTTCTTCACTTCCATCATCTGCCGGACGAGGCCCGCACTGGGGGTCAATGCCCCTTCGGTGGGACTGACATAGAGTTCCACCCGGTCCGCGCCGCCGCGCCATGCGGCGAGGGCGTCTTCCACGGTCCGGGCGCCGACTTCGAGTTCGTATTTCATCGATCCTGCTCCTTGTGTTAAAAAAGACGACGACGGATTAATATACCACGCGCCGCCGTTTTTTCAAGCGCTTCAGTGCCGCCGGTTGGCCGCGATGCGGGGAAAATTCTTGATGACCTTGAGCGCGAAGATCAGCCGGGCCGCCGCGGGAGACTGGCCGTAGCGGAGCTTCACTTTCAACTCTTCCTTAAGACAGTTCAGGACGTTCCGGTCCGAAATGCCGTCCTCGCGGTACCAGGCCACCGGCTCGGGGACGTAAAGGGGCTGAATGTGCTCCACGTTGACGGCCCGGTACATGAAATCGTAGTCCCCCATCAGCCGCAAGCCTTCGTCGTAGGTGCCGATCCTTTCGTAGATGTTCCGGGGGACGAACATGGAGGGGTGGGGCGCGAATGCGCCGATCCTGAGATTCTTTTCCCGGAAGCCTCTGACCCGGCCCAGGCGCTCGTAGAGCACGTCGCCCCAGAAGATCCGGTCCAGTTCGCCGTGCTTGCGGAAGGAGTCGGCCACCAGCGCCAGCGCCCCCGGCAGATAGCGGTCGCCGGAGTTGATCATGCCGATGACGTCGCCCGTGCACCGGGCGATCCCCTTGTTCATGGCATTGTAGATGCCGGAGTCCTTTTCACTCACGAGACACCCCAGACGGGACTCGTACCGCCGGAGTATGTCGACGGTCCCGTCGTCGGAAGCGCCGTCGATGACGACGTACTCCAGCTCGAAATCGCCGGACTGTCCGAGGACCGACTGCAAGGTCTCCTCGATGTGTTCGCAGTCGTTCCTGACGATGGTGACGACCGATATTTTCATTTTCTCATTCATGTCTCAAGAAAAAACCGGAGCCCCGGGCGGGACTCCGGCCGTATGCGTTGCCCCGATGAAAGGCGCGGCCTCACCGGGAGCTGACCGAAGGGAGGCTCACGCCTGTTCGGAAGCGATCTCGATATCCTTCAGCGCCGCGCCCCGATGGCTGCGGACCCGGCCGCTGAGGGCTTCGATCTGGTGCTCCACCTTGGCCACGGCGGCGTCGAAGGTGCGGTACAGATCGTAGCCGCCCACCTCGGCCTTGAGGGTGTGGTTCTTGCAGTTCAGCACCAGATTGGTGGTGAAGCGGTTCTTTTCCAGTTCCATCACCACGCTTGCGGAAGTGATCTTCAGGGCCGCGCCTCCGGCCAGGGCTTCGAGCTGCCTGGTCACATGGCTGTACATTTCTTCGGTGATGGAGAACTGTCTGCCGATGATGGAAATGTTCATGATGCCTCTCCTGTTTTATCAGTACCGGAAACCGCTCCCGGACTGTGTGATGCGTCGTCACATCGTAAAACGGTCGCCCAGATAGCGCGCCCGCGCCTCCGGGTCGTTGATCAAAAATTCGCGAGGTCCCTCCGCAAAGATCTTTCCGTCGCTCATCATATACGCCCGATCCACCACATTGAGCGTGTCGCGGACGTTGTGATCGGTGATGAGGATGCCGAGATTCTTCTCGGTCTTGAGCTTCATGATGATCTCCTGCACGTTGCTGACGGCCAGCGGGTCCACGCCGCTGAAGGGCTCGTCGAGCATGATGAAGGCAGGATTGGTGACCATGGCGCGGGTGATTTCCAGCCGCCGGCGTTCGCCGCCCGAAAGGGTCATGGCCTTCTGTTTCCGCAGCCGCGAAAGGCCCAGCTCCTCCATGAGCGCCTCGCAGCGCTTCCGGCGTTCGGCGCCGGAGATGGCCAGCGTCTGCAGAATGGCCATGATGTTCTCCTCGACGGAGAGTTTCCTGAAGATGGAAGGTTCCTGTGCGAGATAGCCCATCCCCATCCGGGCCCGGAGATACATGGGCATGTGGGTCACATCCACGCCGCGGAAACGGACGGTGCCTTCGTTGGGGCGGATCAGCCCCATCACCATGTAGAAGCTGGTGGTCTTGCCGGCGCCGTTGGGACCGAGGAGCCCCACCACCTCGCCGGCACGGACATTGATGGAAACGCCGTCAACCACCTTCCGGCCCCGGTAAATCTTCACCAGGCCCTCGGCTTCGACCAGCACTTCATTGTTCGGTAAATCACTCATATCGCTGTTACCTGCTACTATTATAACCTGTCCACGGGGAAATGTCAAGCCCCGAAACACAAAAAAATCAAAATTTTTCGGAATACACCAAAACCCGCCCCCCGCAGCCGGGCAATTCGAACTCCGGTGTGCACCGCCACTTTTCCCCCAGCAGGGGCATTTCCTCCGCAGCCTGACCGGGGGTCTTGTAAAAGACGAAGCGCCCGCCCTTCCGGGGAAAGGCGGAAGCCTTCCGGGCCAGTTCCGGCGACGCCGCCACGGCCCGAGCCGTCACGAAGTCGAACCGGCGGCGGAAATCCTCCCTGCGGTTCAGCTCCTCGATCCGGGCGTGGACCACATGGACATTTCCGAGCCCCAGCGTTGCCGCGGCGCTTTCCACGAAACGGAGCGTCTTGAGGGTGCCGTCGATGGCCTGCAGCTCGAGCTGAGGGAAAGCCAGCGCCAGAATGAGGGTGGGGAATCCCGCCCCGCACCCCAGATCGGCCACCGCATGGGCCCCGGAGGCGATCTCCGGAAAAAACCGGGCGATGAGCAGCGAATCCGCCGCATGCTTGAGTTCGAACTCCTCCTTCCCGGTGATCCGGGTCAGATTGACGCGGGTGTTGGCTTCTTCCAGAAGGAGCCGGAGTTTTTCGCAGCGCTCCGCAAAGGCCCCCGGCTCCGATACATGACAGGAAGCGGCAAATTCCCGGAGGTCGAAACTCATTTCCCGCCTCCGAACGTCGCAATCAGGGCGTACAGTCCGAGCAGGGCCGCCGCGCCCCAGAGGCAAGTCCCGGTCAGCCGGAAGGCCGCCGACCGGGCCGCCAGACGCAGGTAGTCCCGCATGGCCCAGGGCTGGGCGGAAACCCAGATGCCCGCGATGCCCGCGAGCCACCCCGTCACCGCCAGCACCGGGAATCCGGGCAAAGCGAGGTCGAAGGAGTAGTGGACCAGCGTGTATCCCTGCAAAATGAGCAGACCTCCCACGGCGCGGGCGGCGGGGTAGTCCACGAAGAAAAATCCCAAAATGGGCGTCACGACGGCGAGGGGCCACAGGAAGGGCAGCAGAAAATCCGGGGAAACCACGGCGGCGTGGGGTACGCAGAGGGCCAGGGCGATCCAGCCGCCGACGAGGCCGATCCAGCGGTTCCGGGGCACGGGTTCGATCCGGCTCAGCCGGGCGGGGACGGTGCAGGCGGTCAGCGCGGCGAGAACGCCGAAAAAGAACACGGCGGAAACGAAGGCGCTCCGCGCCCAGAAGAGATGGGAAAGATCGGCGTCGTTCATGGCTTCACTGCCCCGCAATCGTTGTTTTTCCCGGACGGCTCGAGGCGGAAAAAGCGCCGGGCGTTGGCCGCGGTCAGATCGGCGAATTCATCGACCGGAGCGCCCCGCACGGCGGCAGCCGCCGCGGCGATCAGACCCAAAAATCCCGGATTGTTTTCCCGACCCCGGTAGGGAACGGGAGCCAGATAGGGAGAATCGGTTTCCAGCAGGATCCGGTCGCCGGGAAGCGCGCGCAGGATCTCCCGGACGTTTTCCGCCCGGCGGAAGGTGACCATGCCCGTAATGCCGATATACCCCCCAAGCTCCAGGATCTTTTCGCCCCACGCGCAGCTCCCCGTGAAGCAGTGGACTTCGAACCTTCCGCCATCGCGGACGAAGTCGGCAAGCAAGGCGAATCCGTCGCGGAAGGCGGCGTCATCCCCCTTGTCCCGCAGATGGACCACGGCGGGTTTCCCCCACTTCAGCGCCAGCTCCAGAAACGCGCCGAAGGTCCGGCGCTGCTGCGGAGCGGTCTCCGCGTCGTAGTAGTAATCCAGTCCCAGCTCGCCCACGGCGGCGAGGAGCGGATCATCGGCAAAGATTTCGAAAGGGGAGGTGTCGCCGGAAAAATCCCCCGCGTTCCCCGGATGGACGCCCGCCGAAAAGACGCAGTCGGGGGCACCGTGTGCGAACGTCCGGGCATTGAGACTTTCCTCGAAGTCGCCTCCCACGGCGTTGAGCCCGAACGACTCCGGGACGAACCCGGTCCGGGCGCAGCTGTCGAGCATGGCCCGGCGGCAAAGTTCCGGGGAAAGCTCCGTCTCGAATTTCTTGAGGTGAAAGTGTGTGTCGAAGAGATGCACGAAAAAACCTTTCCCCTTCAGTTCCGGTCGAAGAAGACCCGCCAGATGCCGAAGGCGATGAAGCACAGCGTCGGCAGAGTCCCGGCGATCACCGGCGGGCAGAGTCCCGCCTTGCCGAAGATCAGGAACACCTGGGCGACCACGATGTAGGCCACGATGATGACCACGGCGGAGATCACCGCCAGCAGGCTCCCGGTCCGCTCGTTCTTCGTGGCCAGAGGGATCCCCAGAAAGACGGCGATTAGACAGGCCCAGGGGAAGGAGATGCGGTAGAAGAACAGGGTCATGTAGATCTTCTTCACCCGCTCGGGCATCTTGGGGTTGCGCCGGACGAGGTCGAGGATGACCGCCGTGGAAAGATCGTCCTTTTCGCGCACGGCGTTGGCGATGTCGTCGGGGCGCTCCGGGATCTGGTCATGGGTGAAGGTCAGCGTCTTGTACTTTTCCTCGGGATGGACGGCGGAGGTGCCCCGGCTGGCCGAGGTGTCGTGTTCATCCTTCCGGTCGAAGCTCACGAAATGGCCGTCCAGAAAGATCCATTCGGCCTTTTGGGGATCGTAGTCGGTCTTTTTGGCGAAAATGTCCACCTTGCGGCCGTTGAGGGCCCGGAAGAGGGCGTCCGACTGCCCTTTGGGGTCCAGAGAAAGGATGGCCTCGGCCCGGCTGGGCATGACCCGCCGGACCCGGTCCCGGAAGGAGGGCGAGCCGGGGGCCCCGATGAATTTGGCGATCAGGGACTTGTCCCAGTAGGTGCGGAGCGTCACGTCGTCCTGAGCCTCGCCCCGGACGAAGGTCTTGAAGAGCCAGTGGCGTCGGCCGTCGGGGCTCCGGTAGGCCAGCAGATTCTGGACGTAGTCCCGGCGTTCCGCCGCCCGGACGTAGATGCGTTCGGCGATCTTCTCGGTCCGGGGCACCAGAAACTCGTTGAAGTAGATGTTGACGCCGGTGACCACCAGTCCGACGGCGAAAATGGGCATGCCGCACCGGAAGAGGGAGACGCCGGAAGCCCGCATGGCGGTGATCTCCAGATTCTTCCCGAAGGTGGCCATGCACCACATGCACCCGAGAAGCATGGAAATGGGCAGGATGAAGCGGACGTTCCCCGGAAGTTTCGCGCCGAGGAAGAGGAGCACGTCCCGGATCGAGGCCCCCGCATCCAGAAAGTCGGAAATGGAGTTGTAGACGTCGGAGAGCAGGAAGAGGAGCACGAAAACCAGCATCAGAATACAGTATTTGATGAGAAATTCGCGCAGGATGTAACCGTCCAGCACCCAGAGGGGGAACCAGCGGCGGGGGATGGTGACCATTCTTTTGCAGGCTTGGCGGACATTCAAATCGTTCACAGGCAGAAAAAACTCCCTATGTTGAGGTCAGCGCCGGGGGTGCAGCCGTCTCTGGACGGCCAGCGCCCCGTTGGCATCGACGTGGGTGTAAACTTCGGTGGTGGAAATATCGCTGTGCCCCAGCATTTCCTGAATGCAGCGCAGGTCGGCGCCGTGGGAAAGCATGTGGGTGGCGAAACTGTGGCGCAGGGTATGGGGATGGACATTTTTGACGATCCCCGCCCGGAGCGCCGCCTCGCGGATGACGCTCCACACCCATTCCCGGTTGAGCCGGCGGCCGCTCTTGGAGAGAAGCAGCCAGGGGGCGTGAGGATTCTTTTCCGCAAGCTGGGGACGTCCATCCCGGAGATAGAGCCGGATCAGCCGGAACGCCGGGGCCCCGCAGGGGACCACCCGGGTCTTG
>JAFSYV010000301.1 GCA_017443585.1 Lentisphaeria bacterium | reverse complement strand
GGCGCCTTCGCGACGCTTGGGGTAGTTTTGGTCTGTGCCTCACCCACTACCGCAAACCTGTGTCAGCGAGCCGCGGCAACTAGAGAGCGAAGCGACAGTTGCCGCGTAGAGTCGAGGGCGACGTTCGCCTACATTTCGCGGCGGAAAGCGGTCACGAGCCAGTTCCAGAGCTCGTTGGCGAGGCGGTCGCGGCGGTGGACCCGCGCCCGGACGCTCCGGCCGTGGAAGAAGACCGGATCCGCCTCGCCCTCGGGGACGATCTCCACCCGATAGAGCGCCTGCACGGAATAGAACTCGCCCGGCTGGGTCTCGTCCGGGAAGACCGCCAGTTCGCCGCCGTACATCTGGAGCAGCGGCGAATTCCTGAGCTTGGCGGGAATGGGATCGATGGTGACGATGCGTCCGGAAAGTTTCCTGAAGGAGTCCGGGAGAGTGATGGTCGCCCGCTGCCCCTCCTTCAAAACTTTCACCTCGTTTTCGGTGGCGTAAGCGTAAACGACGCTCCGGCCGGAAACAATCTCGCCCAGGACCAGCCCGCCCGGCAGAAAACAGCCGGGGGAAAGATTGAACATCCGGGGAATGAAGTGTCCCGAGCCGTCGGCGGTGATCCGCCTCAGGGTTTTCCGCCTCAGCATCTCGCCGAGGGTCTTCCGGCTGCTGTCCATCTTCTGCAGCGTGAGCAGACTGTCGCCGAAAGTTTCCCGGTCGGACTGCTGAAGATCCGCCAGCACGGCGTCCTCGTGGAGCACGGCCCGGACCCGGCTGATCTCCAGGTCGTGCAGGGGAGACTCCAGCTCGGCCAGGACATCGCCCTTGCGGCAGGCGACGGGATTTTCCGGCCACGAAGTCTTGAGGTAGCCCCCCTCGGTGACGCTGACGATGCGCGAAGCGCTGGCCCGGATCTCGCCGGGCAGAGTGACGCTCCACGACAGGGGCAGGAACAAAATGCCCACCACCACCAGGAGCGTGATGACGGAAAAGGTCCAGTTGACCTTGCCCCCCGCCTTCTTCGACATGGCCCGGATGCTCTTCGCCTCTTTGAGGATCGGCGCCAGTCCCAGCGAATAGAGCATCAGGGCCGCCACGGCCTTGATCTGGATGAACTGGTTGTAGACGATCAGGATGATCGAGGTATAGAGGAAGAACTTGTAGATACAGGCGGCGACGCCGAAGATCCCCATGAGCCAGGGACGATCCTCGTGGGGGGGCTCCGCCACCCGGAAGAAGTAGCACCGCCACAGCTGCTTGATGTACTCCACCGAGCGCTGCATGAGGTTTTCGACGTTGAGCAGATCGCAGAGGATATAATAGCCGTCGAAGCGGATCAGGGGGTTGCCGTTGACCAGCAGTGTACTGATGGTGCTGACGGCGAAGATGTAGAACATGGTGGACTTTCCCGGTCCGGGAGTCATGCAGCTCCAGCAGAGGGCGGCGATGCCGCCGGTGACGATCTCGCCGATGAGGCCCCCCGCGTCGATGAGGAGCCGCTGTTTCCGGGGTAAAACCCAGCTGTCCGTGGTGTTGGTGAAGAGCCGGGGGTAGAGAAAGATGAAACTCACGCCGATCTCGCGCACGGGGCAGTTGGAGCGCATGGCGGCCAGGGCGTGGGACCCTTCATGGATGATCTTGAGCACGAGGATGGCCAGAAAGTATTTGACCAGTCCCGCCCAGGACAAGGAAGCGACGAAGGCGTCCCGGACCGCGCCGAAGTTCCGCAGCACGAAGAGATACCCCACGGCGGAAACGAAAAAAAGCACCCACAGCACCGGGTCCGGGAGCAGCACCTTGACCAAAGGCGCGATCCGCTCCATGAAGCGGCGGGGATGCCAAGGGGGCAGCCTGAAAAAGACGTACAGCGAGGCCATCTTCATCAGCCAGGGGACCTTTTTCAACTGGGTCATCTGGGCCCGGCGGTTTTCGTAGCGGCCGTACTCGGGGGCCAAGAGATTCCCGGACATGAGAAAGGCGATGAGCTCGCTGAGCTCCTCAAGGGTGACGAATATGCCCAGACGCCGGAGTTTCGCGTGGAACTCCTCCAAGTCGTAATCCCGGTCGAGCTTGGCTATGATCTGGGCGGCCACGGGGGAAACCTTGAAGTAGACTTCACTCACGGGGTCGAAAATCATGGTGTAGGGCCCATGCCGTCCGGGGGGGATCACCTTGATGTCCTCCCGCAGCATCCCGGTACGGAGTCTGCCTTTCCCAGCCACTTAGAACCACCGCATGTAGACGACCAGACTGCGGAAGAGGTAGTACCACAGGGCGACCCGTTCGCCTTCCAGCCGGGCGATGCCGCGCATACCGTACCGCATGGAGGCCCGGCTGAGGTTCAGGACCTTGGCCTTGACGGTGTAGCAGTAGAGCCGCTGTTCGGTGAGCTCCGGGGTCTTGCGCACGGAAAGGATCTCGGTCCGCCAGCCGGTTTCGGGCGAGGTGTAGGGGAAGAGGGTGGCCTCGAGCTTTCCGGCGAGGATGGAACTTTCGCGCTCGTTCACCTGGATCTCGGCGATGACGCCCTGCCCTCCGTAGACTTCGAAGAGTTTGTCCCCGGTCCGGACCGCCTTGTTTTCCAGCTGCTCGGCGCGGCCCCCGGCCAGGACCAGGAGCCCCTCGGCGGGGGACTTCACTTCGGCGTGGTCGATGTACCACTGGGCTTCGCGGACCGCCACCGCGGCGGTCTGAAGCCGGGCTTCGAGGAGCTTGACCCGGCCCAGCCGGCTCCGGTCGTTGAAGGCGGCCCGGCTTTCGAGGTCGTATTCCTTTTCCGTTTCGGCCAGCTGATTTTTGGCGTTGGCCAGCTTGAAATTCAGCAGATTCAAATCGTACCGCATGACGGGAGTGCCCTTTTTCACCGGGTCGCCATCCTGCTTGAACACCCGGGCCACGGGGCCGTCGAACCAGGCGTAAACGGTGACGATCTCGGGGGCCTTGAGGACGAATTCGGCATTGAGCCGCTCCCGCACGGGGACGAACATCACCGCGACCAGCGCGGCGAGGAGTGCCAGCCGGAACAGCCATTTGCCCCAGCGGGTCCGGCGGAACTTGACCGACATGCTGCAGCAGCGCCGGGCGAAGAGAGCGTGGCCGAAATTCCGGGCCAGAACGCTGGCGGCGTTTTTCGCGTAATCGGGGACCGTGCCGGAAAACTCCAGCAGCCAGACGAAATGAAACCCCGGATCGCCGATGAACGCCGGAGGTTCCATCTTCAGCGCCAGGATGGGGTCGTCGCCCTCCAGCAGCTGCCCGAGGGCATCGGCTCCGGCGCCTTCCATCTGCGCGAGCGTTTCCCGATCGAGAAGCAGCATGGGGCCTTTGGAAAAATCCAGCGCGGCGGCAAGCTTCTTCTGGAGCTGCGCCTGTTCGGAGTGGGGATAGAGTTCCGTCTGCCCGTACTGGGCGATCACCAGCTTCCGGTCGGAGCCCACTTCGACCAGCACGGCGCTTTTGAACCTCAGCAGGGAGTGGGAACTGTTGACGGTCAATGAAGCCGCTGTATCGAAGTCGGGGGCCTTGAAGACGTCATCGGTCAGCTTGATGATGAGCCCCAGTGCGGTGACCCTGGGGTCGGCTGGACTCTTTTCCGCCATGATCACTTCCCGTTTCCGCGCCCGACGACGAGGACCCCGACCATGCCGGCGGAAAGGGTCCGGGCGGCGTTATCCACCAGCGCCCGAATCTCCACGGTGCCCGAACGGTGGTCGGCACGGGGGGAGATCTCGCGGACCGTGCCTGAAACGACGATCTTCCCGTCGAGGAAAGCAAGTTTCACCTGGTCGCCGGGCTTGACGGGATACCCCTGGGCGATGTTCATCACCGCGAGGAGCGAGGAGTCGTCGATGATCCGGCAGACGGGCTGTCCGGCCCTGACCGTTTCAAACTCCCGGCAGAGCATCTGCTCCAGCCGCCCGGCGAAGGGGGCCTTGAAGGTGCAGTAACCCAGCATGAGCCGGGCTTCGGCCACGTCGGCGGCGGCGATCTTCTCGCGGGCCTTCAGCGAATCGGCTTCGGCCTTGCGCCGGGCGAGCTCGTTATGGCTCTGGACGTTTTCCTCGAAGAGCTTCTTGTAGGAAAGGTAGGTCTCGGCGGCGAAGGCGGCCTGATAGCGCACATCGGCCTCCTTGGCCAGGGCCCGGTCCAGCTCGATCCGGCAGCGGGAGTCGTCGATCTGCATGATGAGGTCGTCCTTCTTGAAGGAATCCCCCATCCTGAGGGCGCAGCGGCGGACCGTTCCGTCGATCCGGGAAACGATCTCCGCCTCCCGGACCGGGAAGAGCACCACCTTGACGGGAAGTTCCGCCCCTGCCAGCAGCAGGGGCAGAAATCCCAGGAGCGCGCAAAGGAGCCTCCCGGACGCGGTCATTATTTTTCCTCGAGCAGTTCGACCAGATCGCTGCTGCCGGCGGCGGAAGCGTCGCTCAGGACTTCGCGGGACTCCTCGTCCAGCAGTTTGATGCCGAAGTCGTCGCTGTCGAAGTTGATCAGGTCGTAGCTGTCGTAAGCGCCGATCAGCGGCTCGGGCTGGAAGGCCCCGCCCACGGCGAGGGGCCGCTGGCCGCCGGGCAGCCGGTGGGCGAAGGCGAAGGGATCGGCCGCGGGTTCGAGGGCCAGGCGGTCCGCGTAGAAAGCCAGGGACTGGAAGTTGCGGTTACCGATCCACGGGAAGGAGTCGCCGATGCCGCCCCCGGCATTGAACACCGCCCAGTTGTTGGTGATGCTGCCGCCGGTGATGTTGGTCCCGTCGAGGAAGATTCTCTGGGTGGAATCGGCATCCCGGAGATTGACGTAGTGGATGGAAACGTCGGCGGAATCCAGAGTCCACCGGGCGGGAGACGAGGCGGAGGTCACGGTCAGCAGCTGGTTGCGGGAACCGGTGGCGGTGAAGCTGTTGACGCTGAAGACACCGTTTTCCATGAGCTTGGTCCCGGTCCCGACGAGGGACAGGCCGTTGTAGGAGCCGGCCATGACCTGCTGGGGGCTGTTCCCGTCGTAAGTGACCGTGGCGCTGCTGACGGCGATCCCGGCGTTGGCGCTCTGATCGAGAGCATCGCCGCCGATGAAGATATCGCCCTTGGCGTCCAGATTGCCGATGGCTCCGCTGCCGATGACCAGATTATCGTACCGTCCGGCGTAGATGCTCTGCACGGAGGCGTTGCCGTTGTAGATTACGGTCCCGCCGCCCGCCATAACGCCGCTGCCGTTGGTGGGTCCCTCGAGGGTCAGGGTCGTGCCGTCGGCGACGCTGAGAGAGCCGTTGAGGTTCATCGTCTCCACCCAGGCCTTGTCGGTGAGATTGGCCGCGTTATGGATCGTCAGACTGGTGTAGGAGCCGCCGTAGACGTTGCCGGCCGCGCCGCTGTAGGCGGCGTCGCCGAATACACTGCCGGTGCCGGAGGTCGGCCCGCTGAAGCCCGTTTCGCCGGCGGAATAGATGATCCCGGCATTGTTGACGGAACCGGTGAACGCGAGGTCTCCGTCACCGGTGACGACACCGGAAACGGCGATATCGCCCGAAAATTCCGCATCGTCGGTCATCCACATGACTCCGGCGACCTCGTAGCGGCCGTCGATGGGAGTCCCGGCGGGAGCTCCGTAGACCAGCAGGGCATCGGGCCCCACCTGGACCGTGCCGCCGTTGTCCAGCTTGTTGTTCAGGGTGCTGTCGGCGTTGATGCCGAGGATACCTCCGGCGGCGATGCTGGTCCCGGCCAGGTCGGCGTCAACCAGACCGTAGTGGACCTGGACGTTGTTGGAGATGGTCTTGCCGGTCAGATCGCTCCAGCCGTAGAGGTCGAGGATGCCCTTGTTCGCGGGGGTGAGGAAACCTGCGGCGTCGATCCCGGCGGCGTTCCCGGTGACGATGATCCGGCTGCCTTCGTTCGCGCCGACGGTGCCGTTGAAATCGGCGACCGCATCCACCACGACCGAACCGGAGATGTCGAAGTCGGCGTTATAGGTCCCGCCGTTGTTTCCGAGGGTCAGGACGGCGCCGGAGCCGACGGTGTAGGAAGCCCCCGCGGCGTCGGTCATGGTCGTAGTGGCGGAACCCGCGCCGGTGACGGCGACGGCGCCCGCGTTGTCCCCGTAAAGCTCGGCATTGGTCCCGGAGACGGAGATGGAGCCGCCGTTGTTGGTCGTCACCGCGACATCGTCGCCCGTGACCTGGATGGACCCGGTGTTGTTCCCCGCAAGAACTCCGGCCCCGGTGCCGGAAGCGGCGATGACGCCGCTGTTGGTCCCGCCGACGATCGCCGTGGCGGTATTGCCGCTGAGGGCAACGGTCCCGGCGTTGTCGTCGAGCATGACAATGGACCCGGCGCCGGCCATGTTGATCGTGCCGCCGGCATTGTTGGTGGCGTCGGCAAGGAGCGCCTGGCCGTTGACGTTGACCGTTCCGGAGTTGTCCACATGGTTGTTGACCGTGATGTCGCCGTCCACGTCGAAGGTCCCGGCGTTGGTGACGTCTCCGGCGCCCGCGGCGGCGCCCTTGAGCCGGAGTTCGCCCGTCGCGGTGACGCGGACGCCGTTGCCGTTGGTGAAGGTCCCGTCGACCTGGACGAGGCCGTTGTCGACGATCTTCACCGCGTCGGCGAGTTCGAGATCGCCGTAAGTTCCGGTGAGGATGTTGGTCTCATTGGTCCCGGTGTAGCGGACGGCGGCCAGATTGTCGAAGACGCCGCTGCCCGAGGTGGTGCCGCTGAATTCGAGGTTCTCGGTCCCGTTGACGCCGGAGAAGGCCCCGCCCGCGCCGGTGACGGCTCCGGTGAATTCCAGATCGGAACCGAAACGCACCGTACCGGCATTGGCGAAGTTCGCCGTGACGGCGGCCTGGGCGACGGTCAGGGTCGCCCCGGACTGCACACCGATGGTGCTCCCGGCGGCGTCATCGATCCCGCTGATGGTGGCGTTGCCGGTGACGAGCAGAGCGGCGTCGGCGTTGTTGTGGAAGGAGCCGTCGAGGGTCATCCCGTTTCCGGAAACGACGTAGACCCCGTAGTTGTTGACGGTGCCGGAAACATTCACGCCGGCGGTCGCGGTGCCGAAGTTGTCCAGATTCCCGGTGAAGTTGACGTTGCGGCTGGTCTCATCGATGGTCAGGTCGCCCGAATTGGTGACCAGATACCGGAAATTGATCCCCGCGCGGCCGGAAATGGTCGTGCTCCCCGAGGCGATGTTGAGCCGGTGGTTGATCGTCAGAGCGGTCGAATCGTTGTCGAAGACGAGACTGCCGCCGGAAACGTTGAAGAGCGTATCCGACGCGGCATAGAGGACGGTCAGGGTGCCCCCTTCGACGACCTTGTATTTCGCGTCGGCCTGGACGTTGCTCTTGTCTAGGGTCAGAGTCTTGTACTGGGCGTCGCTTCTGTCGCCGATGATGATCCAGGTCGCTTCCTCGGTCTCGATGACGGTGTAGTTGGGATCGAACCAGACCGCCTCTTCGAAGGTGTCGGCCTGATACTCCACGTTGGAGTTGATGGTCTGGACCTTGCCGGTGGACTCGAAGAAAAGCCCGTGGGTCGAGTCGGAGACATCGGGCGTCACATGGTCGCCGTAGACGCCGTACCGGTAGCGGCCCATGACCATGAAGGAGGAGTTGCTGTCGTCGCTCACCGTGTGCAGGTGCAGCGCGGAATCGGCGTCGATCTCGATGTGCCCGCCGGTCATGCTCAGGACGGAGATCACCACCTGCGGAGCCCCCTGCAAGTTGATTGTGCCGCCGTTGTTGGTGACGTCGGTGAGCTCGACCGAAGCGTTGAGCTGGAGCGTTCCGGTGTTGGTGATGGCGCCGGAGATGGTGTTGACGTCGCCGATGGTGATGAGTCCGGAAGTGTTGGTGATGGCCCCCTTGAAGAGGTTGTCGGCGGAGTCCACCGTCAGGAGCGCGCCGGAACCCCGGTTGGTGAACTGATTGAAGATGTTGGCATAGCCGTCGGTGATGGTGGTGTACCGGGCCTCGAGCTGGGAGGAAACGAGGAAGGTCCCGGTATTGGTGATGCCCTTCTTGAACTCCGCCAGCGCGCTGGAAACCTTGAAGGTGCCGGAGTTGGTGACGGTGTTGTTGAAGACGTAACGGCCGTCGAAGAAATCGTCGCCGGTGTTGGTGAGCAGGAACTCCCCGCTGTTGTTGACGCCGCCCTTGTAATCGATGTCGCCCCACTGCTGGAGCGTGGTGCCGGTGTTCCGGTACTCGTTCTCGATGTCGAAGGGGCCCCGGAAGTAGGCGGTGCCGGAGTTGGTCAGCGTGATGAAGGCGGACCGGGAGGAAGCGGTGCTGGCTTCCTGGTTGACGATGAGCCGGGCGCTGTTGGTGAACTTGGTGAAGATATTGACGTTGTTCAGCGTGAAGGTGGCGCCGCTCTGGTTCTTCACCTCGTGGTCGAGATAGTTCCCGGCGGAATTCATGTAGAACTCGGCGTAGTTCCCGGTATTGGTGATGGCGTGGAAGACATTGCCGTCATGGCTGACCACGATACCGCCGTTGCTGTTGGTCAGGGAGCCCTGGAACTCGGTCAGGGCGTTGACGTAGAAAAGGGCGGTGTAGCCGGAGCCGCCGCTGATCGTCACCGAATCCTTGAATACCGTACCGGTGACATCTTCGTTGGCATAGGTGAATACCGTGTTCCGCAGGGTCCCCTGATTGAAGGTGACCGCGCCCTTGAATTCCGTATTGTTCCCGGCGATGGTGAAGTCGTGATAGATGCTCAGCGTGTCTTCGAAGGTGACCGAATCCGCATTGACGGAGAATACGCCGCGGGTGGTCACCGCGCCGCTGAAGATGGTGCCGTTGGCATCGCTGAACTGCGCCTCGCGGGGATCCGGGAGGCTCCCCTGCCAGGGAGCCGTCGCGGACCCGATGTAGCTGGTCCCCAGATTGAAGTCCTGCCAGTCGGAGCCGCTCAGAGTGCGCAAGTTATTGTTGTGCCAAGCGATCTGATCTCTGGCATCGGTGGAGAAATAGTAGCGGTTGATGACCGCCTGATCGAAACGGACCGCGTTGGTGTCGGAGCCGTCCGAAGTGTTGCCGTCGTGGGTCCCTTCGGTCCCCACGTTGATCACCGAATAATCATTGCCGGTGAAACTCCCGTTGAAAACGGAACGCTGGTTGATGTTGGCGATCCCCGTCTCGGCCAGGCGGCCAGTCTTGGGAGAGATGCCGTTGATGGTGACATTTCCGTGATACTGCTGTCCCGCGGTGTTGAAGTTGACGGTGCCGCCGTTCACCTGGATGCTGCCGTAAATGCCGGCGTCGATAGTGTGGGCAAGTTCGAAATACATGGCCCCGGCCAGGTGCAGCGAGTCGCCCGTTCCCTGGACGCTGTACACGGGCCGTTCCTGGGCGCCCGACAGTTCCTCGAAGGCGACGAAGACCACCCTGCCGCTGGCCCCGGCGGTGATCGTGCCGCCGTTGACGAGTGACACCTGCTGAACGCCGTCGGCCCGACCGGAAGCCCGGTTGTCGAAGACGTAATCGGTGAAGGTGGGATAAACCGCATTGAGGTTCGAAAAAGTCATGGTCGCCTGGGTATAGTTGGTGACCTTGAGGGGCGTATCGGCATCGAACCCGAAGTAGTTGTAGCCCATGACGTTAAGGGTCCCGTAGTTGGTCCAGCCGCCGTTTCCGGCCCGCATCTCCTCGATCCTGAAGGGCGCGCTGAAATCCAGTGTGGCGCCCTTTTGGTTGTCGAGGTGAACAAAGGAGACCCAGCGCCCGGCCGCACCGGTCGCGGGATCCTCATCGTGATCCAGCTCGATATTGTTGTGGATCCGGCCCCCGGAACGGTTCTCGACGTTCATGAACTGGTACCCCAGATGCTCGAAGAAGATCTCCTTCGAGTTGAGGACGGTCCCCTCGACGGTAAATCCGGGATCGGTCACGTAGCTGTGGCCGGACTCGGCGCCATTCCCCTTGATCGTCCAGTCGACAAGCTGGTCCGCATCGTCCAGGACGTAAAAGCGCTTGAAAGTCCAGTTGTTCGTCACGTTCCAGGCGGTGTTGGAAGTATCGTCGACGCGGTAGGTGTACAGAGTACCGGCGACATTGAAGAAACGGACCTGTTCGTTCAATGTGAGCGTCCCGGCGATGTGGACCGTATCACCGGAAGCGACGCCCCGCTCGAAACCGGTCACATTCGTTCCCTCGACATAAACGTCGTGATAATTCCCGGGGTTGATGTTCTGGGCCGAAACCTGCTGGGAATAGTAAACGTTCAGCCCCTGGGAATCCGTAGGGGCGCCGTAGTAGGACCAGCTCTGCCCGAATTTTGCCCCGGCAATGGCCTGATCGAGGAACAGATTGACGTGCCCGTCGCTGTAGACGATGCCGTCGTCGTTGACCTGCGTCGCACTGATGGAATGGGCCAACTGGCTGTCAGCGACGAAATAGGTGTAGGCATAGTCGGTGGGCGTCCTGCTGCCGCTCAGCACCAGCGTGTTGTAGGAACCGCCCCACAGAGTGGCCCAGTTGGCTTTGTACTCGAAAGTTGCGGTGCTGTTGATGGTGTCGGTCTTCAGGGTCTGGGAACCGACCCCTTCGATGGTCACATCGCTGTTGACGTTCCAAGTCACGTTGGCCCCGCCGCCCATCATGGAGACGTTCGAGAAGGTGGCCCAGCGCTTACCGTCGGCAAAAGTGAAAGTCGTGTGGTTCTGGAGCGTCAGGTTCCCGTATGCACGTGAGGCATTCGAAGAACCCGGGGAAGTTTCGGAAATACTTATGGACGAGGTTCCCTGGGCGGTCACGTTTCCGATATCTCCCGAAAAATCCTTCGCCGAAACGGTGAAGGAACTGTTTTCGACGGAAATATTCCCGACATCACCGATAACGCTCCCGGTGGTCGACAGAGAGAAATTCGCATTGTTCAGGGTAAAGTTGTGCACTCCGCCCGAGGCTATGTCCACATCGTCGTTGCCGAGATTGATCGTCTTGCCGTAAACGGGGTTGCTGAGATTTTTCGTGATGTCGAACAACACGATGGAGGTGGTATTTCCGGAAGTGATATCCGTGGAATCCGGCTGATCGATGCACCACTGGAGCGAACCGGAGTTCGCAACATCGGTCCAGTCACCCCAGGGATCCGTGGTCGCACTTCTGGTGCGAGTTTGAAGTTGCCCGCCGGAAACGAACCGGAACTGTTTGGTCCCGGTGGCAGCGGTCGGAAAGTCATCCCCCCCGAGTACGACCGCGGTGTAGGCAGCCAGAGAACCATCATAGTCCGAAACGGTGATGACGGGAGCGGTGATGCTGCCCGTCATGTATTCAAGTCCCCAGCCGTCCTGACCCGTGGACGTGACCGAAGCGGCCACGTCGGCCCCGGTGAGAGAGGCCAGCTGAGCGGCGAAAGCCTTGCCGTCTTCCCCTGCGGCGATGTTGCAGCCGTAGAGCAGGATGTCGCCGTCGGTGGTCAGGTGTTCGCCGATGGCCGCCCACGAAGCGGGGTCGTCCTGGAGAGCCTGCATGTCGATCCTCTGACCGTTGAGGCTGATGAAACCCTCGCCGCCGTGGGAAACGATGTGGATGGCGTCGTACTTCACCGCCGAGGCGTCCAAGTATTCGTTGATCTGATCCAAGGCGTCGCTGCCGGTGTCCAAAACCAGCACTTCGGTGCCTTCGGCGAGGTTGTCGATGATGAGCTTGGAGTCCTGAACGGTGCCGCTGATGATGGCAAGCTCGTGATGCTCCTGAGCCTCGGGAGTTTCATCGGCGTCGGGAGCGAAAGCCGCAGCCGTATCGGCGGCGTCGGTGTCGGCGTCGGTATCGTTCTGAGCGACAGCCGCGGAATCGACCGCCGCGGGCTCCTGAGCATCGGTCTGGTCCTGATTCAGCCCTTCGAGGGTGTCGCCCACCACGTCGGCCGCACCGCCGGAAGTGAGAACGTCGGAAAGATCGGATCCTTCCACGCCGTCGACGTCGGTGATGGATTCCACCGCGTCGGCGACCTGGGATCCGGCGGAGTCGGCCTGAGCGGCTTCACCGCCCTGCGCCGAAGCGGCGTCGTCCGCCGCGGGGGCGTCGTTATCGGCGTCCGTATCCGTATCGGGCTCAGTGCCGGGGGTCTGGGAATCCACGCCCGCGGCCTGCTGGAGCTGCTGCTGCGCCGCTTCCTGGGCCAGCTGTTCCTGAAGCTCCTGCTGCTGCTGCTGGAGATCCTGATTTTCCTGCTCCTGCTGAGCGGCTTCCGCCGCCGCGGCCACCGCCGCCGCATCGAAAAGGACGCGCTCTTCCAAACGCATGACCGACAATTTCTTACGCAACTTTTTCATAACCTGAGGCTCCTGATTGTTTCTTATTTTTCCGAAAAAACAAGAACAGACTCCGGCCGCACTCCAGCCGGAACCTGTTCTTGTCTTTTCAGTTCGATCCTGAATTTCATGTTTCTTGTGAGGTAATGTTATAGCCGTCTGGAAACCAGCCGCCCGGAACCGGCCGCGCCAGGGCAGAAAAATCTCCCCTGACGCCGTTCCGTGCGCCAGCACACCTGACGGAATTTATCCAGAGCACGGCGGGCCAGTTCGCCCAGAATGACGAACATCCTGCCGATCATAAGTTTCGCCGCGGGGACGAAAAACGACGGACCTTCCCCGGCCCAGGCATGACTGCCCATGACCGAGAAACACGCATCGGCGGCCCCGGACCGGACCGCACAGACGCCAGTGTTCTGAAGTTCCGTCATTTTTTCCTCATATCCCCGTCAGCGGCGCCGGGCCGCGATCACTTCTTTTCGGCCGGAGCCTTCTCGTTCCGCTGGAAGATGCCCGCATCGACCAGCTTCTTGATCATCTGATCCATGCTGTTGTAGGCGCTCAGGAAGCCCTGAGGCGGCATGATGACCCGGATCGTGCTCTCGGGCACGGGGGGTTCCCCTTCGGCCTTGGGCTGAAGGGTCACGAAATCGAAACGAACCATCATCCCGGCAAAGTGGATCTGTCCGATGCCGTCGGCGTAAAATTCTTTCTTGTCAGCCATTTTTCTCATTCCTTTATTTTCAAGACTGCAAAAGGAAGCCCCGGAGGGCCTTCACACAACTCCACAGCCACTAATATAACGTGCGGCTCCCGATTTTTCAAGCCCCCGTTTCCTTTTTTTTAAAAAAAATTCAGCAAAGACGGGGACAACAGGACTCACGCCCGGGCGGCCAGCTCAGCGAAACTCAGCCACTCCACCTGGGAGCCGAAGACCTTCCGGATCCGCTCGAGCAGGTACTCGAGCCCTTCGATGCCGATGCCCCGCCCGTCCGAAAAGAGGGACTGCCAGTGGGTGATGAAGATCAACGGCTCCCCCGCCTCGAAGAGGGTGCGGAGCTCCCCCGTCTTCCCGTCCGGCGAGATCAGGGAGTCGATCATCTTCGCCGCGTTCTTCCGGGCCTGCGCGAAGGGGACGGGCAGCTGGGTCTCCCAGAAGGGGTCGTGGCAGTTGTTGGGGATCGACACCACCCGGCCCGTTTCCGGCGTGTCGCACATGAGAACGGGATGGCGAAACGCCTCTTCGCGGGAGTGGAGAAAATAGAAGCAGCGGTCTTTCCCCAGCGTCCTCCTGAAGGCCATGCCGATGCCGCGCGCGTAATTTTCCTCGTTGTCGATGCCCGTCATCCAGGGCGACGTGACCCCCTCGGGGTCGAGGCCCAGATTGTTCAGTATCTCCAAACTCAGGGAAACGTAACCGGCGATCTGCTCCGCCGTGGCCTTGCTCACGAACTCGTCCTCGCAGACGTGGAGACAGCGGCTCGTCTCCGGGTCCCACGCCAGATAGTGGGTCAGGATCTCCGAAGTGATGGAAAAGCCGGGGCAGATGTACTCCTTCGCGTAGTTCACGAAGGTCTCGATGTATTCCGCGGGCACCCCCGCCACCTGGTCCTTGCGGTCCAGCCGGCCCAATCCCCCCGGAATGGGCACCACCGAGAATTTTCCCCGGACGCCGTACCTCCGGCAGAGCCGGCCGAACTGAAGGGCGAAGACCGGCGGCACCACCATGGGATGGTTCCCGCCCGCATGATGAAAGTGAAAGGTATTGACGGGCCCCGCATCGTCGATGATGAGACTGATGGGAAGTTTGCTCATAAGAAAATCCTCCTGCAAAAATTGTGCCTTTGCGTCACAAAAAGATCATCGCCATGATCCCCCCGATGATGAGGGCGCTCACGATCATGCCCGCGATCAGGGGCAGCGCCTGCCTGAAGGAACCGCCCGCGACCGAAGGAGCCGCGGGGACTTCGGCAACTTCACGGGGAGACGACTCCCCTTCCCCGCCCCGGAGTTCGGGACACCTGCCCGCGGCTCGGGCGCACTGGAGCTCCAGCTGGCCGATCCGGACGAGAAACTCCCTTTCGGCGTGGATTACCAGCTTCAACTCGTCGACCTTTTCCAGATTCTTCCCGGCTTCGAGCAGGAACTCCCGCAGACTCTCGCTGCGCCGCTCCAAGCGGTCCAGCAGGACCTCGGCGGCGGCCTTGTCGTGCTCCAGAACCGCCTGCAGCGCCAGACGGCGGCGCTCCAGCTGTTCGCCCTCCGAAGGACCCGCCGGGGCGGAGCCTCTCCCCGCCGCCGGTACGCTCGCGGGAGCGCCGTCGCTCCGGCGGCGCATCAGGACTTCGCCGTTGTCGTTATTTTCCATAGGTTTCATCTCCTTCCGAAACGTTTTTCGATCTCGCGCCGGGTCAAGGTGATCATGGTGGGCCGTCCGTGGGGACACAAGGTCCCCTGGCGGCAGCGCCGCAGGGAACGCAGAAGCTCCTCCGCCCCCTCGACGGTCAGCGCGTCGTGGGCCTTCACCGCCGCGTGGCAGGCCGCACGGGCCACCGCCGTCAGGTCGCCCGGCGTGTAATTTTCATCCAGCAGTCCGCTGAGCATGTCGCTCACCAGTTCCCCCAGGGGGCGGCTGCTCCGGAGCCCGGCGGGGAGGGCGTTCACGATAACGGAGAAGCCCCCAGCGGGCGTGAAGTCGAACCCCAGCTCCCGGAAGAAGGCCAGATTCCGCTCCAGAAGCATCAGCAGTCCGCGGGGGAGCTCCAGCGTCTCCGGGATGAGGAGCCCCTGCGCGGGAACTTCGCCCCCCTGCCCCCGCCACGAATCGAGGAGCCGTTCGAACATGACCCGTTCGTGGGCCGCATGCTGGTCGATGAGGAGCAGTCCGTCGGGCCCCGCCGCGAGGAGATAGGTGTCGTCGTAGATCCCCAGTATCCGCTCGGGCCAGAAGCCCGCAGCCGTTTCCCGCGCAGGCGGTTCCGCCGCCCGCTCCGCCGGGGTCCCGGCGGGCGCTTCATCGGGGTCGTAGGAGCACTCTCGCGGGTGCTCCAGAGGCGTATCGGCAAGAGCGCGGAAGGGGCCGCCCTCTTCGAAGGAAAGCTCCCCCTGCTCGTTCTTCGGTTCCACATGGTACTCCACATCGGCGGAGGAAAGCAGACCGTCCATCCCCGCGGCGGGTCCGGAAGCGCCGGAAACGTCGGACACCCCCGGAAGTTCCGGCGTCGGCTCCGCCGCATCGCTCTCTTCGGGAAGCTCAGGCTCCTCCTCCGGGAGCTCCGGCCCCCCGGCGCCCCACTTCCGCAGGGCGGAACTCACCGCCGCCGCCACGGCGCGGATCACGGCGAACTCCGACCGGAAGCGGATCTCCCGCTTGGCCGGGTGCACGTTCACGTCCACCTCGTCCACGGGGAGCTCCAGAAAGAGCACCGCCGGGGGGTAGCGGCCCGGCTCCGCCAAGGTGGCGTAGCCGTCGCGCAGGGCCCGGCCCATGGTCACGGAGTCCACCGGGCGGCGGTTGACGAAAAAGCGCTGTTCCCGGCGGGAGGAACGGGTAAAGCCCGGAATGCCGATGAAGCCCGAAACGTGCAGGGGACCTTCACGGTGATCCACGGCCAGCAGCCCGGCGCAGTACTGCCGCCCGAAAACGCCCCGCATCCGCTCCTCCATCGTGCCGCGGGGCAGATTGAAGACGCTCCGGCCGTCGAGGTCGAGCTCGAACCCCACGCCCGGATTGGCCAGGGCGAGGAGCGTGACCGCCTCCTGGATGTGTCCCTCTTCGGTGCCGGGGGATTTCAAAAACTTCTTCCGCGCGGGCGTATTGAAGAAAAGGTTTTCCACCTTGAATGAGCTCCCCGGCGGGGCGCCGCAGGGGACGGTGTTCAGGATCTTCCCCCCTTCCACCGTGATCTCCACCCCCTCGGGACTGCCCTTTTCCCTCGTCCGGAGCGTCAGCCGGGAAACCTGGGCGATGGAAGGCAGCGCCTCGCCCCGGAATCCCATGGTGGCGATGGCGGAAATGCCGTCCGGGGCGAAGAGCTTGCTCGTTCCGTGGAGTTCCAGGGCGGTCCGGGCGTCCTCGCTGTCCATGCCGCACCCGTCGTCGGTGACGCTGATGAGGCGGCTCCCCGCCCGCTCCACCTTGACGGCGATCCGGGTGCTCCCGGCGTCGAGGGCGTTTTCGATCAGCTCCTTGACCACCGACGCGGGGCGTTCGATGACTTCGCCCGCGGCGATGAGGTTGGCCAGCGCCCGGTCCATGACTTTGATGCGGCTCATTTCGACTTTTCCTCCGGAACGGTTATGGCGTCGAGGGGCGGCACCGGGAAGAGGGGCTGGGGCGCCCCCTCGGCGGGCGGGGCTTCGAGCTTCACTCCGAGTTTCCGCCCGGCGTACAGATAATTTTCGACGATGAACTCCGAATTGCCGGAATCGTCGAGGGCTTTCTTCAGTTCGGGCAGAGCCTCCCGCCGCCCGCGGGCCAGCAGGACCATGGCGTAGTTGTTCCGGCAGAGCAGATCGTCGGGATGGCGCAGCAGGAGACTGCGCAAAATGTTTTCGGCCTCGTTCAGCTTGCCGTTCTGGTAGTAGATCTTCCCCGCCGCCCGCTGCATGCTCCGGTTTTCCGGCGCAAGTTTCAGGATCCGCCGAATGAGAAGTTCGCATTCGTCGTAGCGGCGCTCGGTCAAGGCGTCGTGGAGCTTGCTCTGGAGCGAACGCAGATAGGCTTTGGGGCCCTCCCACGCGCCGGTTTCGCGGACGGGCGCAACGGTGTTGTCCGCGACGAAGGCGGTCCCGTAGACCACCGCTGCGAGGAGGGCCGCCAGCAGAAAGAGATTGCGCCGGGGAACGGAAAGCTTCACTTTTCCTCACGCCCCTTTCCGGCGAAGTTCCAGCAGGACACGAGGTGTCCGGGAGCGATCTCCACGGCAGGCGGGATCTGTTCCCGGCAGCGCGCCTCGCACCCCGCTGGGATCTCGCCGCACCGGGTGCAGAAACGACATCCGGCGGGGAAGTCCGCCGGCGCGGGCACCTGCCCCGGTATCGTCACCAGACGGCGACTGCCGCCCCCCAGTTCCGGCACCGCCGCCAGCAGCGCACGGGTATAGGGATGCCGGGGCGAAGCAATGAGCTCCCGCACGGGGGCGCTTTCCACGATGCGCCCGGCGTACATCACCGCCACGTGATCCGCCAGCTGGGCCACCACGCCGAAGTTGTGGGTGATGAGGATCACCGCCGTCCCCCGGCTGCGGCGCAGCTCGGCCAGAAGTTCGATGATCTGGGCCTGGATCGTCACGTCGAGGGCGGTGGTGGGTTCGTCGGCGATGAGCAGTTCCGGATCTCCGGCCAGAGCCATGGCGATCATCACCCGCTGCTGCATGCCCCCCGAAAGCTCGTGGGGGAAATTCATCATCCGCGCCGCGGGGTCGGGGATCCCCACCGCCGCGAGGAGCCGCAAGGTTTCCGCCTCGCAGTCGGTGACTTCGCTCCGGTGAAGCTGGAGAACCTCGGCGATCTGGTCCCCGATCCGGAAGACCGGGTTCAGGGAGGAAAGGGGCTCCTGAAAGATGTAGGCGATGCCGCCCCCCCGGACCCGGCGGAGCTCACGGGGCGAAAGCTCCAGCAGCTCCACCGTCCCTTTGCTCCCCTCGAAGCGGGCGGAATCCGCTCTTATGACGGCGGAATTTGCGTTGAGCCGGGTCAAGGCCAGACACGACGCGCTCTTGCCGCAGCCCGACTCCCCCACCAGGGCCAGGATGCCGCCCCGGTCGACCGAAAAGGAAACGCCGTCGATCACGGGAAGGACCTTTTTGCCCTCCCGGAACCCGACGGAAAGATTTTTGACTTCAAGCAGACTCACTCTTCTTCTCCGCGAAAAAACATCCCGTTCCGGCGTTTTTCCGCATTCAACATGTGAAATATAGCACCAAAATGCGAAATATTCCATCGATTTGAGAAAAATAGAGTAGAAAAATCACACAACAGGCAGTATATTATGGCCGTGTACGTATCACAAACAAAAAGGAACGCGCATGGAAAGCGTCTATATTTCCGGTCGGGGGATCGTTTCCCCGCTGGGGCTGAATCTCGCGGAAAATGAAGCGGCACTGCGCTCGGGGAAAAGCGGTATCGTCCGGATCCCGGACTTCATCAGCCATCGCCTCGAGTGTGAAGTGGGGGGGCAAGTCGAAGAAGTTTCCCCCGGGACCATCATCGACCGGAAGCGCCTGCGCTTCTGTCCCCGGTCCAGCGTCATGTCCGCCGTCGCCGTCGCCGAGGTCTTCGCCGAAGCGGGGATCCCCCTCGAAGAGGTGCCGAAACACCGCATCGCCGTGGTGGGAGGCACCGCCCAGGGCGACTCCCGCGAGATCTACGAAGTCACCAAGACCTACGTGGACTCCAACTACCGGCTCCGCAACGTTTCCCCCTTCTCCGTCCCCAGGGTCATGCCTTCCAGCGCCGTTTCCAACCTTTCCCTGATCTTCGGCCTGCGGGGCGAATCCTACGGCATTTCCGCCGCCTGCGCCACCAGCGCCATCGCCATCATCATCGGTGCGCGGCTGGTCCAGACGGGGCTCTACGACATGGTCATCGCCGGCGGCGCCGAGGCGCTGAGCTGGATCCAGGCGCTGGGTTTCTGCGCCTGCCGGGCCCTTTCCCGGAAATTCAACAACGAGCCCGAACGGGCCAGCCGTCCCTTTGACCGGGACCGGGACGGTTTCGTGCTGGCCGAAGGAGCCGCCTACGTGCTTCTCGAGTCCGAAAAGAGCCTGAAGGCGCGGGGCGGACGGCCCATCACCCGGGTCTCCGGGCTGGGTGCCAACAGCAACGCCGTGGACATGGTGGTCCCCGATTCGGAGTCCATCTGCACCGTCATGCGCTCCGCCATCGACGACGCGGGACTTTCCCCTTCCGACATCGGCTACGTCAACACCCACGGCACCAGCACCTCCGTGGGAGATCCTCTGGAACTCAACGCCATCCGCGCCGTCCTGGGCGAGAATGCGGCCATCAACAGCACCAAGTCCCAAACGGGCCACATGGTCAGCGCCACGGGCGCGGCGGAGATCATCTTCACCTCGCTGATGCTCGAAAAGAACTTCCTTTCGGCCACCATCAATCTGGAAAATCCCGACGACGACTTCGCCTGGGCGGACCTCGTCCGCGAAGTCCGCACGGGAACAAGCGTCAAGCACGCCATTTCCAACAGTTTCGCCTTCGGCGGCTCCAACGCTTCGGTGGTGCTCTCCAAGGTCGACTGAAGTCGTTCCGGCGATCCCATGAAAAGTTACGATGTGGTGGTGGTCGGAGCCGGACACGCCGGGTGCGAGGCGGCCCTCTGCGCCGCACGGCTGGGGGCGAAGACGCTCCTCGTGACCTTCAATCTGGACCACATCGCCCAGATGAGCTGCAATCCCGCCGTGGGCGGCATCGCCAAGGGCCAGGTGGTCCGCGAGATCGACGCATTGGGCGGCGCGCAGGGCATCGTGGCCGAAAGCGCCGCCATCCAGTTCCGCATGCTCAACCGGACCAAGGGCCCCGCCGTCTGGTCGCCCCGCGCCCAGTGCGACAAGCAGGTCTACCAGCGGGCCATGAAATTTTATCTGGAGCAGGCGGAAAATCTGGAACTGCTCCAGTCCGAAGTCACGGGCTTTCTGCTCGACAACGGGAAGATCGCCGGGATCGAGACCGCCTTCGGGGAACGGATCGGCGCCAAAGCGGTGGTCCTCACCACGGGGACCTTTCTCCGGGGCAAGCTCCATTTCGGATTGAAGAACTTTCCCGGCGGCCGGGCGGGAGATCTCCCCGCCAACGCCCTGTCGGAGTCCATCGCGGGGCAGCTGGGGCTGACCTTGGGGCGGCTCAAGACGGGGACGCCCCCGCGGGTGATGGGGAAAAGCATCGACTTTTCCGCCATGCCCGAACAGCCTTCGGAGCCGGAGTTCGAGGAGTTCAGCTTCTGGAGCGAAAATCTTTCTCCGGAGCTTCCCCGGGCTTTCCGCCGTCACATGAGCTGCCATCTGGTCCACTCCACCGACGAAAGCGCCCGGATCGTCCGCGAAAATCTCCACCTTTCCCCCATGTACAGCGGGATCATTCAGGGCATCGGCACCCGGTACTGCCCCTCCTTCGAGGACAAGATCAAGCGCTTCCCCCAGCACCCCCACCACCTGCTCTTTCTGGAGCCCGAGGGGGCCCAGACCGACGAATACTACATCAACGGCTTTTCCTCGAGTCTGCCCATCGAGGTGCAGACGCGGATGGTCCACTCCCTCCCCGGACTGGAAAAGGCGGTGATTTCGCGCTACGCCTACGCCATCGAATACGACTTTCTGCCCCCCGCCCAGATGGAGCGGTCGCTCCGGAACAAACGCTGGGAAAATCTCTTCACCGCGGGGCAGATCAACGGCACCAGCGGCTACGAGGAGGCCGCGGGCCAGGGACTGGCGGCGGGGCTCAACGCCGCCCGCTGCGCCGCAGGTCTCGAACCGGTCTGCTTCGGCCGGGATTCCAGCTACATCGGCGTCATGATCGACGACCTGGTCACCAAGGAGATCCTCGAACCCTACCGGCTCTTCACCAGCCGGGCGGAGTACCGCCTCACCCTGCGGCAGGACAACGCCGACCTGCGGCTCTGCGAACAGGCCCGTGAATGGGGGATCCTGCCCGAGACGAAGTACCGGGAATTCCGAGCCTACAAGGCGGCCCTGACGCCGCTCCTCGACCATTGCCGGAGCGTCTGTCACCGGGGGAAAAGTCTCCTCGTGCACCTGAAAAGTCTCCCCGTGGACGCGACCCCGGGTTCCCCCCTGCCCTTCCCCGCCGAACTGATGCCGGAACTCCCCGCGGGCAAACTGGGCGAAAGAGTGTGGCGGCAGCTCCTCATCGAGAGCTGTTACGACGGCTATCTGCAGCGCGAGGAGTCCGCCATCGAGAAGCTCAGGAAGCAGGAGGAGTTCCGCATTCCGGAAGATTTCGACTACTCCGCCGTTCCGGGACTGCGGAACGAGGCGCGGCAGAAACTTATGAAGGTCCGCCCCGTCACCGTGGCTCAGGCCGAACGCATCGACGGCGTCACCCCCGCCGACGCGGCCTTGATCCAGGTGGCGCTCAGGCGGCGGAAGGCGGCGGAAGAATGAACTTCCAGAGGATGCGCAAATTCTTCTCTTCGCCCGCGGCGGCCGCCGCCTTCGCGGTCACGTTGCTCCTCGTCGTCACCGCCCTCGGATTCGAGATCCACGGCATCTGGTGCGAACACGCGCACACGCTCCCCTGCTGGGAGCGGGTCTGCGGCAGACCCTACGCGCCTCCCGCCGCGGAACACCTGCTGGGGACCGACTATCAGGGCCGCTCGGTCCTGCTCCGGGCGCTGGCGGGGACCGTGCCCGCCTTCAAGGTGGGGGCCGTGGCGGGGCTGATTTCGGTCTTCCTGGGGCTGACGCTGGGCGTCTGCGCCGGATTTTTCGGCGGCAGGACCGACGATATCGTGGTGTGGATCTACAGCACCTTCGCCTCCATGCCCACCTTGCTCTTCATCCTTTCCTTCGCGCTGCTGAGCGGGACTTCGCCCCAGCTGCGGAGCTTCCTCGAACACTTCGGAAGCGTCCTGCGCATCCCGCCGGGGGCGCTGGCGGTCTATCTCGCCATCGGCATCACCGGGTGGGTGGGGCTCTGCCGGGTGGTCCGGGCAGAGACCATGAAGATACGGCAGATGCCCTACATCAGCGCCGCCCGGATCGCCGGGGTCGGCGACCTCACCATCATCCGCCGCCACATCGTGCCCAACGTGCGCCATTTGACCATCATCTACTTCACGCTGAACTTCGGGGCCGCCGTCATGCTCGAGGTGCTGGCGGGCTACCTGGGGCTGGGAGGCGCTTCCGGAATCCCCGGCTGGGGCGGCATGATCGCTTCCGGACAGGAACGGCTCTGGCGGGGCATCTGGTGGGAACTGGCCGCGTCGGGGACCATCATGTTCATCCTCATACTGGCCCTGAATCTTCTGGGGGACTCCCTGCGCGACGCCCTCGACCCCCGCAGCTGAAATTTTCGAAAGGCAAACTTTTCCATGAAACCATCTCCCCGTCCGAAACCCGCCGCCCCCCGGCCCCTGAGCGACCGGAAACTCCAATCCCAGTTCGATCTGCTCTACACCGCGGGGAAGACCGTCCTCAGCGGCGTCTTCGGCCGCCGCCTGCCACCCGACCTTCTTCTCGCGGAGTTCTTCCGCAACAACCGCCAGTGCGGCTCCCGGGACCGGGCGGTGATCTCCGCCGGGGTCTACGCGCTGCTGCGCTTCTGGGGATATCTGCGGCACTTCATGCCCAAGGAGTGGCGAAGGAGCACGGAACACGGGGAGCTCCCCTTCTCGCACCGGGAGCTGGGAGTGCTCTTCTATGCGGCCTTCTACTGCGACTCCCCCGGCGCACCTGAAATACGTCACCTGGCGCGACTCTGCGAATTTCCCTCTCTGCCCCTGCCCGCACCGGGGAGCGCCGCCTCGCGGGCGAGAGTCGCGGCCAAGGCGCTGAAGATCCCCTGCGAGATCCCCGCCGACGCCCTTTTGCCGGAGTGGCTTCAGTCGAGGATCCCCGACGCGGAACATGTGGCGGAAGCCCTGACCAGACGCCCGCCCCTGTGGATCAGGATCCACCGGGAAACGGAAAAGTGCCTCGCGGAATTCAAAGCAAGGGAACTCAACTTCGTGCCCTCCGACAGGATCCCCGGCGCCTACGCCTTCCACGCGCCCAGGATCAACCTCTTTTCCCTCGAAAGTTTCGTCGCGGGGCGCTTCGAAGTGCAGGATCTGGCAAGTCAGGCCGTGGGGCTCGTGTGCGGCGTCCGGCCCGGAGAGCGGATCCTCGACGCCTGCGCCGGAGCGGGCGGCAAGACGCTCCAGCTGGCCTCGCTGATGAAAAACCACGGCACGATCATCGCGGGAGACGTCCGGAGCAACAAGCTCGAGGAGCTGCGCCGCCGGGCGATCCGGGCGGGCCTTTCCAACATCCGCACCCGCGCTCATGACGGGCGGCTGTGGCGGAACTTCTCGCCCTGTGACCGGGTCCTGCTGGACGTGCCCTGCACCGGGTCGGGGGTGTGGCGGCGCAATCCGGGGATGCAGTGGAGCTTCACGGAAAAGCTCCTCGAAGATCACGTCGCCCGCCAGAAGGAGATCCTCGAACGCTTCTCCCCCGCCGTCAAGCCGGGAGGGTTTCTGATCTACTCCACCTGCTCCCTTTTCCCCGAGGAAAACGAACTGCAGATCAAGGCCTTTCTGGAGCGTCACGAGGAGTTCGTCCTCAAAGAGGGCCGCAACCCCCTGACGGGGGAGTTCTGCGACGGCTGTTACCGCTTCGCGGCTTCCGACGGCAACTGCGACTTCCTCTTCGCCGCGGTCATGGAAAAGAGCGCCCGATGAATCCGGTCCACTTCAACATCGTCCTCGTGGCGCCGGAGATCCCCCAGAACACGGGGACCATCGGCCGCCTCGCCGTGGCGACGGACGTGTCGCTCCACCTCGTCGATCCCCTGGGCTTTTCCCTCGAAGACAAGTATTTGAAGCGGGCGGGGATGGACTACTGGTGTCACCTGGACCTGCACCGCTACAAAACTTGGGAGGAGTTTCTCGAAAAGAACGGCTCTCCCGAACGGCTCTTCTTCTTTTCCACCCACGGGGTGAAACGCTACTGGGATACGGCCTATACCGAGCACGACTATCTGGTCTTCGGCCGGGAATCCGCCGGGCTGCCGCCTGAGTTCTACACGCGCTACGCGGAGCAGCTGCGGCTCATCCCCATGCCGGGGCGCTTCAACCGCAGTCTCAATCTGGCCAACGCGGTCTCCATCGTTCTCTACGAGGCGCTCCGCCAAAACGAGGCGCTGCTGGATCCATGACGCTCAGGACTCTCTTCAGCGCCGAGAATCTCCGTCTCACCATCGGCGAGCAGGTCCTCTTCGACGATGCCGGACTTTCCGTGGCCGAAGGCGAACGGGTCGCCCTCATCGGCCGCAACGGCACGGGCAAGACCACGCTGCTCAGGATCATGGCCGGGGGCGACGCCCCTCTCGACGCCCGGATCGCCCGCGAAAGAGAGTTGCGGAGCGCTTTCATGCCCCAGGAGTTCCAGTTGGAAGAGGCCCTGAGCGCCCGCGAAAACATCTCCCTGGGGCTGGCCTGGTTCCACGAGCTGCTGCGGAAATACGAAAGTCCCCTGCCCCCGGCGGAGCACGAAAAGATCGAAAGTCTGCTCACGCGCCACGACGCATGGCTCCCGGAGCACAAGGTCGACGAGATCATGGAAAAGCTCCGCCTGCGGGACACGCCCCTCCCCGTTTCCGGCTGTTCCGGCGGCGAGAAGAGGCGCATCGCTTTGGCGCGGGCCATCGTGGCCGAACCCGATCTGCTCCTCTTGGACGAGCCCACCAACCACCTGGACGTGGAGACCATCGAATGGATCGAGGAGTTCTTTTCCTCGTGGCGGGGGACGGGGGTCTTCGTCACCCACGACCGGCGCTTTCTCGACCGGATCGCCACGAGGATCGTGGAGCTGGACCACGGCAAACTTTACAGCTATCCCGGCAGTTACGCCGACTATCTGGCGGGCCGGGCGGAGCGGCTGGAGGCCGCCGACGCCCAGGAAAACCGCCG
>JAFSYV010000300.1 GCA_017443585.1 Lentisphaeria bacterium | reverse complement strand
GGCTACCGGAATCTGGAAAAGTACGCCGTGGCCGTGGGCGGCGGCGCCAACCACCGCATGGGCCTCTTCGACCGGGTCATGATCAAGGACAACCACCGGGAACTGGCCGCGCTGGGCGGCGGCGACAACGCCATCGCCTGGGCCGTGAAACGGGCCCGGAGCCAACACCCCGAACTGGAGATCGAAGTGGAGGCCGACACCGTGGAAGAGGCCGCCCAGGCCGCCGACGCGGGCGTGGAATACATCCTTCTGGACAACATGAGCAACGAGATGATGGCCGAAGCGGTGAAAGTCATCGCCGGACGGGCGAAGACCGAGGCCTCGGGCGGCATCACCATCGAACGGCTCCCCGAGATCGGCCGGCTCGGCGTGGATTTCGTTTCCTCGGGCGCCCTGACCCATTCGGTCAAGGCGGCGGACATTTCCCTCGATATCGAAATGTGACGGAACACCCCCGTTCCGCAACTTGAAAGAAAAGACAGCACCATGATCGCTCGACTTTCCGGAACACTGCTCGAAAGCTCCTTCACCTCCTGCGTCATCGACTGCGGGGGCGTGGGCTACGAGGTCCAGATCCCCGTTTCCACCTTCGACAAACTTCCCCATCCGGGGGAGAAGGCGACGCTCAGGATCCACACGGCGGTCCGGGAGGACGCGATCACCCTCTACGGCTTCGCCACCGATGAGGAGCGGAAACTTTTCCGGCTCCTCATCGAGGTCTCCGGCATCGGCGGGAAACTCGCGCTGAACGTGCTGAGTTCCACCTCCATCGGCGCCTTCTGCGCCGCCGTGGGCGCTTCGGACGTGAAAGCCCTGTCGCGGATCAACGGCATCGGCAAACGGACCGCCGAACGCATCGTGGTGGAGCTCCGGGACAAGCTCAATTCCGGTCTGGGCGGCGACATGGCCATCGCCGCCGCCGTGCCGGAAAAGGCCTCCGCCCTCAACGACGTGGCCCTGGCCCTGGAACAGCTGGGCTTCAAGCGCGACGCCATCGACAAAGTGCTGAAGTCCCTTGCCGCCGAACTCCCGGAAGGCGAGGAGATCGACGGCGAAAAACTGCTCCGCAGCGCCATCCGCAAGCTGAGTTTCTGAAGATGATCCCCGTCAGGCGCAAGGTAAGGTATCTGAAACTCGCCGGGGGGCTTTTTCTCTTCGTTTTCGCCTTGCTCTACTCCCATGAGGAGGTCGGCATGTCCGGCAACGAATCGGGCCGTTTCGCCACCATCCAGGCCGTGGCGGAGCAGGGGGTGTTCCACATCGAAAAGTGCAACTTCCGCACCGTGGACCGGACGATCCGGAACAACCACATCTACTACGACAAGCTCCCCTTCCTGCCCTTCGTGCTGGCGGGGGTCTACTACCCGCTCCACAAATTCGCGAAGCTGAACTTCGTGGACAACTATCATCTTTCCATCTACCTCATCAACTGTCTTCAGGGCTTCGTCGTCGGTCTGCTGATCTTCCTCTGGCTCTTCGACTGGCTGCGGCAGGTCCGCCGGGGGAGCGTCGAACTGAAATTCCTTTTGAGCATCGGCTGCGCGGCGGGCTCATGGCTCCTCACCTACTCCACCATGCTGAACAACCACACCCCGGCAGCGCTGGCGGTGCTGGGGCTGGCCGTGGCCCTGAGCCGGTTCCGGAAGCGCCCGACCATTGCCGCCGCACTCCTCGCCGGGAGCGCCGCGGGGGTCGCCGGACTGCTGGAACTCCCCTGCGGCTGTTTCTTCGGCCTCGCCTGCCTGGCGGGGATCTTCTGCTCCGCCCCCGCGGAAAAGAGGCTTCTCCTCACCGCGGGCGCGGCCGGAGCCGGAGCGCTCTTTCTGGTCTTCGGGCTGGCGCTGAACTATTACGCCTACGGCACGGTCCTGCCCCTTTACTTCGGCAGCGCGGGGGTCCGGGGGACCTTCAGTTTCGGCAAACAGAGCGATCCTCTCAAGTACTGGTATCACGCCCTGATCGGCGACCGGGGGCTTTTCATCTACACTCCCTTCCTCTTCCTCGCCTTCGCCGGGATCCGGACCGGATTCCGCCGGATGAAAAAGGACGAGTACGCGCTTCTCGGGGGAACGGTCGGGTTCATGCTCTTCTATCTCCTGGGGACCAACGAGTTCGGCGGGCAGAGCTACGGACTGCGCTACTTCATCCCCGTGATCCCGCTCCTCTGGTTTTGGGGAGCGCGTTTCGTGCTGACGGCGCCCGCCGCATCGTGGAAGGCCCCCCTGCTCGCGATCCTGATCCTCTGGGGCGTGGTCACGGCTCTGGCGGGAGCCTACTTCCCCTTCAACCCCGGCAACGAGGGCGAACGGACGCCCCCCGGACACTTCACCAATTACTTTTCCTCCTTCGGCGGCAACCTGCTCTGCTGGAGCTACGAACGCTACCCTTCGAGCTCCCTGACGCGGAGCCTCATCGACCGCTACGGGGTGCCCAACAGCGTCCTCTACATGTACTGGTCCTACTTCCACCAGAAAAAGACGGCCATGCTGGGGCGGCTGCAAAAGGATTTCCCCGACTTCTTCCCCGGCGGCAAAAAGCAGTTCCGTTGAAGGGGAGCCCTTCCCGGCCGCGGCGGGGATCCGCCGTCACTCATCCTTTTTCCGGGATCCGGAATGGGGATGGGCCTTGTCGTAGACCTTCTTCAGCCGCTGGACGCTCACGTGGGTGTAGATCTGGGTAGTGCTCAAGTTCTCGTGGCCCAGAAGCTCCTGGACGCTCCGCAGATCGGAGCCCGCATCCAGCAGATGGGTGGCGAAGGAGTGGCGGAGTTTGTGCGGGGTGAAATCCGCCGGAAGACCCGCGAAGGCCAGATACTCCTGGAGGTTGCGCTGGTAGGAGCGGGCGCTGAGCCTCGTCCCCGACTTGTTGACGAAAAGCGGCGTTTCCGGCAGGATGGCTTCCCCGTTCATCCGGCGTTGGCGCAGATAGCTCTGGATCGCCCGGACCGCCGGGCCGCCCAAGGCCGCCAGCCGCTCCTTCTTGCCCTTGCCCCGGAGCTGCATCACCCCTTCCGCCAGATCCAGGTCGCCCACATTCAGCCCCACCGCCTCGCTGATGCGCAGCCCGCCGGAATAGATGGTCTCGGTAAGGGCGCTGTCCCGCAAGGCGGCCATGTCGGCCAGCTCCTCGGAGCGCACGAGGCCGTCGGCCTTCTTCGTTTCCCAGTAGCGGGGGATGGCCGCCAGAAGCTGTTCCACCTGGGCGATGTGCATGACGATGGGCAGGGGTTTGTCCGATTTGATGGGCGGCAGATTGGTGAAGGGATTGGAGGAGATCTCCCCCCGCTTGAGCAGAAAGGCGCAGAGCGCCCGCAAGGCGGAAAGTTTCCGCTGGACCGTCCGCTTGGAGTTCCCCAGATTGTAGAGCTGCATCACGAAGGAGCGGGCCTGATCCTGATCCACCGAAGCGAAATCGTCGAACTCGGGGTCGTCCATGACGAGACGGCGGAATTCGGCGATGTCCCCGGCATAGGCGCTGACCGTATGGGCCGAAGCGTTCCGCTCGAACTGCAGACTGCGGAGAAAATTCTCGACCTGACTCATCGGGTCAGCCTTTCCAGGGTCATGACCTTGTTCCGGGAGCGGTCGTAAAGAATGAGCTTGTTCCCGTCGATGACCGTGTAGCGGGCGCGGCGCAGCGCCGCGAAGAAGCGGGGCGCGAACTCCGGTTCGTCGGCTTTGCCGGAAACGGCCACGTCGGCGATCTCCACCCCGTCGGGCAGATAGCGGACGGGGGCGAAGAAGTTGTTCATGCCCATGACGCCCACCAGACGGCCGTCCGGCGTGAAGCTGATGCGCAGCAGCACGGGGGCCTTGGGAATGTGCCACACGTTGAAGAGGGGATTGGCGGGGACCTGTTCCGTCTTTCCCGGCGCGGCGCAGCCCGCCGCGGCGAGCAGAAGCAGCGCGGGGAGAAGCGACCCCGTGAAAAAAGAAACGGCAGTTTTGAAAAATTTTTCGATTTTCATTTGTAGAAAAGCCCTTTTCGGGTTATATTATCACCGTGTACAGCTGTCTTTCAAGATAATATACCGTCTCTGCCGGGACAAGTCAAAACAAAAGGAGTTTTTTTCATGAAAAAAAATCTGTTTCTTGCGGGAAGTGCGTTCGCCCTGCTTGTCTGTCTTGCCTGTGAAGGCGCCGAAGGCATCGTCAACGCCGCCTGGCTCAACGCCCGCGTCTTTCCCGAACTGAAATCCCCCGTGGCGGTGAAACTCCCCCGGAACAAGAAGGTGGAAGTCACCAAACGTCACGGACTGTGGCTGGAGATCGTCGCGCCCGACACCACGCCCGTCTTCGCCTCCGCCGCTTTTCTTGATGAGACCAAGGTCCTCCGGGACATCAATCTGCGCATCCGCCCCGCCGCCGGGGCCGCCGTCATCGGCCGGGTCCGCAAGGGCGACACTCTCAAGGCGGTCTCCTCCCCCGACCGCTTCGGCTGGGTCCAGGTGGCCCCCCTGCCGGAGATGCGCCTCTACGTCTACAAGGACTACGTGACCTACGATCCCGCTCAGGTCCCCGTGGCCAGGATGACCCCCGCCGGGGAAGAGAAGAAAAACGAACAGCCCGCCGAGGCGAAAGCCGCCCCCGTGAAACCCGCTCCGGCTCCGGCCCCGGCTCCGACGCCGGCACCCGCCAAGGCCGCGCCTGCTCCCGCCCCGGAGAAGC
>JAFSYV010000299.1 GCA_017443585.1 Lentisphaeria bacterium | reverse complement strand
TCCGGAACTGCGCTTTCGAATTCAACGGCCCGACGGCCCCCGACTGGAAGGAGATCGAGATCCCCGAAGAGGGACGGCCTTTCCCCAACACCGGCACCTTCGGTCCGGGCCCCTTCCCCGCCTTGATCTTCGTGCGCCACGTGAAGGGATTCCGCTGGGAAAACTGCTCCGTCAGAAAGCCTTTCGGAGACCTCCGGCCCGACACGACGATGTGAAAACCGTTACTGGCGGTTCCAGTAGCGGATGCCCCGGTCGGGGCGGAAGAAGGTCTTGGGGGTGCCGTCTTTTGTCGTGACGCCGAAGTAATTGCTCTTCTGGTGGTAATAGAGCCGGTCGCCGTTCTTGCGGAATTTCTTCAACGTGCCCTCGGGGGGATCGGCGAAGAAGCGCAAGGCGGCGCTGCCGTACTCCTCGGCGGTCTTGAACTCGGGGAACTCCCGGCGGTGCTTGTTCCAGTGGGTCTCCAGATTGCGGGGATTCCACGAGGCGGTGATGACCACCTCTTTTGCGGGCGCCGGAACCTGGTCGGGAACCGCCGCTCCGCCCGCGAGGGAAGCAGGGAGCAGACTCCCCGCCAGCAGCAGCCACAACGCGAGGGCAAAGGCGCCTCTTTTCCGAAATGATCCGAACTTTTTCATCTTTCTCCTTTCATTGAAAGTGATCGGGGTGTCATCCCCGGTATCTGCGGAGCGAAGCGCCCTCGAAGATGTCGAGAGGCGGCGTGACCACGCCTTCCGTCACGGCGGAGCCGAACATGAGTTCCCACGCCTTTTCGGCCATGAGCTTGGAGGATTCGTTGACGAAGGCCGGGAAAGGATGGAGACGCTCCACGAATTCCGTGTCCCCCAGTCCCAGCACCGACACCTGCCACGGGATGTTGAGTTTCAATTCCTTCAGCACCCGGTAGACCGTGGGGAGCCAGACGGTCTGGGCGAAAACGGCCGTGGGCGGCCGGGCGCAGGCGAACATCTCCCTTATGCCCGACGCCACCGCCGCTTCGTCCGGATAGGGGACCGTGTAGCAGGGCTCCACCTTGAAGCCGTGTTCGGCCATGAAACGGTAGTATTCGAAAAGATGCCGGTCCCGCATGCGGGGATCGGGGTGGCGGAAATAGAGATAGCCCACGGCCTTGTGGCCCAGGGCGGCCAGATGTTCCAGCCCCGCCCGGGTGGCGTCTTCGTAAGGGGGCTTGACCCACAGTTTCCCCTGCCGTCCCGAGATGGTAACGGTCCGGGGCCACTCCGCATCGGCTTTCCGGAGCGTTTCGGGATCCGTGACGCCCAAGCAGAAGAGGGGAACGGGGAGCACCGGGATCTCCCGGAACGAGGTGTAGAGGCGACTCGTCATGCCGTGTCCCCGAGCCAGATCCTGCAGGCGCAGGATGGTCCGGGGGATCGCTCCGGGGATCCCCGCCGTGCCCACGGGCCGCAGCTGCCCCTCGGAATTGTTCGCATAAATGAGCAGATCGACCCTTTCTCCGGCGCAGGGCTCCGTGCGGCGGAAGGCGGAGCGGGAGCGGCGGACGAGGAGCCCGTCGGCTTCCGCTTCGAGAATGGCCTGTTCCAGCATTTTTCGGCCTACGCCGCACTCGGCCATCATGGTGCGGGTCCCCGGCAGGGCCGCGCCGCCGGGGAGCAGCAGGAGCCTGCTCCGCAGGTAGCTCCGGGCCCGTTCGCTCTTGAGTTGGTGTACGCTTATCTGTGCCATGGTAAAGAATATATCCCCGAAACACGGCATTTGCAAGGAAAGAGCGGAAAATCTGCGCTCTTTTTCGGCAAATCTGCGTTCTTTTTTCAAAATTTCTTGAATTTGACGCAAAAACTCCTTGCGGAAACGCGCAAGCGCGGCTATACTTAACGCAGCATCGCGAAAACTTCCGTTTTCATGCAGAAAGGAAAAAATATGAAAAGACCCTGCGAAAAAGCGTCGCGTTTCACCTTGATCGAGCTTCTGGTGGTCATCGCCATCATCGCCATATTGGCGGCCATGCTGCTGCCCGC
>JAFSYV010000298.1 GCA_017443585.1 Lentisphaeria bacterium | reverse complement strand
TCTGCAAATTCCGTACGGAGTCCGCCCTCGACGGTCTCGTCCTGCTGCTGCGGCAGCGGGAGCTCCCCGTTTCCCTCGAACTGGACGGGGTCCCCGTAAAGGCGGCATGTCCCGCGGACGCCCTGCCCGAAGGATTCCGGGAGCTCTATCTGGGAACGGTGCCTTTCCGGCTCGAGCCGGGGGAGCATACGGTCGTGCTGAAGGGGGAGTTCCCCGACTATCCCTTCCTGCCGAGCGCCTGTCTGGCCGGGAATTTCGCCGACTCCGGCGACACGCTCTCCCGATACGCACAGGATGGCGCAGGGCTGGAAAACTACACGGGCAAGATCATCCAGACCGGCTGGGCGGAGATTCCCTGCGGCGCCTCGAAACTCCGGTTCGAAACCGACGGTCTCTATACGGAGCTTTACCTCGACGGCGAAAAAATGCCGGAACGGCTGTACGCGCCCTTCGTCTGGCGGATCCCGGAGCGCTTCGCGGGAAAAACCGTTTCAATCAGGATCGAGCGTTTCTCCTCGTGCGGGCCCATGTTCGGAGAGATCACTTTTCCGGTCGTCCGGCCGGGAGGCTGGACCGCCGCCGACCGGCGGCCCTCGGGAAAAGTCCGCCATCCCGCGGTCGAATTGGAATTCCTCCCGTAACGGCCCGCCCGTGCTCCCTCCGGCCTATTTCGTGTAGGCCGGATCCTTGGGGTCGGGCAGGGTGAAGCGGACCTGCCGGAAACGCTCCGGCGACATGCCGTAGCGGGCCTTGAACAGCCGGATGAAATAGCTCGGATAGGAAAAGCCGCTCAAACTGCTGATCTCCCTCACGGTGAAATTGCTCTGCCGGAGCATGGAAAGGGCGTACTCCAGCCGGTGATCGTTGACGAACTCCCGGAAGGATTTGCGGGTGTGCTTTTTCACCAGTTTGGAAAGGACGCCCGGGGAAATTTCCGCCAGTTCCGCCACGTCCTCCCGGGAAATATTGCCCCGGAAGAGGCGGTGCATGGCTTCACAGACCCGCCGCCACTCGGGTTCGGGCAGGCCCTTTTCCCCGATCCGGGCCAAGGTCTCTTCCAGAAGCCGCAGCAGAAGCCGCATCAGTTCGAGAGAAAGGAGCGGACGGCTGTCCTTCAATTCGAGCAGCGCTTCGGCCACTTTTCCTTCCCCCGCGATCACGCCTTTGGGGATGTGGTAAAAGATGTCCGCGGAAGGGTGCTCCGCCAGGTCGCCGCCGTGGGCGATGTGGATCACCCGGGTGAAAGAGCTCATGAAGACGCAGGAAATCATTTCGTGAGGGGAATCCCACACCTCCGACTCCTCCCCGCTGCCGGGGACGAAAATCACATCTCCGGGATCGAGAAAGAGATCCTGCGCGGACTGTCCGTCTCCGTAGATGATGTGCTTGCGGCCGGCAAGGCACATGAGGAAACGGTTGTAGTTGTTGAGCTTCGTACCGCAGCGGGGAAAAAATTCGGCAAAGAGGAATTTCCCGGTGAGAAGTTCTCTTCCTTTCCGGCAGAACTCCGCCATTTTGACGCTGCTTTCTTCCATGGCCGATCCCCCTTCCTCCAAGGTAATATATCCCCGGCCAAAGGTTTTTTCAAGACCGCCAGTGAAATTTTTATTATCCGGAGCCTTTTTTTATTATTGCAATCCGGGGCTCAACGGTCTATTTTATAGAAGACCACAGTGAAAGGAAACGATAAATGCGGTATGAAAGAAAGTGGTATCCGGGACTTTTGCTCCTCTCGTTTTTTCTCCTTTGTCCTCTGGCCGGAGGGGAAGAGCTCCTCTGGAAATTGCGGGAGTCGGACTACACGCTGGACACCGAAACCCACGGCAAATCGTGGAAAAACGTCTACTCACGGAGTTTTTATTTCCCGGCCAAGATCTTCAACGACAACCGGAACAGCGTCTTCGAATTCCGGGCCGAAGTTGTCTGCAAGGCGGGCTCCTCGCCCCTGAGGAGCGCCCTGCGGCTCTGCACCAACCCCGGCAACAAGCTCCGGGCCACCAAGACTTTTCCCGCCCTTGCGGCGGTCAAAGACAAGAACGTCCCCTTCGTCTGCCGCTTCACCGTCCCCGATCTGGATGGGACCTTCGTCAATCCCAACATCCAGATCGCCGTCCTCCAGTCGGGGAACGAACACTGCCGCTGGGAACTGAAAAACGTCCGGCTCATCAAGCCGCGGGAGCAGACCGTCAAATCCGTCCTCGAGTCCGTGGGCCCGGCCAGCTCGGGCGTGGAAGCGGCCCGCTTCACCAAGCCGCTGACGCTTGTTTCCGGGGGAAAATGTCTTTTCACCATCGTCATCCCCGATAAAAAGAGCGTCCTCTACGACTACGCCGCCGAAGAGCTCCAGACCCACTTCAAGCTGGTGACGGGAGCTCAAGTCCCCGTGGTGAAGGAGTCCGCCTTCAAGGGCGGCCCCGCCATCTACATCGGCGACACCGGACTTGCCCGGAAGTACGGTCTTTCGCCCGACATCCTGCCCCCCGAGCTGGCCGCGGCGGTGCGCTTCGGCGACAAGATCATCCTTTCGGGCGGCGACACGGAGCGGCCCGTGTATAGAAAAACCCTCCTTTCCCGCGCCTCCATCGCCGTGGGGACGCTGTACGCCGCCTACGAGTTCATCGAAAGAGTGCTGGGAGTCCGCTGGTTCTGGCCCGGCAAGAACGGCACTTGGGCTCCGGCGAAAAAGGAGATCGCCGTCGGTCGGCTCCACGTCTTCACCTCCCCCGCCAACAACACCCGGACCCTCTTCTACGACATCCCCAACGATCCCGACCTGCAGCCCGGCGACATCGGCGTCTGGCAGCGGCGCTGCCGCTTCGGCGGCTCCGTGGGCAGTCCCATCGCCAACCACGCCTTCCGGGACTGGCACAGGAAATTCCCCGATCATCCGGAATACTTCGCCCTTCAGCCCGACGGCACCCGCAAGGTCAACGCCGAACAGGGCGTCCACCTCTGCTTCCGCAATCCCGACGTGCTGAAGGAAGCAGTCAAAGAGAAGATCGCCGAGCTCAAAAAGAACGATTACTCCATCTTCGCCGCCGTTATGACGGGGGACAGCGACCCCCTCTTCCACTGCCGCTGCCCCCTGTGCATCAACGACGCGAAAACGGACAGGAACCCGGAAGGCCGCTATTCCGACGCCATGTGGGGCTTCGTCAACAAGGTGGCCCGCGAAGTGGGCAAGGCCGTGCCGGGGAAGTTCATCAAGTGCTGCGCCTACTCCGAATACAAGGAACCGCCCACATTTCCCCTCGAAGGCAACGTGGCGGTGACGCTGTGTCTGGGGGGAGCTCCCCACGGTTCGAAGCTCTATCGGAGCGAAGTGGTCAGGACCCTCAAGCAGTGGCGGAACTCCGGAGCCGCCCTCTACCGCTGGGAGTACTGGAACAACACCCGCTTCAAACGGGGCGTCTACGGCGCTCCGGCGGTCTATCCCCGCCAGCTCAAGGAGCTCTACGCCCTGGACCGGGGCATCGTCAAGGGCCGGGTCATCGAACTCTGCAACTACGACTCCAACGGCGTGGACACGCGCAACTGGACCGACTGGATCTACGATGTGCAGAACCTCTACCTGGGGGCCAAGCTCATGTGGGACCCGGACACCGACGTGGAAAAGCTGCTGGATGAGTACTACGACGGCTTCTTCGGCCCCGCTGGGAAGACGCTCCGGCAGTTCCACGACGAAATGGAGCTGGCCTACCTGAACGGCTTCGACTGGCGGAAATCCGAATGGAACTACGAACTCTGCTGGCAGAAGGTCTATCCCGCCCCCTTCGTGGACCGGATGATGGGCCTGCTCCGCCGGGCCGTGACGGAGTGCAAGGGCAGGGAACCCTACGCGGGCCGGGCGGCGAAGCTCCTCAAAGGCTACCTGCCTTTCGAGCGCAACAGCAGGATCTACCGCAAGGCGAAGAAATCCGAAAATCCCCTGAACATCACGCTGAAGCGGAACGGAAGCGAAGTCACCATCGGCAACTTCGCCGACAGCTACAACATCAACAAGCCCACGGGGACCACGGCGATGACCTTTTCGGTCAAAGACGGGTTCTTCCGGGCGAAGGTCGTCTGCACGATCCCCCCGGAACACAAGGAGATCAACTGGGCCAAGCCCGGGGTGCGGGACTCCTACCTCTGGGAAAAGGAGAGCGTGGAATTCTTCTTCTACGGCGGCGCGCCCGAGGATTACTACCAGTTTATTCTGGGACCGGAGAACGCCCTTTCCGACTTCCACTACACGCCCGAAACGAAGCAGAACGCCAAAGGCTGGATCTCCGCGCTGGGCTGGAATTGCGAGAATGCGAAGTGGACCGCGAAGCGCACCGCCAAAGGCTGGGAAGGGGAACTGGTGCTGCCCCTCAAGTGTTTGAAGTTCAAGACCCCCAATCCCGACGGCTCCTTCAAGGTCAACTTCTGCCGGAACCACTACTACCGGGTGGGCGAGGAGCGCAAATTCCGCTGGGAGCAGAGCTGCTGGCAGCCCACCTTCGGCGCCTTCAGCGACATCAGATACTACGGGACAATGGCCATCAAGTAATGCGTCCATGCTCGGGAAATCACAGCTCTTTCCGCTTCTTCTGGCCGCACAGCTGACGGCGGGGATCCCCCCCGCCGCCCTTGATCCGGGGGGCGTGTCGGTAGATTTGAGCGTTTTCAAGGGAACTCCCGAAGTTTCCGGAACGGGGGAAAACCTCGTCCGGGACGGCGATTTCGAAGACAGGGGGATCGACTTCACGAAAACCGCTTCACCGTGGCGGGGCGGCTGTCACATCTGGCAGAATGGCCTGAAAGATCCCGCCCACCGGAAACGGATCGCGGGAGCCATGCAAAGGACCGTCGTCCGTTCCGGCGTCGGCTCCCGGTGCGCCGTGCTCCATACGCCCGATGAAGCGGGCCGCGAGCAGAACGCCGACGGCGACCCCTGGATGAACAGTTACATCTCTCAGGAGATCCTCCTCCCCGATTCGGCGGTCCCCGTGAAATACAGTTGTTCCTTCATGGTCCGGGGCAGGACCCGGAACGCCGCCGGGGCCAACAGTCTGAACGTCTTCGCGGACTTCTTCGACCGGGAAGCCGGAGTTCCCGGAGCCAAAACGCTCCGCAAGACCGTCAATCACCGCGTGACGCTCCCCGTGAACTGGGAACAGCGCTCCTTTTCCTTCGCAGCGCCGCCCCATACCCGGCGGATATCGCTCCGCTTCGCCCTCTACGGACAGGGGAAGATCTTTCTGGACGACGTGAAACTCCTGAAAACACCCGTTCCCGAAGGGGCGGACATCTACGTTTCCCCCCTGAGTCATCTGGACAACACCTGCTGCATCGGGGAAAATCAGCCGGGCGTCATCTCCTTCGTCATGCGGAACGAAGGACGCGCCAAATTCAAAAAACTGACATTGCATCTGAAGATCCCGGCGGGCTTCAGGTTCCACGGCGGCAACTTCGACGATTCTCTGGTCAAGTGCGTGAAAAATCCCGACGGCTCCGCCGCGGTGACCTGCATCGTCCAGCGCTTCGTTCCGGGCATGCCCGTCGAAGGACACGGCGTGTGGCTCCGTCCCGCAGTGGTGCTGATCCCGGAAGTCAAGGCGTCGGGGAAACGTTATCCCCTGATCTACAGCCTTTCCGACGGCCCGTGGCATGGAGCGGAAAAGTCCATCGAGTTGAAAGTCATCGAAGCCGTGCGCGGGAAACGGCCGAAATACTTCATCACGGGGATCCAGACGGCTCACGAATTCTCCCTGCCCGAAGACAAGCTCCCCGTCATCCGGGAGTTTCTGGTCCGGAACGGCCTCAACGCCCTCCACGGGGGGAGCGATGCCCTGAAGAAAGAGGTCAAGAAGGCCGGGATCCTCCGTTTTTCCACCCGCCACACCCTTTCCAACGGCTACCGCCTGGGGGGGAACGCCAACCGGACGCCCGAGTCCTATTTCCGGCAGGCGGACGGCAAGCCCTTCAAGCTGGGCATGTTCAAGACCTGCCCCGTGGAAATTTACCGGCGGGGCAAATTCTACCGCTCTGAAGTTTACGCGATGCTGGAGGAGATGGTGCTCAGAAACGACACCGCCGACCACATCATGCCCAACTGGGAGCTGCAGGGGACGAAGTTCAAGGGCTGTTTCTGCGACCGGTGCCGGGAGGAATTTCTCCGTCACATGGCGGGCAAGGCCAAGCCGGAAGAGATCCGCGCCAAATGGCCCAGGCGGATCATCGCCGACTATGAGACGCAGTGGATCCTTTTCCGCAGTCACCAGCACGCGAAAGTGTGTCAGACCCTCGAAGCGGACATCCGGGAGCTGGGACGGAAAGCGGGCAAGGAGTCCCACTTCGTCCCCGAGATCGAATACTCCCAGCTGCTGGAAGGGGGCCTCAAAACTTTCGAGCAATACTCCTCCCTCGATTTTCTGGGCAAACTCCCCTGGATCGACCCGTGGGGGCCCTACGTTTTCGCCGACTTCACCGAAAAGTACGTCTACTTCCCGGGGCTCCACCTGCTCTCCTTCGTCGCGGGCGAGGAAAACAAACTTTTCGTGAAGCGTCATGTCGAGGATCCCGCCCGGCGGCCCAAGCTCATCGCCATGCCCCAGGGACTCCAGTGCGGCAGCTGGGTCACGGAGCCCGAGGCCGTCGCCTTCGACACCTTGAGCTATTTCGTCAACGCCTGGGCGGGGTCCATCTGCTACTACTTCCCGCAGGGGTACGACCAGCGCTACTGGAACGCCCTCGCCGGGGCCAACGACATCATCGCCCGCCACGAGGAGACCGTGCTGAAGGGGAAGCCGACGGATTCCGTGCGCTTCACCCCCGTGACGCCGTGTCCCGTTCCTCTCTTCCCTGCCCATCACAGGGGCGCGGGCGACCTTAAAAAGTACCTGCCTTCTCTCGATTCCCGGCAGATCTGGCAGGGACGCTCCTGGCGCGGAGGGGACGAGACCGTGGCCGCACTGGGCAACTTCTGGCAGAAGGGGGAACTTTTCGCCCTCATGCATGTCCGCGGGCTGGAGAAAGACGGGTCATATACGGTCAACTCCTCCGAAAAGTATTCTCTCGGCATGTTTTCCGGAGCGGAACTCGAAAAGGGCATCCTCGTCCACGCGGGGGCCCTGCGGTGGAACTTCTTCCGCATCGTCCCCGGCAAAGCGGGCGAGGGGGAATTCATCTCGCAGGCGGCCATGAAGGCGGAAATGGAAAAACGCCTGCCCCGGATCCTCAAGATGGCGGCATGGGAAAAGGCTTACGCCGAAAAGATGCGCTCCGCCGCAATCGCGGATGAACCCGTCAACGATTTCTCGTCGCTCCGGCCCCTCGCCAACGGCTCCGTTTCCCTGAAAGCTGTTCAGTTCAAGGGCAAATATCAGCTTCAGATCACCTTGCCTTCGGGTACGATCCTGCTGGACCCGGCGCTGGGTGGAGCCGTCACTTCCCTCGAAATCGGGGGAAAAGAGCTGGTCCGTGAGCCCGGTTTCGGTACGTCGGGCTTCTGGACACCCCGGAAAGCCGCCCACAACGTCGTCAAGGGCTTCAAGGTCGCGGACGTGAAAAAGGTCGGGCCCGACGGCATCGAGATCGAACTTCACCGTAACGTGAGCGAACTGGAAAAAGCACCCCTTGCGGGAGTGCGCATCGTGCGGCGTCTGCTCTTCACGCCCCGGAGCCTGACCATCGGTTCGCGCCTCGAAAACACCGCCGCTTCGCCCCGGCGCTTCGCCTTCCGGTTCCACATGCTCCCGGAGCATCTGGGCGGACCCGAGGGGCGGGCGGTATTCGGCGGCGTCGGCTTCGATCGGGGACAGGGGCTCAGGATCTGCCGCTTCGGCTCCCCTGAAAAGGAGATCGACGCCACGTGGCGGGCCAAACTCCTCGACGTCCGGGGCCCGGCCTTCACGCTCCGCAAGCCGGGGCTCCCCGACCTCACCGTAACGCCGGGCGGAGCGCCCGTCTACGGCGTGATCTTCTGGGACACGGGGACGTGTTCCACCGCCGAGCCGGTCTTCAAGACCATCACGCTGGCCCCCGGCGCGGCGCAGGATTTCACCATGAAAGTGCAATGGCAAAAATAAACATCAACCGCTCAACATAAGGAGAACGCAAACATGAAACATCCCCCGATCCCCGCCGCCGGCCGCAGAGGGCATTTCACCCTCATCGAACTGCTGGTGGTCATCGCCATCATCGCCATCCTCGCCGCCATGCTGCTGCCCGCATTGCAGCAGGCGCGGGCCCGCGCCCATGCCACCACCTGTCTGAACAACCTCACCAACATCGGCAAGGCGGTGACCTTTTACGCCGACGACAACCTGGGCTACGCTCCGCCTTACAACAACGGCAACTCCAACACGCTGATCTTCAGCGGCTACAGCCGCCGGAACGACAAGTGGGACGGGCTGCTGGCCAAGTATCTCGGGATCCACGAAGCGGTCGGCATCGGCTGCTGGGAACTGAAGGACGACAAGATCCTCACCAGCAAACTCGCCTGTCCCGCCGTCAACGGTCAGGACCGGATCAATTTCCTGCGCAAGACCACGCCCACCGCCCACACGGCCTACGGCTACGGCCTGGGGCACTACACCGACGGGCCTCCGGGGGGCTCCGTGCGGCCGCCCTTCAAGATCTCCAACACGAAAAAGCCGTCGCGGACCGCCCACTGGATGGACACCACCAACTACGAAGCCTTCTACGCCAGCGGCCGGTATCCCTACGCGGCCCACGGCGCGGCGCCGCCCTTCGGCGGCAACACGGTGTGGATCCCCAGTTCCGCCACCTGCAACGTGGTCTTTCTCGACGGCCACACGGCGGGCATCATCGCCACCCGGATCCCCATCAAGGACTACCACAACTTCAAGGAATACAGCTCCTTCTGGTTCCCCATGACCTGGAAGGACGACACCTGGTAAGTTTCACGCCGGGAGCCCGGAGTGCGGACCTGCTTTTGATCCGCGGTCAGACCGTGACATCACCCGATTCCGGAATGTCTTCTTCCGGAGCCGGAGAAGAAATATTCCAGAAGCGTTCGAAGAAGACAGTCAGTTTTTCCAGTACCGATGCGCGTTTTTTCGCGCGGTCTCCGGTTTTGGTGAAACGGGAAACCGGCGGCAGGATCCTGGTGATGGCGGTGCCGCTTCCCTGCACATAGCCGTCACGAAATGCGTTGTTCATAAAATTGCGGGTTTCGTCCGGATTCAGGTTTTCCTCCTCGATGATCCGGTCGAGTTCCTCTTTCTTTTTTTCGGCGATGAAGGTATTCCAATCGTCATCGACATTGCTTTCCGGAGTCAGTGAATCGATGAAACTCTCGATAAGGTCCTTTTTCTTGCGCAATTCAACGCTGCCGCCGATGCATTTCTGGATCTTCACGACGATTTCCTTGTCGGTCATGTGCCCGGCATGATATTTGCCGATCAGTGCAAGGATGAAATCGATACTGATTTCGACCTGTTTGATGAGTTTCATCTCGAAGACGATGTCATCGTTGACATTTTCCTTGTTGCCGCGGTTCTTTTTCCGGAAATGGTCGTGAACACTGATGTACATGCTGCGGTAGTCCTGTTCGTCGCGTTCGCTCAGGAGCGCGAGATCGGCAAATGCGTCAAAACAGGAGAGGATGTTGTTCAGTTTCAGGATCGCGCCGAAGAGGCGGGCGAATTCCTTCATTTCCGCCTCGGAGCTCAATATCGCTCCGGGAGCGAACTTTTCCAGCAGAGCCTCGACCAGCTCCTTGTAGCCCGGAACTTTTTTTCCCTCCGCATCGGTGTAGCCGTAATAGTAATCCTTGAACGGCCGCAGCAGCACTTGACCTGCGGCATCCTTGTCCCCGAACAGGGCGATGCTGCGGTTGGTAGCCTTCTCCAAATTGCGGAAACAGACGATGTTGCCGTAAATCTTCACGGAATTCAAGATCCGGTTGGTGCGGGAGTATGCCTGGAGCAGTCCGTGGAGCCGCAGATTTTTATCGACCCAGAGGGTGTTCAGCGTGGTGGCGTCGAATCCGGTCAGGAACATGTTGACCACGATCAGGATATCGATTTCCCGATATTTCATCCGCAGCGACACGTCCTTGTAGTAGTTCTGAAACTTTTTGCTGGAGGTGTCGTAGCTGGTTTTGAACATCGCGTTATAGTCGGCGATGGCCTTTTCGAGAAAATCGCGTGAATTTTGATCCAGCCCATCGGTGCTTTCGGAATTTTCCTCGCTCATGCCGCCCCAAGCCTCTTCATCCTCGTTGACGCCGAAACTGTAAATCAGGGCGACTTTGAGTCTTTTGACGGGGTCTTCCGCCATCTGGCGCTGGAACTCCTGATAATAGACTTTTGCGGCGTCGATGGAGGCCACGGCGAAGATCGAGTTGAAGCCAGTCATCCGGATCTTCTGTTTGATCTCTTCGACCGTTGCCCGGTTTTTTGCACTGGCGACTTGGGCAATATTGGTGAGCAGAGTGAAATCAAAGGACCTGGCATTGCGCCGGGTCTTCTGATCGAAGTGTTCGAGGATGTATTTCACCACGTTGGCGACCCGCTGCGGAGCCAGCAGCGCCTTTTCCCGGTCGATATCCCAGACCGTTTCGTCGTCGATCTCCTCTTTTTCCCGCATGGTGCTGATATATTCGGTGCGGAAGGGGAGCACGTTTTTATCCGCTATGGCGTTGACGATGGTGTAGACGTGCAGTTGGTCCCCGAACGCCTGTTCCGTGGTTTTCAAGTCGGCGCGTCTGCCGGCGCTGGCGTTTTCGGCGAAGATCGGCGTTCCGGTGAAGCCGAAGAGATGATACCGCTTGAAGGTTTTGGTGATGGCGGTGTGCATGTCGCCGAACTGCGAACGGTGGCACTCGTCGAAGATGATGACGAAGTGCTGGTCGTATGCGGCATGGGTTTTGTTTTTCCTGATGAAGACCGACAGTTTTTGAATGGTGGTGATGATGATTTTCGCCTTGGGGTCGCTCAGCTGGCGCGCCAGCACCGCCGTGCTGGTGTTGCTGTTGGCGGCGCCTTTTTCGAATTTGTCGTACTCCTTCATGGTCTGGTAGTCCAGATCCTTGCGGTCGACGACGAAGAGCACCTTGTCGATATAGGGGAGGTGACTGGCGAGTTGGGCGGTCTTGAAGCTCGTCAGCGTTTTGCCCGATCCGGTGGTGTGCCAGATGTAGCCGCCGCCCCTGATCGTCCCGTACTGCCTGTAATTGGTGGAAACGTTGATCCGGGTCATGATCGCTTCGGTGGCGGCGATCTGATACGGGCGCATGACCAGGAGCAGTCTGTCCGATGTGAAGACGCAGTACCTGGTCAGGATGTTCAAAATCACATGTTTGGCAAAGAAGGTGCGGCCGAAATCCATCAAATCGGGGATCTGCTTGTTTTCGCCGTCCGCCCACCATGAAGTGAATTCGAAGCTGTTGCTGGTTTGTTTCCCTTTGGCGGGCGGCGCCCCGGCTCTGTTTTCGCGGATATGGGCGTCGCGGGTGGTGTTGCTGTAGTATTTGGTGTATGTCCCGTTGGAGACCACGAAGATCTGGACATACTCGAAAAGGCCGCACCCGGACCAGAAGGAGTCGCGCTGATAGCGGTTGATCTGGTTGAACGCCTCCTCTATGTCCGCGCCGCGCCGTTTGAGTTCCACATGCACCAGCGGAAGGCCGTTGACGAGGATCGTGACATCGTAGCGGTTCTCATGCGTTCCGGCGCCGGTTTCATATTGATTGACGACCTGGAGGAAATTGTTGTGGATATGCTCCTTGTCCAGAAGGTAAATATTCTTGACCGTGCCGTCGTCGCGGGTCAGGAGCTGGATGTGGTCTTCCTGAATGATGGCGGATTTCTCCCGGATGCCTTGGTTGGGGTTGGCGATGCACTTATGGAAAAAGGTGTGCCATTCGCTTTCCGAAAAGGTGATCCCGTTGAGTTTTTCCAATTGCCGCCGGAGATTGGCGATCAGCTCTTCCTCGGAATGGATCGGCAGGTATTCATACGCCTGTTTTTGGAGCAGTTCAATGAAGGCGTTTTCCAGCGCCGCTTCCGACTGATAGGACTCCGCCCGTTTCGTCTCGGGCGCGGTATAGGCGGAAACGACCGTGCTTTCGGGGTTTTCCGCGATGATGTTGTATTTGGTCATCTGACTTCACCCTGCTGGTTATTAGATTTTTCCTTGATCAGGTCGCCCATGACGAGGTTGAGTATCTCGATTTTCTGCTCCCGCGTCAATTCATATTCAGGAGACGCCAGAAGGCGTTTGACCGCCATGCGCATGGAGCGAGGGCTTTTTCTGGAGACGACCTTTATTCCGTTGGTCCGGCATTCTTCCAGTGCCGCTTTCATCGCATCATATCCGTCAAACCCCTTTTCGCCCTGGACGGCATATACCCGTTCCCGCAGGGTCTCGATAGTGATGATGTCCATCAGGCGATCTCCTTGAAGGTCAGCAGCCGGTCGCGGTAGTGTTCATACTGCCGCCGCCTCGCGGCGATTTCTGCGGGCAGTCCGCTGGTGAGATCGTTGACCAGTACATCGAACTTGTCGAGGATGGAGACGATGCGCTCTTGTTCCGAGAGAGGGGGAATAGCAAGAGTTTGTCTGGCTATAATCTCTGGATCCAAAGTAGGAATACCTGCTTTTCGCACTTTCATTTGTAAATGGGATTCAACACTTTTTAGTGCATAATATAGATATTTACTATTAAGTATTTCAGATTTGGACAAGCAGAAACACCCGTCAGAGGACCAAAACGGTTTGTTGCAATATCCAACTGTTCCAGCCGATGCCCCAACGTTGATTACCATTACGGTATCTGCATCCCTATTGCTACGACTGAAAAAACCTATAGGATCAAGCCCACCGTGAAAAACAGGATATAGATTATCGTTACTGAGTTCTTTTTTGGTCAGTCGCTTCCCACGCAAGATATTACAGATTTCACCGAGCGCCATGAGTTTCACCCCCCCGGATTGTTTTGCTGCAAATCGTTGAAATTCAATAACTTATCTCGATAAAACTCGTATTGCTTGCGGCGAGCCTCCAGCTCCGCCTCCAGCTCCGCCTCCAGCTTAGTGAAACTATCGAGGATTTTTACGATCTCTTCCTGTATCGGCAGCGGCGGCACGGGGATTGTGATCTTCGCCATATCTTCGGCTTTTATGTCAATAACCTTTGCTCCTCGGGCATATTTTTTCTTTTGAACAAAAAAGTCTTGCGTTTGAAAAAAATAAGAAACATATTTAGGGTTCTGCGAGTGCTTGAACACACATGCGTGACCGCCAGTAACAATATCTTCCTTCCCCAGCCACGCGACAGCTTTGCATACATCCTCTATATTTTCACTCGTGCAAGCTATAATCAAGTCACCAGACGATACCTTACAAAGATGGGAAGCAAGGTCTGGATCAACAAAGGATTTTGTTTTATAAGTGTAAATGCCGTAATATGTATAAATCTGACCATAATGGATGCAGCCAGTTCCTGATTCGGTAAAATCTTTTTTCTGTAGCCCATTGCCACGTATAAAGGTACCAATTTCGCCAAGAGTCTTGCGCTTCACTCCCTCAGGGCAGAGCTCTTTTATCATATCGTCGATCTTACTCATGGTCGGCGTCTCCCGATTTCCATGTGATTTTTTCGTCGTTAGCCGCTTTTCGCGTGTTCATATCGCAGCGCCCTCCAAGTCCGCGACAATGGCGTCGATTGCCTGCCGCAGTTCCGTTTGCCGCGCCACGATCCCGGCGATCTTCCGATTCAGCTCGTGAATATCGATGGCTTCGCGGGTATCCGGCTGTTCCACATAACTGGATACGCTGATATTGTAACCATTGGCTTCGATCTCGTCGCGGGTGGCGAGTCTCGTGAAATGCGCTTCATCTTTACGGGCGACATAAGCGTCCAGTATTCGCTTGATATTTGCGTCCGAAAGTTTGTTTTTGTTGCCCTCGTGTACGAACTCCGGCGTAGCGTCGATGAAGAGGACGCTGTTGTCGCGTTTGCTCTTTTTCAGCACGATGATGCAGGTGGCGATCGTCGTCCCGAAAAACAGATTGTCCGGCAACTGGATAACGGCGTCGACGTAGTTGTTGTCGACAAGATATTTCCGTATTTTCTGCTCCGCGCCGCCCCGGTAGAGGACGCCGGGGAATTCGACTATCGCCGCCGTTCCCGATGTCGAGAGCCAGTGGAGCATGTGCATCGTGAAGGCGAGGTCGGCTTTGGACTTCGGCGCCAGCACTCCCGCGGGGGAATAACGGGGATCGTTGATAAGCACGGGATTGGCGTCGCCTTCCCACTTGATCGAATAGGGCGGATTGGAAACGATGGCGTCGAAGGGCTCGTCGTCCCAGTGTTTCGGGTCGATCAGCGTGTCGCCGTGGGCAATGTCGAATTTCTCGTAGTTGATGTCGTGGAGAAACATGTTGATCCGGCAGAGGTTGTAGGTGGTGATGTTGATCTCCTGCCCGAAAAAGCCCTGCCGCACCTTGTCACGCCCCAGCACCTTGGCGAATTTCAGCAGCAATGAACCGGAGCCGCAGGCGGGGTCGTAGACTTTGTTGACCTCGGTGCGCCCGACGACGGCGATCCGCGCCAGGAGTTCGGAAACCTCCTGCGGCGTGAAGAACTCGCCGCCGGATTTCCCGGCGTTGCTGGCATACATGGTCATCAGAAACTCGTAGGCATCGCCGAAGGCGTCGATGGTGTTGTCGGTGAAGTTGCCCAGACGCAGCCCCCCGATGGCATTGAGGATCTTGGTCAGAGTTTCGTTGCGCTTGATGACGGTGGGGCCGAGCTTGTTGCTGTTGACGTCCAAATCATCGAACAGCCCTTTCAAGTCATCTTCGCTTTCTGCCCCCTTCGCGGAGTTTTCGATATTCTTGAAGACGGCGCTCAGCGTTTCGTTCAGATTGGGATCATTCTTTGCTCTTGCCTGGACATTTGCGAACAATTCGGAGGGGAGAATGTAAAAACCCTTCTCCTTTACCGTCTCCTCCCGGCCGTACTCCGCCTCGCCGTCGGCCAGCTTCGCATAATCGAAGTCCGCGTTGCCGGTCCTTCGCTCCTCGCCGTTGATGTAATCCGTGAGGTTTTCAGAGATGAAGCGGTAAAACAGCATCCCCAAAACATACGCCTTGAAATCCCAGCCATCTACGCTCCCGCGCAGATCGTTGGCGATTTGCCAGATGGTCCGGTGCAGTTCGTTACGTTCCTGTTCTTTGCTCATAGGTCAAAAACTCTCTTTCCCGTGCGGAACGGCTTCGATGATATCGGAAAAATCACTCTTTTTCACATTGCGATCGAGCAGCATGTGTCTCGCACTAATATAGCACCGGGAGCCCCCGCTTTCAAGTCGGGGAATTCATATTTCGGACTTGCCGTCGGCGGACGGCGTGTCGCGCCCCGGCGAGGCCGTTTTTGCGGGCCTGGCCACCGCGGCCTTCGGCGGTTTGCCGGGCGTGAGGGTGACGGTCCAGCCATCGGAATCGAGGGTGATGACACCGTTTTTTTCGGTCATCCCGACGGTTGCGGGCTCGGTCCCCGGCGTGGGCTGGAGGACGTGCAGGAAACGCGCCGCCGAAGCGCCCCGCGCCGCCGTGATCTCCGTCCGGCTGCCGTTGGCATGCGGCAGTTCCGGATAGGGCGCGGCGTAATAAACCCCTTCGACCGTGTGCGCGGCTTTGCCCGAGAGGATGTTTCTTGCACACTTGCGCGGGAGGAGCGTGGAGACCGTGAGGCGCGCCGGACGGCCGTGGGGCATCCGGTCGACGACGAGGGCAGACCCTTTTTCGACCGGGGTGCCGAAGGAGGTGAACTGCCAGACCGGCGTCACTTCCGGCCGGGTCGTTTCGATCTCGTCATACACCACCAGCGCGGGTTTTTCCGCCGCGAGGAAGACCATCGTGCGGATATATTTCTTCGCCCGGTTCGGGTAGGAGCGCGTCAGGTCGAGCTGCAGATGCGGAGCCGACGGATCGGTCGAGACGCTCAGCACTTCGCCGCGGGAGAAGGGGTTGTCCGGGTCGGCGATCTGTTCGAGCCGGGTGGGGCCGTGAGGCTGTCCCTCCTGAATGCCGCTCGTGATCCTGACCGAGCCGCCAAAGACGGTCCTCTTCTGCTTCGGATCAACGAGGCGCAGACAGGAGTGCGAAATGGTGGTCTTGGCGAAATTCATGTCGTAAGGATGGCCGTAATAGCGGTACTGCCCGATGTCGGCGGCGAGGAAGTCCCGGTAATAGAGCTGGAACGAACCCGCATCGAGGTGCTGGTGACTGCGGTTGTAAACCCCTGCGCCGATCAGTTCGACGAGCACGTCGTCGGAGGTGTCCCCCATGTTCCAGCCGGTGCGGGCGACGAGCAGCGAGACGGGATAGCCGAAATACTTCACCTTCGGCAGATCGTCGTGCCGGTAGTCCGCAACCTGGTCCGGATCCATGAAAAGGATGTAGAACAACGGGTCGGTATAGGGGCGCTCCTGATTCGGAAAGAAGTGCAGATACTCGCCCTTGAGTTTGGGGTCGGGCCACAAAGCGTTGCTCCAGAGGTAGATGCTCGGACTGCCCGCGTACTTGTAGCGCTGGGAGAAATCGTCGCCGCTGCTGAAGAACCTGCCGTCCGGCGCGCGGAGATGGAACCATGCATAACCGACCTTGGCGACGTGGGGCTGAAAAAGATCGGCCCCGGCGGCGCGCTTGAAGATGTTGGCGCCGATCAGGTTCGCGCCGAAGCGGGTGGTGCCGTAGGCGTTGCCCTCGTAATGAAAGCCGGACTTGTAGAGGTGGTTCTTCATCGGTGAAGTCTCTTCGAGGAGCCGGTAGGCGCAGTACCGCCACGGCACGGGGTCCTCGCCGTAGACCGCGACCGCCATGGAAAGCAGGTCCCGGTGCAGCTGCCACTCGTCGCCGTGGCCGACGTTGATGTTCTGCAAAAAGGGCGGCCAGCCGATCTCCATCGACTCCGCCTGCCACAGGAAACGGTCGCGCAGGATCGCGCGTTCTTTGTCGGTCATCACCGGATAACACCAGTCGTAGACGATGCTCGCGGCCTGGATCGCCTCGCCGGTCCGGCGGCAGATGTCCTGCCAGTTGCCGAAATTCACGACCTCGAAATAGGCCACGGCCAGTTCACACGCCTCGCGGGCGACCTTTTCGTCTCCGGTCAGGAGGTAATAGAACGCCTTGTTCCGCATCGCCTTGACCAGTCGGGGATCCCAGCCCACCTCGCGGTCGGCCGGGACGACGAACTTGAACGGCCTGCGGGCGGTGGCTTTGATCTCCCGCCAGGCGCGGACGCCCGCGCCGCGCGCAGTGCGGCGCCGGATCTCCGGCAGAAGATCGTTGTTCACGAGCAGGCGGGGACGGTCGGGCCGCGGCGTGACCTTGGGGACGTATTCAGCGGCTTCCGGCGGAAGCCTGCGGGGGACGGGGCGGAACTCGAGGCTGGAGATCGTCACATCGGGTTCGACCTCGAAGCGGATCTCCACCGGCTCTTTCCCGAGGCGGACCCGGTCAACCGTACAGCGGCCCTGGCGGACGGCGGGAGGGATGATCCGGCGGATCATCGGCAATCCCTTGCCGATGGTGATTTTCGCGGTGCGCTGCGGTCCATTTTCCGGAACGGAGCAGTTCACGCGGATGAAATAGCCCCCCGGCGCGCCGGAAACGGCATAGGCCTGCACGGTTCCGGTCTTGCCTTTGACGGTGAACACGCGGGGCGGACGGGCGATCTCCGCCTTCGCGCCGAGCGCGATGAAGAGAAGAAACAGAGCCAAAAGTTTCATTTCTTCCTCCTGTTGCCGGGAAAAACAGTCCGGGAAGCGGAAAACGGTCCCGTCTCCCGCCGCCGTGACCGCCAAAATGCCGCCGTCGTCATTCGTTCCGGAATCCAGATCGTATTTCCGGCCGCCTTCAGGCCTTCCTGCCGAAGGTCAGGATCGCGCCCGAATGGGCTTCCAGCGAAAGCCGATCTCCCTGCAGTGTCCCGCAGAGACAGCCGGTGAGCTCGAACGCGTCGTTCCAGTGCAGAGCGACGGTCTTGTCGCTCCGCGAATTGTTGACCGCGACGACCTCGAAGCTCCCGTCGGGGGCCGGATGTTCGGTCAGCGTCACCATGGGATCCTCCACGGCGACCTCCCGTCTGATCCCCGCCAGATCGCGGACGATGCGGTAGATTCCGGCGTAGTCGGGAGAGTTTTCCTCGAAGACCCGCGGGGCGTCGATGAGGGCGTTTTCCAGCGGCTGGGCGAGGAAGATCAGCTTGCCCCGGCCGTACTTCGCCGCGGTGAAAACGGCGCGGCCTTCCTCGTCGCGCGCCAGCACTTCGGCGGTGCATACTCCGGTGCGGATCGACCGTTCCCGAGCCACGGTGAGGTCGAGACCGTACTCTTTCGAAATGATCCTGCCCGGCGAAGATGCCTGCGCCACGCTTTCGATTTCGACGCCGAAGCCCTCGAAGGGCTGGATCCCGTAGGCACAGCTCGAAACGTAGAGCGTCGCCCCTTCCTCGCGCACCCGCCGCAGCAGTTCGTGATACTGGTGCCGGGGGATGATCCGCGTCCCGGAAACGGAAGGAAGCATGTAGCACTGCGCCTCGGGGATCGGGCCGATCCCGTTGTGGAATTCGATGTCGAATCCCGCCCGTTTGGCCAGCAAAAAGGTGATGTAGGCGACGCCCCAGTGGTCGCCGTCCACCGACTGCAGCGCCACCGCGTCCTTGCGGTAAGGGGCGAGATGATGTTTGCCCACTTCGGCGAATTTTCCGATCTCCTTCAGCATGGGCTTGACCGTGCCGTCGACCTTCAGCAGCCCCAGCTCCCGTTCCATGGAGTTCCAGGCGTAGGGCGTCTGGAGCAGCTCGGTCTGGTCGTTGGCGCACCACCAGAGGAACCCGTGACAGTTGTGGGCGTAGCTGTTCCAGAGGGCGTTGCGGGCGTAGAGCCCGGCGATGCGGTCCGAGGTGACGGTGGGACCGAAAGAGCCGATCTCCTCCACGAAGGCGGGCTTGTGCCCCATGCCGACCACCCAGCGCGTCTGACACGCCGCATGGAAGGCGTTGCGGAAGGAATCGATGTAGTCCACCGAACAGTGGGGCGTGAAGATGGGGTAGGGGTGGGTCGTCAGCACGTCGCACACGTCTCCCATGGCGGTGATGGAAGCGCTCAAAGAGTTGTGCAGTCCGCTGACCACGGGCCGGGTGCTGTCCTCGAGCTTGATGGCCGAGGTCATCAGCTGGCCCCAGACCCACATTTCGTCGTCGGTTTCCGGTGCGAGGCAGTTGCACTCGTTGCCCCAGTCCCAGGCGGCGATGGCGGGTTCCCCTTTCATCTCGCGGACGAAACAGCGGATGAAGAGGACTTCCCACCTCAGCGCCACCGGGTCGGTGAGCAGATTCCGGTGTTCGAGGGCCGGGGGCGCGTAGAGACGGCCCGACATCCAGCCCGTGAGCAATCCCACGATCAGCTTCAAATCGTACTTCTGCGCCAGTCGGCAGAAGGTGTGGAAGCGTTCCAGCATCTCGGGGACCATGGCGGCCTGCCCGGCGGGCCCTTCGCCCAGGGGCTCCTCGTCACAGCGGAACTCGTAATGTTTCCCGGAACACATCCGGTGGTCGGTCACGTGCTGAAAATCGCTCCACAAGGGGAAGACGCGCAGCACTTGCGCCCCGTTTTCATGGAGCAGACGGAAGTCCCGCTCCACGGCGGAAGCGTCCCAGTCGCGCCACATGAAGGTCCCGGCGTTGGAAGCCCAGTAGTTCGCCCCCACGAAGAAGGGGTGGTCATCGTCGAAAATGTTCTGCATGAGAAAAAAACCTTATTTCATTTTGAAACGGATCGTCTGCGAAAAACTCTCGGCGGCTCCGGGCGCCAGAGTCCGGTCGGAAAAGAGCATTTCCGAAGTCATCAGCTTCCCGTTGCTCCAGCTGTAGAAGCCGGAAGTTCCGGAAGCGGAAAGAAAATACCGGTACCAGCGCATTTCGATCCCGGCGTTCAGAGCGCCTTCGTGGGGCGTGATCCGGTTCCCCGCGTGCCAGCTGATCTTCGTCCCCGGTTTGCCGTAGACGGCGCCGCACTTGACCGATTCCCCGTCGAGGGTCAGCTTGATGGGCGGATCGGGCGCTACCCAGCCCGAAACGGGGATGTTCCGGAAACGGAACCCGAAGGTCTTCGCCGCCTTGCCGGGGTTGCGGAAGGTGGTTTCGATCCCGATCTCGCCCGTTCTTTCGGAGCCCCGTTTCAACGTGATGCGCTTTTCGATGACCAGCTCCGCCAGAGGGTTTTCCTCACCGAATCCGGCGTCTTTGGGAACGACGTGACGGAAGGTGACGCTCGCCGCATCCTTGTCGAACTTGTACGAGGCGAGCTGATACTCCTGCGCTTTCTGGTTGCGCGTATCGAAGAAGCCCACCATGCCGAGGGAGGGCGTCACGCCCCCCATGGGGGTCTTTTTGCCGTTGTGCCAGGCGACGACTTCGGCGGCAACGGGATCGATGACGATCCACTGCTGTCCGAGGGTCAGTTTGATCGCCGGCGACTTCTTGAAGATGAACCAGTTCAAGGAAGCGTCGCCCTGCTTCGCATTCTCGAAGGCGGCCCCCGAGGCCTTGAGCGCATCGAGTGTCCGCTGCAGCTGCCGGGTCAGCTCGCCCTGCGTTACCGCGGCGGCTGCTCCGGGACGAGCGGGACCGCCGATCCGCAGCAGCAGAGCGCCGTCCGCCGGGACTTGCAGAACAAAGCCCTTGCGCACCATGCCGCCCTCGATGCCGGTGTAACGGGTCCTGCTCACGAGGTCGAAGACCTCTGCCGCGCCCTCGCCCGCAAATCCGGGCAGCGCGAGCTTCAGGAAAAGTTCGCGTCCGGCGTAGTTCAGCACCGTGACGGCAAAGACGCCGTCTTTCTGTTTCGCCAGAACGCGCACGCTCTTGCGGAAATCGGGCAGAGAGACCGAAACGGCGTTGCCCTTTTCGTCCTCCATTTTCGCGGTGCTGACGTTGAGGGGCTCCCAGGTGAAGGGAGCTTCCGCGCCCTTGAAGAGGATCTCTTCGGCTTCGCCCACGGAACGCAGACCGCGGGCGATGAACCTCAGCATCCTGCCGTCCAGATTGTCGCTGGGGTAGAAGACGATGCCGTCGGCCTGCAGCGCCGCCGTGGCGATGATGTTCTGGAGAATCTTTTCGGGCGTGTAGCGGAGATGGAAACGCTCATCCTCTTCCGCCGGATCGACCCACGAAAAGTTCCTGGTCCTGCCCAGTCTGCGCTTCTGATTTTCCACGCCAGTGAAGTACTTCAGCCCCACGGTGTAGTTCATGGGGTTGAAGGCGTAGACCTTGTCGACCACCGTGGAGGAGTCGGTGCACGACCAGTCGTCCATGTATTTGGGATTGGGCGTGTCGGTGCAGAGGTGGAGCCGGTAGCCGGGGAAGTGCTTCTTCACCGTCGCCACGAATTTTTCCAAAATCGCCCGGTGCTGGATCGCCTTGAACTGCCGCCACTTCCGGTTCAGGGGACGGCCGTCGGCCACATCGCCGCGGGCCGGGACCTTCGCCACCTTGGCGAATTTGGCGAAATCCTTGAGACAGTCGTCGCAGACGCCCTCCGAGACGAAGGGCTCGTAGTCGAACCAGAGGTCGCGGCAGTCGGGGAAGTGTTTGAGGCGGCTCTCGAAGCCGCGCTTCACGTAGACCTCCCAGAAGAGTTTTTCCGGATCGGAAAGGAGATAGCGGGGGCAGATCCCCGCGCCGATGGGTTTGCCGTTGCTGCCGATGAAGTGCGGCACGCCGGGACGCACGAGTTTGCCGCTTACCATGAAGCCCAGATCCTTGAAGTTGGTCCCGGGAAACATGGGGGTGGAGTGACGGCAGGCGAAGGTGCCGATCTGGATGGTGAAATTTTTGCTCAGCAAGGCGTTGCGTCCGGCGGGATAGGAGAAGTTTTCCCACCCGGCGGAACAGAAGGGCCGGGCGTCGAATTTCCGCCAGAAGTCCACCGCGTTCCGGAAGTATTTTTCGTCGGCGAGGTTTTCGCTGGTGATGTGGGTGATGCCGCTTTTGAAATACCGCAGGGGCCGGGCCGGAAATTCCGGAAGCCCGAGTATGACGCCCTTGTACACTTTTTCGTGGATCTTTTTGCCCTTCTGCTCGAAGTAGAACTTGAAATCCGCGTTTTTCCCGGCGAAGCCCGGTTTGGCCAGAAGATTCAGGTTGAATCCGTGCCGCCAGCCGTAGGTCTTGGGGTTCAGTTTGCGGAGATACTCCTTGGAAAAGGCCACCTTGCAACGGACCATGTTCCGGCCGTTTTCGGTGAATTTTTCCCGTGTGACGGGGAGCTGTCTGGCCCAGCCGGTGCGGGTGGAAACGCTCTTGAGCTCCACGAACTCGGGGAACTCCAGCACGGCGGCGGGGGGATCGGCGGCGAGCTCCTTGCCGTTCCCAAGAAACTGGAGAACGAGCGTCTGCGGATAGTTGGGCAGAAAACTGTAACCGCGCCCCTGCCACTCCGCCGGGATGATCCGGCTCTCGGTGATGGAACCGAAGGAGCATACGCTCCACGCCAGCAATGCGCAAAGGAGGAGTTTCTTCATTTTTTTTATTTCCCCAGATAGATCCATTCGCCGCCGCCGTAGGCGAGACTCGGCACCATGCGGCTGGAGCCCACATGCCCGTCGACGAATCCGAAGTTGGCGTAGCCGCCCGTGATGGAGTCGTTGCGGTCGCTCCGTTTGCCCTGCGCGCCGTTGCCGTGCCGCGCTTCGATGCTGGGGTTGGAGTCGGAGCGGAGCAGCATGACCTCGGGCTTCTCGATCTGGAACCGCACGAAAGAGTTGGTCTGAACGGCGGAAACATATCCGCTGAAGGCGATGGTGTTGCCGGAGGAATAACCGCCCAGTTTGACCCAGCGGGTGAAGGCGTCGGCCACGATCCCGGCGGCGGAAGGACGGCGGATGGAACCGGCTTTCAGAGGCGGATTCTTCCCGTCTTCCCAGCTTTTCGCGGTTTCGTGGAATCCCAGCCGCCGCGCCCATGAATAGTTGGTGTTCCAGATCCGGATCTCCGACCCGGAAACGAGTGCGTTTTCCAGGGGGCAGACCAGCAGTGCGGCCTTGCCCGCGGCCGAGTGATTCTCGTCTTCGCCGGTGTGTCCGAACCATTTGTTGGAAGCGACCGTTTCGGTCCAGAACCGGTTGGTCGCGTCGATCCCCGCATACTGCACTTTCGCCGGGATCATGAAGCCGTCGTTGGCTTCGGAGTAAAAACTGTTGCTGGTGGTGATCTGCTTCAGATTGTTGACGCAGGTCGTGCTTTTCGCCCGCTCCCGCGCCTGACTCAAGGCCGGCAGCAGCATGCCCGCGAGGATGGCGATGATCGCAATGACGACCAACAGCTCGATGAGGGTGAAGTCCCGCCTGCGGGATGCATTCGAATTACCTGATTTTCTGCTGTTCATCGTGGAGTCCTTTCCTTTCAGTTGTTTTTATCTGGTATGTGAAGAATGATGCCGTTTTCGTTCAATCGGGCTTGCAGGTCGGCGACCGGCAGCTGCGCCGGATCCGTATTGCGTTCGACGGCCATCGCCGCGGCGACGCCGGCGGCTTCGCCGGTCATGGCGGCGGCGGGGATCACGCGGAAAATTTCCCAGGCGTCCCCCGAACTGTCGATGCACCGTCCGGCGGCCAGCGCGCCCCGGACCTTTTTCGGCAGCAGCGCGCCGTAGGGGGTCTCCCACGCCGGAGCGACCCGGCGCCAGTCGGCCGCCACGCCCACCGAATCGGGACAGAATTTTCCTTCCTCGCCCGTCCGGATCTCCGCCAGACCGTCGATGCGGGCGATTTTGCGCAGCTGGGGCATCGTGGGTAGGTGGACGGGATAACAGCTCTTCCGGCGTTCGGGGGTCATGGCGTCGTAGTGGCGGCGCATTTCCCGGTACTGGCGGCGGCAGAACTCCTGGAGCTCCGCGGCGGAAAGCACCTGGGGCATGCTCCCTTCCTCGGCCGGGATCGGCAGGGGCTGGATATGGAGGTCGCCCGTGAAGTAGTAGCGGCTGCGGGAGTGGTCGTTGACCTCCATGAGCCAGGGATTGTTGAAGTTGGTTTCGGGGAAGACCGCCGCGCCCGCCATGCGGAGCAGAAAAGCCCCGCCCGTGGCGTCGATGAAGCAGTCGGCGGAAACGGTCTCGCGCTCCGCCGCGCAGAAAATCTCCGCTTCGGTCAACCGTCCGGTCCCGTCGCAGCGGCAGCCGATGACCGTGGTTTCGAGTCTCAGCTCGACGCCGGACTCACGGATCATCCTGTCGAGGGTCAGTTCATAGCCCGCCGGGGAAAAACAGCAGAGGTAACGCTCCCCCGCATGACCGCTGTCCGCGCCTTTGATGCCGCTCCACTTTTCGGGGATCGTGAAGGGCCCGTACTCCTGACAGCGGATCAGCAGTTCCTCGGTCAGACCGCCCGCGATCTTCACGTCGCGGTCGTCGCTGATGGGCAGATAGATGTAGATCAGTCCCGAAGTGGCGAGGCCCCCCAGGACGCACTGTTTTTCGACCAGCACCACGCTTTTTCCCCGCCGCGAAGCGGCCAGCGCCGCGGCGACGCCGGCGATGCCTCCGCCGCAGACGGCAACATCATAATGTCTCATATCCCTTTCCTCCACCCGAATATACACCGCGAAGAGTCTTTTGGCAAGGCCGGATTGTATCAAAAACAGTATCAAACCGTATCACGCCCATAAAAACAGGCGTTTTTTCGAATGTCGGCATTGCAGAACGGGGATCCCGGCGTTATATTAAGGTAACTCGCACAACGAAAGAAGATTTTATGGCCTGGCAAAGTCAAGACATCGGGAAGCTGCCCCGGCAGGATGCCTTTCCCCTCCGTCTGGAGGGGGTATTTTATTGTAACAACAGCCGCTTTCCCTTCACGGGGAGAGCCCACGTATGCAAGTTCTTCGAGATCAGTCTGCGTCTGCGTTCCGAATCCCGCCGGTGCGAGGATCTGCTCGATGGGCGGCCGATGGACATCCCCTTCCCGAACATCGTCTTCAAGCGTCCGGGGATGAAGGTCGCGCTGGCGGGCGACCTGCCGCGTGACACGCTCTCCTTCATGTATTCTCCCCGCTCCGAAGAGGTCTTGCGGGGGTGGAACCTCATACCGAAGGAAAGCTTCCTGCCGTTCCGGCTCACCGAGCGTCTTCAGGAGCTGGTGGAGGAGCTGCGTTCGCGCCTGATGAAGTGCCGGGGCATCCGGGGCGTCCACGACATCATCATGCACAATTACGGCCCGAATCAGTATTTCGCCACCGCCCACGCCGAAGTAGATCTGGATACGGACATCTACGCCGTACACGACCTGCTGGAACAGGCCGAAGCGGAGATCGGGAAGAACATGCCCGTCCACCTGTTGCTCCACTGCGACCCCTGCCACGCTTCCGGCCCCCGGACGCGGGAATGGCAGGACAAGGTGGAAAACGCCGCGGCGGAGATCAATCCCATGTTCAAGGTCTACGATTTCCGGTTCCGGCGCGAGGGCAAAACGCCACGGCTGGAGTTCGAGCTGCTGGTGCCGAGCACCTGTTCCGCGGACATGAAGGAAATCGAGGCACAGCTCGCCGCCGTCATGAAACGTTATCCCGCCGCCCCCCCGCTGGACTTCAAGATCGTCCATTCGTCGGGCGCCGGGCAGCATTGATTTTCAAATTCCATCCCAAGGAGCCCCGACTTCCTGATCAGTGCGTTTCAACAACTTCGAAATTGCCCGGGGGATCAATCAGAGCGGCTTTCATCCGCCGCATCCGGTCGGCGAGTCCTCATCAAAGCGGCCAAGTCGTCGATCACGACGATGAGACGGAGCAGCGGAGCGCAGTCAACGCTGTCACCGTTGAACTCTCCGATGGTTGTTTTATGATGCCGCGAGAGGATTTCGTAACGACGCGCCATTTCCTCCGTCGTTTTCCACAATGATTCCGCCATTTCCCGACTTGATCTTAAAACGGACTGCGGCGGGATCGGCTGCGCCATCGACTACTTTACCGGAGATGTCGAAACCATCCAAAGTCTGCCGCAGACTCCCGCGCAGATGGAGAATTTTCCCGTCACAGTTTCGGCGGCGTTATTCATCTTCTTTACCTTTCAGTTCTTCCATCTCATCTTCAAGTTCCGACATCTGATTCTCAAGCTCTCTGATCCGCTGCGCCATCTCCTCAAACAGTCTGGCGTTTTTTCCGGACTCGAATTTGAGTACGGTCCGCACATCTTCCGGGAGCCGATTCAAGGCTTCCCTCGCGACGTTTTCCCGATATTTCCGCGCCATATCGTTGTCAGGAACGCATGCCCGGCACTGATGCCGGGGATGGCGAAGCTTTCCGCAGGACTCGCACGGTACGGCCTCGTAAGCCATAAAGGCGTTGCCGCATTTCGAACATTCGATGCGCATATTCTTCTTCTCGCCGGGGAGCTCCATGTTGTTGTCGCAGGTCGGGCATACGACCGTGATTTTCAATGTGTCGGCAGCCATTATGATCGTTCCTCCTTGTTTCGGGATCAGGCAATGTCCGATCGGGCGTTGCGTTCGGCCTGATGTTCTTTCAAATTCTGCCGATAAAACTTGATCTTCCTTGTGCATTCCCCGATCCGGTTGAGCAACCAAGCCCGCTTGATGAAATTCCACGGATCGGTGAGTTCGTACTCCCGAAGAAGATCATCCGCTTTTTTCCGGTGCTTTTCGATCATTTCCCGATCGAATTCTTCCGGTGTCGTGTTGAAGATCTTTTCGATAAGGTCGTCGAAGACGTCGATTTTGACTTTCATGATGCATTCCCCTTTATGTTGATATTGACCGCCGGTATTTCAGAATGCCGCCATGCGCGGCATCACTTCGCCTTGCCGGAGCCGATCTGTACGAGTCCGACAAACAGCGCATACCCCAGAAACAGCAGTACTCCGAAGCCGACGATGATCGGCCAGAAAGCGATGACGGCGGTGACCAGAAAGGCCACCCCCGCAACGGCGGCGCATACCACCGCCGCCGCGATCACGAAACCGACAAATTTGGCAAAACCTTCCATGGCATGAATGCTTTCGATTTCCGGAAAAACACGAGATGACCGCAATATGAACTCAGTTGACCGTGAACGGTCTGAATTCACGCGTCGTTGCCGCCTTTGTTTCCGTCTTCCGAGCCCTCGAGCCAAGGGTGGCTCGCCGTGAAAGCGCGTCGGGCTTCCCTGTCGAACCGAACGACTTTCGGATCGGTGCGTTTCAACAACTTCGAAATTGCCCGGCGGATCCTGATGTCGAGCGGCTCGATGATCACGTAACTCATTTTTCCCTCCTGTCGAATGACTGTTTCCGTCATATTATCCGCGGAAACGCCGCATTTCTTACAGCCCGTGGCGGATTCCGCGGAAATTTCGTGCGATCAGGGCAATTTGTACCAGCGTTTGTACGCCGGACAGGCGCGGTTGAATGGAGACTGACTGGTGTTCATCCGGGCTCCGGCGCACAGGGGCTGCGGATAGATCTGGGCCTGAAGGTACATCAGCCGGGCGTTGCGGAAATCCAGTTCCCGTTCTCCCCCCCAATACTCGCACGTCGCGCAAAGTTCCTGCCGCCATTGAAATTCCGGCATGGGCGTTTTTCTTACCATGATAAATTCTTCTCCGGATGTGAGCGGCTATTCAAATATATTGCTTGCAGTCCTGCTCAGTATTGCCTCTAAAGTATTTGGATATTTATGCTTGAACCTATCCTCACACGGGCATCTTTTGAATGCAAAGTTACTTATGGTTATAATATTATCCGGCATTATCACCTCGGTCAAATTCTCGCATCCATCGAATGTATAATCACCCATGGTCGTGAGGCAAATGCTGTCCGAAAATACAACACGCTTTAACTTTTTGCAGTTACTGAAAGCTCTTTCGCCAATAATCATGACCCCGGCAGGGATTACCAAATCCGTCATTCCGCATTCGCGAAATGCGCCGTCGCCGATAGTCTCAACCCCCTCGGGGATTACAATGTCGCTCAATTTTTCACAATCCGCAAATGCCAATTCCCCGATAACTGCGACGCTCTCCGGAATCACCGACCGCATCAAATTTTTGCATCCGAAGAAGGCAAATTCTTCTATAGTCGTAACCCCTTGCGGTATTATGATTTCAGCTAAGTTTTCCCGCTTTTTGAATGCACATTCCCCGATAGTTTCGATACCGGAGGGGATAACATACGATCCGCTCTCCGGAAGTTTATATTTACATGTCAGTTTTTGAAGTGTCCGGTTGTCATCGCTGAATTCCACTCCGAGCTCACGATCCATGGTGATACGCTGTAAATCCAGCGCTGGTGCCGGAGTATCGGAGTTTATCATCTCCGTTTTTTCCGTGCTTTGTCCACGGCAATATGCTTGTGCGGTTTTGTCATTTCCTGTAAGGTGCATGAAAGTCTGTCGAGTTCTTTGCCGCTGTTGGGCGAATTGATTCTTCTGCTGCATGAAATTCTTGATTTCCTCTTTGCTGCCATTTTGCCTGACACTCTTTTCCGCAGCATTGGTTACCGAATCGGCAAGGGCCCCGGCGCCGGCGATGACAATGTCTCCCAAAAGGCTCCAGCGGCTCTTTTTTTCCCCGTTCTCCATCATGACTTCTTGTTTATCCACAGACAATTTCTTGTCCATCAAATGCTTCGCGATCTCGTAATCGGGATTGAACGTTGCAAAGTTGTGCAACCCGATACCGATCGCCGCCGCAACTCCGGTTACTTGTGTGATCCCGGTGGGAATGGCTGCAGCGGCCACGGCAGCGGATCTGCCTGCGGTATAAACCCGGCATGTTTTGTTTTGAGATTCGATAGTTTTCTCCACTCGCTCCACCATTTCGGTCATCGCGCCTTCCGCGTCAAGCCCGGTGATTTCAAAAGTGCTCTCCCTTGAAATCAGTTGCTCGAGCAAATTGTCCGTGATTTCTGTTTTGGCAAAAGTTCTTTTTACGGTACTCATTCCCACTTCCTTTCCGATTGCATTTCTCACTTCTGTCGGCAAGTTTCCCGCGAACCTGCCGACAGAGGATGTATTTTACTTGACGCTTAGAATCTGAATGTTGTACCATCCATGAAACCGTGCCTGGATCATTTCCTTGAGCGCACTGTAACTGGTGTCTGTGGTGTCCAGCGTAACAACCGTGTTACATCCCGGAATACCCGTCGGGGTGGTGGCATACTTGACTTGGACTGTTACTTTCATGATGATTTCTCCTTCGCAATTTTTGTAATATTGCCTGTTATTTTTATTTCGTGCGAGGCACCGCCTCGCGTTGCGGGACGATATAAACGAAAAATCTTCTCTCCGACATCTGCGCCTTTCAAAAATTCATTTTGTTTTTCGAGACATCGTTGATCCCTGTCCTCTATTTCCTGTCAGTTGCGATACGCCATTTTCATACGACAAAAAAAGGCGCTCCTCCGCTGCACTCGTAACAGAGGACACGCCAATGTCCCGAAAGAACCATGCAGACAGAGAAACGCCACACGCGCATGAGCGCATGGCGAACCCTTTTAAGCATTCGGTTCTTTCGCGGTAAAGTTTGGCGTCTTTCTGTTACGAAAACCGACTTAAAAAGTTCGTTTTATCCGATTGTCAAAATGCGATCTGTTTTTCCGATATGAATTGTCTCCAGTTTTTTGGATCAACTCTCTTAAAATAGCACCGGAAATCCATTTTGTCAAGTTCGGACCTTCTCTGCCGTTCAATATTCTTACGGAAACATTGGACGTGTCATGAACAATATCCGAAGCGAAAACGGATTTCTTACACCGGGTCTTCTTTTTTTACGGAATTTTCCTCCCCCCCGGCTGAAACATCAGCGGCGAGGCGCGGTGTGCGACAGCTGTTCCGCAGTTTCGTGACGCTTCCGGAACAGCTCTTCGAACCGGGAGAGGTCTCCGCCTCTGCGCATCGTGCCCGACGAGCAGGAAAAATTCTTGAGCGCGTCGTCCTGACACCCGAGCCGGTAAAGGGCGTCCTTGGCTTCGAGCCGCTTCAACTTTTCCGTCAGGCGGGCGCGGGCCGCCGCGCCATCCGCAGTGAACGGAGAAAGTCCGACCAGTTTCCGGAAATGTTCCCGGCGTACCGCCTCGAAACGGTTCCCGGCACGCCGCAGCAGTTCCGGCGAAACCGGGTAGCGCTTTTCCAGTTCCGCGACCGCCGTCTGATATGCCTCAGGAGTCAGCATCCGCATTTCTGAGCGCATCCGCGTCTGCGATGCCGCAACACCGGCATCGAGCGACCGCATCCTTTGTTCCAGTTCCGTTTGGATTTGCTTCAATGCGGCGTCGATCCCGGCCCCGGTCGGCGGAACGGGGATCTCCTGTTTCTGTACCGGAGAGGGCCGGACTTGAGCCGGAGCCGGTACTTTCTTCTCGGGCTCCGGCGGGGGCATAAGTTCACGTCTGCCCCGTCCCGAAAACAAAGCAAAGACGAGCGCCGCCGCGAGGATTCCGAGCAACGGCAGACCGATCAGGCAACGTAAGGATTTGCTCCGCGGCGGAGCAGTCAGCGCCGCCCGGCAGGAGTCCGGCGTCGCATCCCCGGCACTTGCCGCCCGGCAGAACGCCAGCACCGGCGCGGCTTCTTTCGTCAGGTCTTCGGGGAGCTGCGGATATTTGTGCGGCGGATTCCCCGTCAGGACACAGTAGGCGACGCGCCCCAGCGCGTAGAGGTCGCTCCTCTCATCCGGCTTGCGCGCTCCGGAGAGCACCTCCGGCGGCAGAAAGGACGGCGTTCCCACCAGACTTGCGTCGCCGGAGGGCGCGGCAAGGCCGATGTCGCCCAATACCGGAGTATTGTTCACGAACAGGATGTTTTCCGGCTTGATGTCGCGGTGGATGAGTTTGCGTTTATGGAGCGCCGCCACGCCGTCGAGGAGGGCCCGAAGGATGGGAAGAAGTTCAGCGGCACGCATCCTTCCTCTGGCCGCCAGGGTATCCGGCAGATACGCGTCCGCGGCCCCCCGGTCGTCGGCGGCATCCATCGTATAGTAGAGCCGCCCGTCGGGCAGGCGGTCGATGTGGTGGATCTGAATGAGATTTCCGTGGCGGCATTCCCGGCAGCGGATCAGCCCTTCCAGTTCCCGTTTCTCAACTTTGCCGTTCAGGATCTTCAAGGCGAATTTCTGCCCGGTATAGGTGTTTTGCGCAAGGTACACAACGCCGTAGGAACCGCGGCCGCACTCCTGCAGGATCCGGTAAGGGCCGACTGTCTCACACATAGAGAGCCAGCTCCGGGTCTTCGGCGTTGAGTTTCGCGATAATCTCCCGCAGGATCTTCATACAGCGGGTCTTGGCGACGTAGACGCTGTCGACGGAAAGCTCCAGAAGCTCCGCCGTTTCCTTCGCCGGACGTTTTTCGAGGGCGTAAAGCTGGAATGCCTGAAAGGTCTTTTCGTCCACGTGCTGTGCGAGTTCCAGCATGGCCTCTTCGCGAAGGATCGTCCGCCATTTTTCCCTCAGCGCCATGTCCAACAGCTCATCGGGAGGCGGAGCGTCATCCGCCGCCGACAGGTCGGAAACGGAAACGCCGTGTCTTTCCCGTTTGCGGATCAGGTCATAGACGCACCCTTTGACCAGCGTGCTGAAGAAGGTGCGGAACTTGGCCAGCGAAGGATCGTATTTGAACCCCGCTTCGATCTTGCGGTGAAAGCGGATCATCACATTCTGGACGAGGTCGTCGCAATCATCGGGCGAAAGTCCCTTGTAGCTCCCGATGTCGGCGATCACCCCCTGATAACGGAGGAAGAACTCCGTCCACGCGGCCTCGTCACCGCTCAGACGGTTCAGCAAAGTTGTTCTCGTTGTCGGATACGGCATGACGGCTCCCCGTTAAAAAACCAACCTGCCGGAATTCGGCAGACGATCGACGCCATCGGCTCCGGCATGGTCATTACTATACACTGAAAAGGTGCTCTTGTCAAGTCGTCGTCCTATTTTTTGCAAGTTTTCACAAAAAGCCGAACCTGACGTATGGGGGGATCCATCTGGAATTTCGGTGAAGATGTGAAGAAAATTCCGCGACTTTTGAGCGAGTAACGGCTGACGCCGCACCATCTCGCGGAAACGCCCGGCTTTTCTCCTTGAAAGACCTTTTATGATCATCCGGCGGCCGGGCTTTCTTTCCAGACCCGCACCAGCAGCACCGCGAAAACCAGCGCCGCCGCCAGAAAAACGGGACCCCAGGTCCAATCTTCGCAGATCAGACGTCCCGTGCCGAACATGACCAGATAGATCATCAGACACCCGAGCAGGGAGGCCAGCAGCCCGCGGGGGATGTTCTGGGCCGGAGCTTCGGGAACGATCGGCTCCCCGGCTTTTTCCGCCGCTTCGAAGACCGCGCGCCACGCGCCGCCGGGATTGATCCTGCGGCAGAACTCCCGCAGGACCCGGAAATCGGTTTTCGGCCCGATCCACGCGAAGGGCAGCCAGCAGGCCGTCGTCAGCGCCACCGAGACCGCCATCTGCTGCCACGGGCTCAGCGGGCAGGACTTCCAGAAGAAGAACACCGCCGACCACAGAAAACTGCTCACCATCGCCGCGATTTCGCAGGCGGCGTTGATCCGCCACCAAAACCAGCGCAGCAGAAAGAGCAGCCCGGTCCCCGCTCCTATGGAAAGCAGGAGCTGAAAGGTCTGCATCGCATTCTGGAGCCGGAGCGCCAGCAGCGCGCTCACGGTCATCAGCAGAAGCGTCACCCCGCGGCCGCACCATACCAGTTCCCTCTCGCTCGCACCGGGACGGATGAAGCGTTTCCACACATCGTTCACGCAGTAACTTGATCCCCAGTTGAGCAGAGTCGAAAGGGTGGACATGTACGCCGCCAGCAAACTCGCCACCATCAGCCCCAGCCATCCCGCGGGCAGACGGGAAAGCATCAGCGAATAGGCGGTGTCGTGGCCGCACTGGCTTTCCGGAAGCAGGTGCCCCACCGCGCCGTGGATGGCGGCCAGATCCGGATAGACGATCAGGGAGGCCAGAGCGACGATGATCCACGGCCACGGCCGGAGTGCGTAGTGGGCGATGTTGAAGAAGAGCACCGCCGCCATGGCGTGCTTTTCGTTTTTCGCCGCCATCATCCGCTGAACGAGGAAGCCGCCGCCGCCCGGCTCGGCTCCGGGATACCAGATGCTCCACCAGGTGACGGCGAAGGGGACGATGATGA
>JAFSYV010000297.1 GCA_017443585.1 Lentisphaeria bacterium | reverse complement strand
GGCGGGGTCGGCGGTTTGGGCGTCGGCGCCGGAGCCGTCTTTTTCCGCCCCAGATTGAGGGTCAGTTTGGGGACGGCCACGTGGGCGGCCTCCTGCGCCGAAGTGTAGGCGTCGAGGTCCTTGATCACTTCGGCGGGTGTCTGATAACGTTTCGTGATGTCCCGCGCCATCATCTTGACGATGATGTCGTTGAGCTGTTTGGGCAGCTCGGGGTTGACCTCCTGAGGTGGAGTCAGGTTGCCGTCCACGTGCTGGCGCGCCATCTCTTCGGCGGTGCCCCGGTAGGGAAATTCCCCCGTGACGAACTGGTAGAAGGTGGCCCCCAGACTGTAGATGTCGCTCCGGACGTCGGTGGGGACTCCCGTGAGCTGTTCGGGGCTGATGTACTGGGGTGTGCCCATGACCTCGTCGTCATCGGAAACGCCGGTATCGGTGTTGGCGCTCCGGGCCAGCCCCAGATCGGCCAGCTTGGCGAAGCCGTTGACGGAAAGCATGATGTTGTCGGGCTTGATGTCCTGGTGGACCAGCTTCTGCTCGGTCCAGGCGGCGTCGAGGGCTCCGCAGATCTCCCGGATGACCTTCACCGCCTGGCCGAACTCCAGCACGTGCTTTTCCTTCAGGATCTGTTTGAAGGTCTCGCCCCTGATGTACTCCATGGCGAAGTAGTAGATCCCGTTGTCCTCGCCCACGGCATAGGCCTGGACGATGTTGGGATGGGTCAGCTTGGCCGCGGCGCGGGCTTCGCGGAAGAGGCCGTCGATGTACTCCTTGTTCCCGGCGAACTTCTCGTGGAGCACCTTCAGCGCCACGGGGCGGTCCAGGGAGATCTGCCGGGCGAGGTAGACCATGCCCATGCCGCCGCTGCTCAGGGGGCGCTCAAGCAGAAAATCGCCGATGACCACGCCGGGAGCCAGGGGGCCTTCCGGCACCTTCACGGGAACCTCACAGAAGGGGCACTTGACCTCGGCCGCGCCTTCGGGCGGCTCGACGGTAATGACTTTCTTGCATGTCTGACAAAACAGTTTCACTTCTTCTCAACTCCTTCCGGCGCCGGGAAAAAATATTCGATGACGGCGCGGTCACGCAATCTGGCCGAATAGTCCGCGGAGCTCTTCCGGTAGACCTCTTCTTCCATGGTCTTTCTTATGGCTTCGGCGTGTTCCTTGAACACGGCCGCTTTTTTCGGCTTCAGCTTGAGGATCTTCAGAAAATAGACGCCGTCGGCGGTGGGGACTTTCGGATAGATCCGGCCGGGCGCCATGTCGGTCATGGCCTTGGCGAATTCGGGCCGGAGCATGGGGAGTTCGACCTCGCCCACGCTGCCGTCTTCCGCGGCGGGATCGATGGCGTAGATCCGGGCCAGGGGCCGCCAGGACGAAGGATCCTTCTTCAGCGCGGCGGCGACGGTGTCGGCCTTTTCCGGTTCATCTTTCCCGATTTTGAGGATCCCCAGCTCCACGCTGCCGGGGTACGAAAGTTTCGACTCCTGCTCCTTGAAGCGCTTGTAGAGATCGGCGGGAGAGGGCGGGCCGGCAAGGAGGTACTCCCGGCGGCGCATGACCTGCACGATCATCCGCTCCCGGATCTTTTTCCGGACCGCGTCGACGGAGGTGCCGGACTCCTTGAGCCGATCTTCCAGGTCCTTTCTGGAGCTGCAGCCGATATGTCTGCCCCAGCGGTCGATCTCGTTTTCCACCTCCTGCGTGGGGATGTTGAGTTTTTTCTCGTTGAAATCGGCGATAATGAGTTTCCGGTCGATGATCTCGTCCACGGCCCGGCGGCGCAGTTCGAGGACGCGCTTTTCCAGCTCCTTGCCGGAGTAGCTGTTCCCCAGCCGGAACTCGGCTTCCCGGAGCGAGGGCAAAATTTCCCCCAGGGTCACCGGATCGCCGTTGACGGCGGCCAGCACCGAGTCGAGCTCCTGTTTTTCCGCCCCGTTCAGAAGGAGGGCGGAAACCAGGCAGAAAAACAGTAAAAGACGGAACTTCATACCTCAGACCAAAGCATCGAATACGATCGAACACCCCATATATATAATATATACCGCAAACGCTTCAAGTACAAGCGGAAAAGAGGATTTTCACGCCTTTTTTTCCAAATCCAGCAGAAGTTTCTTGATCTCCACCCCCGGAGCGTAGCCTGTCAGGGCCCCGGAAGCCCCGATGACCCGGTGGCAGGGGATCACCAGCGCGATGCGGTTCCGGTTGCAGGCCATGCCCGCGGCCCGGGCCCCGCCGGGGCGGCCGACGGCCCGGGCGATCTCCCCGTAGGAGCGGGTCTCTCCGTAGGGAATTTTCAAGAGCTCCCGCCACACCGATTCCTGAAAGGGCGTCCCGGAAACGAAGAGCGGCAAGTCGAATTCCCGCAGCTCCCTCGCGAAATAGGCTCCGATCTGCCTTGCCACCTCCCTTTCCACGGCGGAAGGGGCGGGACCGTATTCCCGTTCGGGCGTAAAATAGACGGCGGTGACGCACCCCCTTTCGGAGCGGATTGTGACCAGTCCCGCAGGCGTTTCCAGTTGAAGCATAGGATAAAAAAGGGAGGCTCCGGAGCATCTGCCCCGGAGCCCGGTTGAAAGAATGTTACTTCACGGGAGCCTTGAGATCGGAATCGAGCCCGATGGCCCCGTTGAACTTATTGAAGAGACTGATGGCCGCGGCCACTTCGATGGCGGCGGTGACTTCGTCGTCGGTGCACCCGGCCTTCAGCGCGGCGGCCCGGTGGGCGTCGAGGCAGTACTTGCAGCCGTTGACGGCGCTGCAGGCGATGATGATGAGCTCCTTGGTCTTCGGGTCGAGGCCCTTGCCCGCCGCGTCGGAAACCTTCAGCGCGGCTTCGAGGAATTCCCCGTTCCGGCCCATGGCCTGAAAGACCTGGGGCAGGAACCCGAACTGCTTTTCGATGCCGCTCTGGATGGCGGCCGCCTTGGCGTCTCCCGTCTTGTCGTAAAGTTTGATCGATGCCATTTTTTCTTCTCCTCTTTGGGTTTTATTCTTCCGCGGAAAAAAAGACGCCCGGCTCCTCACGCCGGGCGTCCTGCGGAAAACATCTCATCAGCTGCCCGAAGTGGCCGTCGCCTTGTCGGGATCGAGCATCCAGTCGCTCCCGGCGGCGGGGGTTTCAGAGGTGGAACTGTTGCCCACCTGAAGTGCCTCACGTGAATCCGTATCCGTCACGTGGGTGTAGTATTTCCTCTTGTACAGAGTCGTCCGGGTCAGATTTTCGGCGTGGCCGTCAAGGAAGAAGAGGTTGGTCTGCCCCCCGTGAACCAGCGCGGGACGGCCCACGGCGGCGTCGGAGCCCGGTCCCGTCATGTTGAAGTTGATGAGGGCTCTGGCGACGACCTGATCGTTGCTGTTGAGGATGGCGGAGCATCCCCCGAGAGCCAGCTGGTTGGGAGCCACCAGCGTGTCGGAGCCGAATTTCTGCGCCTTGGTGCTCTTGAAACTGATGCCGCGGGTCTTCTTGGTATCGGCAAGAGTGGAGTAGATCATGCCGTAGGCCTCGGCAAGAGAGGAGTCATTTTCCCCCTCTATTGTCGCATCGGTAGCGGCGGGAACGAGGGCGGGACAGCGGGCGACCGTGATGTCGTTCTGAAGTTTCCCCGCGTTGAAGAGAGCCTGGGTCCAGCGGTAGGTGTTGGCGGAGGAGTTGTGCCAGCCGGGCAGGAACTGGGTGTCGCCCTCGTTCATGTAGGCGCGCATGATCTTCATGACCTGCCCCTGATTGCTCAGGCAGGCTGTGCGCCGCGCGGCGGTCTGGGCCATGCCCGCCGCCGGGATGATCAGCCCGGCGAGGATGGCGATGATGCCCACCACCACCAGCAGTTCGACAAGGGTAAAGGTGTGTTTTTTCATATTCGAGCTCTCCGTTATGGTTTCCAAAAATCCCGTCAATGTCATATAATAGCCTTGAAAGGGCGTTTTGTCAAGACCGATTTGCTTTTTTTTCACGTTTTTTGCACTTTTTCCCTTGACAAAAGGAGGTTTTGCACATACAGTATGTCAAGGACAAGAAACCACCCCCGAAAGGAATGTTCCGAATGAAAACAAGAAAATGCTTCACCCTCGTGGAACTGCTGGTCGTGGCGGGCATCATCGCGCTTCTGGCGGGCCTCATCCTCCCCGCCGTCATCGGCGGCGCCCAGCAGGGCCGCATCACGCAGGCGAAATCCGACATGAACGCCATCCAGATGGCTTTCTCGCAAATGGACCAGACCTACCACCGGGTCCTGAAGAAGGAAAGCGACGGCAAAGTGAAGTTTCTCGACGACAATGCCGTTTCCCCCATCGACAGCGGCGACGACTCCTCTTTGTCGGAAGCCCCGAAGAACACCGAATTCGTCATCCTCGGCAAGAAAAACGACAATTCCGCCGTCAACAATCATGAGGTCGGCAGCACCAAACTCACCCAGACCCATGAGGACGCCTACAACGGTCTGATCGCGGAACTGACCGTCATGGGCCGCAGCAGCACCTACTCCCAGAATACCCGCAAGACCAAATTCCTCGAACCCAACAAGAATTACGATCCCACCAAGGCGTACACCGACGACGCCAACAAGCCCTATCTGTGGCGCGACCCCTGGGGCAATCCCTACTCCGTCATGATCAACACGAACGGCACGGAGCGCCTGATCAAACCCGACAATCCCTCGAGCGGCAAATACATCATGACCAAGACCGCCGTCTGGTCCCGGGGACCGAACGGAGAAGACAACCAGGGTAAGAACGCCAACGAAGGCGGCGGGAAACTGGACGACGACATCGCCACGTGGCACAAGTAATGACGACGGCACGGACGTTGTAAAAGAATAAGTGACCCAACAATAACTTCGGAGGAGTTCGACCTATGACAAAACTCGGGTATATCGCCATCATCGTCTGCGCCGTCATCGTCATCCGTTTCGTGTGGGCCATCGTCTGTTGTACAAAAGAACAAAAAGCCAAGGATAAGAAGGCCAAGGAAAAAGCTGAAGCGAAAGCCGAAAAACAAGCTGAAGAAAATGCTGAAGTGAAAGAGGAAGAACCCCGGAAGAAGTAAACAGTCGTTTGCTCCTTCCCTACTATTTCGGAGAAAAGCGAAAAATGGCAAAAATCAAGATCATGCCCTGCCTCGACATGCGTGAAGGCAGGGTCGTAAAGGGCGTCCATTTCGTGGACATCGCCGACGCGGGCGATCCGGTGGCCTGCGCTCAGGCCTACTGCGCCGCGGGGGCCGATGAGCTGGCGCTCCTCGACATCACCGCCACCGTGGAAAAACGGGCCACATTGGCCGACGTGGTGAAGCGCGTCGCTCAGGTCTGCACCGTTCCCTTCACCGTGGGCGGCGGCATCAACAGCGTGGAAAGCGCAAAAGCCGTCCTCGAAGCCGGAGCCGACACCGTTTCCGTCAGCAGCGCGGCCTTCCGCAAGCCGGAACTGGTCCCGGCCCTCATCAGGGAGTTCGGGCGGGATGCCGTCACCGTGGCCATTGACGTGGATGTGAACGCGAAACTGCCTTCGGGCTACGAAGTCTACATCGACGGCGGCCGCACCGCCACAGGTTTCGACGCCGTGGAGTTCGCCAAAAAGATGGACGGCTTCGGCGTCAAGACCATCCTCCCCACCAGCAAGGCGGGGGACGGCGCCAAGACGGGCTACGACCTGCCGGTGATCCGGGCCATGCACCAGGTGTGCAAGGCGGCCATCGTCGCCTCGGGCGGAGCGGGGAAACTGGAACACTTCGCCGAAGCCGCCGAGGCCGGAGCCACGGTGCTCCTGGCCGCCTCGGTCTTCCACTTCCACATGATCGACATCCCCGAGCTGAAACGCTACCTCAAAGGCAGAGGGTACGACGTGAGCTGCTGAAACGGCACGACAATCAAGCGCCCGGGAAGGTGATTTCCCGGGCGCTTTTTTTGTCTATGAATACTATGAATACCGTGCCGGGGGTGCTCCGCCGCCGTTTTTTTCAGGGGGTGTCGTCGGCGGGCTCGGGGGCATCGAGGCGGCGGTGGATGCTCTGGACGACGCCGAGACAGGCCATGCTGACGAAGACGAAGGATCCCCCGTAACTCACCAGCGGCAGGGGAAGCCCCGTCACCGGCGCGAGGCCGATACACATGCCGATGTTGATGTAGACGTGACAGAAAAAGAGGACCGCGATCCCCGTGGCGAGAAGCCTGCCGAAGGGCGGCGCGCGGAAAGCCGTGCGCAGGATCGAAAAGAGCAGCAGCACGTAGAGCGCCAGCAGCCCCGCGGAGCCCACGAAGCCCGTCTCCTCGCCGATGACCGAAAAGATGAAGTCGTTGTTGGAAACGGTCTGAGGCAGAAAGCCCAGCTGGTTCTGGGTCCCGTTGCCGATGCCCTTGCCCCAGAAGCCCCCTGCCCCCACGGCCAGCCGGGACTGGTAGACGTTGTGGCCGCTGTTGGCGATATCGCTGTTGGGCTTGAAAAAGACTTCGAGCCGCTTCCTCTGGTAGGGCTTGATGAGAGGTTTGCGCGCCAGGCCGGTCTTCGGATCGACGGGAGTTTTCCGCACGGGACCGATCTGCGGCTCGGCGGGAGCTTTCCGCACGGGGCCGATCTGCGGTTCGGCCTTCGGGTCCCGGACGCTCTGCTTCGTGCCGCCTTTCGCCTTTGCCTCAGCGGCGGATTCCGACAGGATGATGTGACGCAGAATGAAAAACCCCAGCACTCCGCACAGGGCGGCGGCCAGCAGCCAGCGCCACTTCAGCCCGGAAACGAAAAGCATGCCTGCGGCGATGGGAAAGAGAATGAGTGTCCCCCCCAGGTCAGGCTCCTTGCAGATGAGGACCGCGGGCGTCAGCACGATGATCGCCCCGACGATGATCCCCGCCCAGGTGGCTCCGTTGAAGTGCTTCGAGGTGAAAAGCCATCCCAGCACGAAAATGAGGGCCAGCTTGCAGAATTCGGAAGGCTGGAGCCGGAATGATCCCAGGAGCAGCCAGCGCCGGGCCCCGTAGACCTTGATTCCGTAGCGCAGGACCAGCGCCAAGGCGACCAGCGTCAGCAGAAAGAAGCAGACTCCGGCCAGCTTGAAGTGGAGTTTCCGGGAATCCAGCAACGAGCAGATCAGCCACAGCCCGAAACCGAGAGGGATCCACCTCGTGAGCTGTTTGGTGAAGAACTCGGCCGCGGCAG
>JAFSYV010000296.1 GCA_017443585.1 Lentisphaeria bacterium | reverse complement strand
TCATCGACGAATACGTAACTCCGGGTGAAGGGGGCGAAGCGGATGTCCTCCACGAATCTTGCGTTGCCGAGGATATTGCTCAACGTATTGGGAATCAGCTGCGCAGCGTAGGGGGTAAGCATGACGTCCAAGGAGAAATTGTTCCGCATATTCCCCATGGTCGCCGTCAGGATACGGTCCTGATGCCGCAGCGCAACAAGGAATGACCGTGCGTAAAAGGACGCCGACAGCATCTCTGTCCGCCCCATGTCGTAGCTCAGGGCGCCGCCCGGCCAGCAATCGGGCGGGTTGAGCCAGTTGGCGAAATCGGTTCCCCAGGCGGGCACGCTGTAAGGTCCCCAGTGCATCATCTCGGGCCAGCAGACGGGGGTCTTGTCATAGCCGTGTTTCTTCATCACTTCGAAAAGTTTGGCCGTATCGCTCTCGAGGTCCGGCGACTCCGGACTGTAGCGGTAGGGATGGATGGAAATGACATCGTACTTCGCCCCCAGCTCGTTGCTGTGATAGAGGAAACGGTCCACCTCAGCGATGCCGCCTTCGGGCCTCATGTTACATGGGTCCTCCTGGGTCACCTTGGCCTGGGGATTACCTTCGCGGATCCCCTCGGAAAAGGCCTTCATGATCTGTGCATAGGTGTAGGCATACCGATCCATCGTGCCTTCTTTCGTCCACCATTCATAGGGGAAACAGGCAGAAACTTCGCCGCCGAAAGTCCACATCCCCACGTGGGGATACTTCTTCGCAAGGGTTTTCGCCGCGTTCTTCAGTCTGGCCAGCCATTCGGGCGTGACTATGCCGTTGCTGTCCAGTTTGTAGTCCCTGACCATAAGCCGGGGATCGTCCACGCCCACACTGGCCCGGTGAGGCGCGTCGATCATGCCGAAACCGATCCGCTTTTCCTTCTTGTCCCGGACGAAACTCATGGAAAAGGCAAGCAGGGGCTCGATGCCGAAAGACTTTTCGGCGTCCCACACAGCCTTGTCGAAACTGTAATGGTGTCCTTTGGCGCCGATGCCGAGCTTGCGGTAACGGTCAAGGAACTGGAAGTAGCGGAACGAGGACTCCGGATCGCCGTAATCGCAGGAAAAAATCCGGCGGTTCCTGTGCGTCCCGTCGAGATAATCGACCTTGGCGAAACGATGAAATTCATAATTGGAATCTCCTTTGCCGAAGCTGTAAACCGCTTTGAGCACGAAGACTCCCTTCCCGGGAATATCCTCCAGCGGAAGCGGGATCACGCCGTTTCCGTCCTTGTCCGTGGAAAAGGGGATATCCTTGTCGAAGAGAATTTCACCGAAAAAGTTTTTGACGGTGATGCGGGCGGTTCCCCGGGCATCCTTGCGGGAGGAAAAGAGTTCCAGACGGCCGTCGATCTTCTTTCCGGCCTGCAGAAAATTGTCTTTTTCTGCCGTGACCAGCCGCCCCTCGATCTCCTTGGGTTCATAGGCTGTCATCCGATCTCCCCGTTCGAGCTGGATGGCGTCCACCGTCACGGTGGCGGGCTTAGCGCCCGTTGTCCAGACATTGAAGTGGATCATCACCGGCATGGATTGCGGAACGGTAAAGGTGGCGCTGTAACGGCGGAATTCGTCGTCAAGTTCAAAACTCCCTTTTCCCTCTCTCGAAAAGTAGGCGTAGGGACTCCCGCCGAAAAAGCGGGGGACCCAGAAATTGAGCACGGAACCGCTTTTTTCACTGCTTTTAGCAGTGAAGCTCACGGTATATTTTCCCGGCGCGCAGGGAATGGCCATGGTGGTGATGTTGACTCCGTATTGCAGACGGCGCACATCGTAGTCCTTGATGTTCCGGGCCTGCATTTCGAGGGCGTAATTGCCATGATAGGCCTTCCCCTTGACGAGGGAGAACGCCTTCCAGTTCCACTGCCGGTCCCGGTTTGCGCGGTTGATGTAATATCCGGTCATTCCCCGCTCAAAACTGCTGTTCGGCAGCAGATTGCGCCTGGCTTCCGGCATTTCCAGCCGGTCGATGCCGTAAAAGTCGATGCCGCCCCGTTCGTTTCTGGACACCGTCTTCCCGGGGGAGCGGCGGAGG
>JAFSYV010000295.1 GCA_017443585.1 Lentisphaeria bacterium | reverse complement strand
TCCAGCCGGACCTTCACGTCGTGGATGTGCATTTCACCCACGCCGCGCAGGACGACCGAAACGGTGAAATTGTCCACGCCCCGCAGGAAATCCGCATCGGGGCCGTGGGTAAGGCTGAGTTCCCGGGGTTCCGCCCCGAGATCGTACACTTTCCGCTCGTGGCGGTTGACGACCCATTTCGGCCCGGCGTAAAGGCCGCTGCCGATCTGGACCTTGCCTTTCCCTGAAACCGCAACACGCAACGTCACCTTGTCGTTGGCGGACTTCAGGGCGAAAGCGGGCCGCCGGCTCCAGGCGGAAACGTTCCGGTGGGGGTTGTCGTTGGTGAGGGTCAGGACGCCGTCTTTCAGACGGTACTTGACCTTGCCGGAGGGCGCCGTCGCCCAGTATTTCGGCAGCCGGCCGTTTTTGACCGGCTTCCACTCTTCGGAAATATGATATTCTTCGGCCGAGACCTTCCGCACAACCTTGCCCAAAGTCACGACGCCCAGCCCCGTTTCCGAAACGAAGGAGCCGTCGAGGGGCTGATTCCAGGTGTAGTGTCCTTCCGCCGAGGTGACGGAAAAACCGACCTGAAGCCGGACCTTTTCCGGCTTCCCGGGGCCCTTGCCCAGGTCGCCGAAGGGGATGAAAAGATCCGTTTCCCAGACCTTTCCCTTGCGGCGGGAAACGTAATTCCACTTGCCGTTCCATTTCGGGTCTTCGACCTTCTTGCCGTTCCGGAAGAAAACTTCCGCGTCGTAGCATGAGGCGGGGTCGAAGTTGAGGATATAATGCCGTCCCGGACCGCCTTCAGCGGGGAAGAGGGCGATTTCGAAGCAGGGATACAGCCACGCGCCGCCGTCCCGCCTGACCTTGACCTTGTCGCTCCCGTTGTCGAAGGGAACGCTCAGCTTGAGAAGAAGGCCGCTGTCATTGAACCCCGCCTTGAACTGCGCCGCAAGTTCGGGCGAGCCATTCTTCATGGGGCGCAGATTCTGGACCGGGGCCCCGGCCCATGCCGGATCGGCGAAATCCTTGACCTTCACCGCCGCCGCGCCCCGGCGGGCTCCTTCGATGAGTTTGCGGTCCGCCTCGAAGATCCCGCCGAAACGGCCCCTCATGTAGCCGCCGTCCCGGATGAGTTTCAGCGCGGCGAAGAGGTAACAGCGGCTGCCGTCCACCTGTCCGGGCCGTTTTTTGCTTTCCGGCAGGGCGTCGAGGAATTTGTTCCGCGCCGATACAGCATCCAGCAGGCGGGAAAGGCCGGGGTCGTCGGGAGAATCGTCATAAACCTTTTTGGCGTTGCAGACCGCCGCCGAGAGGCGCATGTATTCGTATTCGGTCTTGAGGGCGTTCAGATCCGGGTTGGCCGGGTCGCAGAGGGCGACGGCCCGGTCGAAAAGGGCGTCGAGCTCCTTCATCACCTTTTCCGGATAGCGCTTCTGCCAGAAGGGGATGGTCAGCACCTGTCTCGCGGCCGCCCGGTCCATGTCGTTCCAGTCCTCGGTGATGGGGCTGGGCAGGGGGCAGAGCTCCAGCCGTTTGTCGATGGCCGCAAAGAAGGCCTTGAAGGCGGGAGCCGCCTTGGGGCCGAAACTGAAAAGGCAGTAATCGTCGAGGAGTTTTTCCGCGGGGATCGACTGGTCGCCGAGCCACTTGCCGTAGGCGTAGTACCAGGGCCCTTCGAGGGAAGGCGCGGTGAATTGGCCGCAGTTGTAGATGCCCCGAATGTTCTTCCCGTGAAGCATCTTCGTGTAGGAATTAAGCGCCGCGAAGCTTCTCGCGGGCGTAAAGCCGCTGGCGAGATAACACCCGAAGAAGTAGGTCCACGAAACGATCCCCTTGATGTTGTACGGTTTCCATTCGTTCAGCAGCTTGATCGAAGGCGGCGCCACGTCGATGACCACGTTGGGCGAGGGGAAACGCTTGAAACTTTTGGGCGTATTGTGGGTGGGGCCGTAGCACATGATGCACAACTGGACCCCCGGCCGGTCCTTGTGGAGCTGCGCCGCCAGATCCCGGTGGAAGCACCAGAGTTTTTCGCCCCAGTCGGAAGTTCCGTACCACGCCTTGCATTTTTCACATTCGCAGGGCTTGAAGCCGTCGCTCTGCCCCTCTTCCACCATTTTGGCCCCCGTGTCGGCCCGCTTCAGGATGTCCTTGTAGATCAAAGCCTGCACCTCCTTGTTGGAAAGGCAGTAGTGGGGCTGACGGCCGCCGGGGCAGTAATAGCGTTTTCCGTCGATCAAGGCGAAGTACTCCGGATGGGTCTTGAACAGCTTTTCCTGCGGTACGGCCGTCGCGTGGCTGTGGGGATTGAAGGCGCATCCGGCGTAGAAGAGCCAGTTGTTGGCCACCATGTAGAGCAGTCCCATGGAGTTGCCGGCGGTGTTCATGAACTCCGGCCTGTTCCGATAAGAGTAATTTTCAGGGATTGTGATGAGCTTCTGCGGCAGTGTCCGCACGCCGTCGTGGACGCCGGTCTGGTCTCCCCGGAAAACCACGACGCGGGTGTTGACGAACTTTTCCACGAAGGTGCAGGCCCCTTTCAGGGTGCCGTTGATGCAGTGGATGAAGTGCCGGGAGCCGTTCTTCCGGGTGTTGGGGATGTCCTTCCCGTAGATGAAGATGTTTTTTCCCCTGGCGGTGATGGCATGCTCCCAGCAGTCGAATTTCGCGGAGGAAAGTCCCGCCTGGGCCAGGGCGCGGGTGTTACCCACGTAGATCGCCGGGCCCTTTTTGTCGAACGCGGACTCCTTGACCAGCTTCAGTTCCGCGCCGGAAGCCTTTTTTATGCACGTCCGCACCAGTTCCCCGGCGAGGGCGATGAAGCCGTCCATCTGCAGGTCTCCGGTCCCGTCGGGGATGACCACGGTGTAACTGCTCTGTTTCCCGTCGGCGACGGTCAGGGGCGCGCCCCCGAGAGCGAGAAAAAACAATGCCGCAACGGCAGCTGAAAGGTATTTTTTCATTTCAACGTTCTCCTCGGAATTGGGTCACTGCCACTTGTTGTCCCGGTTTTCCGGCTTCCAGAAGCCCTGCTGATAATGGCCGACGAGAGCCATGATCTTGCTCCGGGTGACGCCGACGGCCCGACCGTCGAAAAACACCACGATCGTCGAGGCGCCGGGATGACGGTAATCGAAGTGCCGGCACTCCCCGGTGTCTCCGGAATCGGGCGAAACGAAATTCGCTCCGCCGATGGTTTCCCCGTAATTGGCGGAACGGGAAGGGGCGACGACCCGCGAGGCCTTGATCCCCTTGGAGTAGATGGTGTTGCTGATGTTCACGAAGTTGGTGAGGGAAGAGCCCTTCGCCATCATTTCGGAGGTCACCGCCGGACACAGATATCTGCTCCGCTTTCTGGTCGTCGCGTGGCCGCCGAAAATCATGCATCCGTTCTCGTCGGCGCCAAGGTAGGCGACCATGAGGCCCGACTGCTGGAGCGGGTGGGGCCAGGACTTGTAGCCGGGGGTGTTCTTGGTGCCGCTGTTGGCGTAGGGGTGGTAACAGCTTGCGTTGTCCCCCATGTAGCACTGGGCGGCGGTCCCCAGCTGCTTCATGTTGTTCAGGCACTTCGTCGTCTTGGCCCGGTCGCGGGCCTGAGTCAGGGCCGGCAGCAGCATGGCGGCAAGTATCGCGATGATGGCGATGACCACCAGCAGCTCGATAAGCGTAAATCCCTTCTTCATCGAATCCTCCTTCCTTTCAAAACGTTATCCTTGCAAGCAGGGTATTCCCGCGGTAATCGTCGTACCACCGTTCCTCGCCCACGGTGACGAACGCTTCGTCTTCCGCAACGGGCACGGCTTGAAAATTCCCCATCCCGGCGCCGTGTTCCCCCTCGTCGAGCAGGGGGAAGACGGTTTCCTCGCTTTCCCGGATCAGCTCCAGACGGTCGTCGATCTCGGCGATGAAGAGCGGCGCCCGGAACCGGGTCACGTGGGCGTTGTTCCCCGCGTCCCGGGTGTAGACCAGATGAAGTTTGCCGCCGCAGACGAGAAAATGCTGCTGGGTGGTGGACATTTTCAGCTCCTCCCCGTCGTCGAAGGCCCAGGGCTTCGCGGGCTCCCAGTGAAGCCCGTCGGCGCTTTCGCTCCGGTAGCCCCGGCCGTCCTCGGCCCGGATCGTCATCAGGACGCGGCCCCCGAACTCCGCGATGGACGGCTCCAGAAGGCCCCGGTCCACGGGCAGCTCCAATGTGTTGCCCCTTTCCTCGAAAACGAGCTCCTTCCCGTCATAGGAGAAACGGGTGGAACAGACCATGCGGTCCCGGCGGCCGGGCTCTCCGTAAGTGAGCGGGATGTACACCTGATTCCGTCCTCTGAAAAACCACTGGGAACTGCCGCAGGAGTACGAGGGGGCGTTTTCCATGCCGGGGACGACCAGCTTCCGCCGCACCGGGCTCCACTCTCCCGCGGCGCTGCGCACCGACCAGACGGGGAAACGGAAATAGGTGA
>JAFSYV010000294.1 GCA_017443585.1 Lentisphaeria bacterium | reverse complement strand
GCAGATGCGTACCGAAATCTCGAAACTCCACCAGCATCTGGAAAGCACCATGATCTACGTGACCCACGACCAGACCGAAGCCATGACCATGGGCGACCGGATCTGCGTCATGAAGGACGGCGTCATCCAGCAGGTGGCCGCCCCCATCGATCTTTACGACAAGCCCTGCAACAAGTTCGTGGCGGGCTTCATCGGTACGCCGCCGATGAACTTCTTCGAGGGCGCCCTTGTCCGCCGTGACGGCAAGCTCTGGTTCACTTCTCCCGGTTTCGAGTGCGCCGTCCTCGACGCCTGGAAGGAGAAGATGGAGCCCTTCTGCGACAAGCAGGTCACCTTCGGCGTCCGCCCCGAGGATATCGGCAGCGAATCCGCCGAGCGCAGCGGCGACATGCCCAAGATCAAGGCCAAGGTCGAGGTCATCGAGCCCATGGGCTCCGAGACCTACGTCTACCTCACCTGCGCCACCACGAGCTTCATCGCCCGCATCGATCCCCACCGCCGCCTGACCGTGGGCGAGGAAGTCGAATTCGCGCTGCTCATGAGCAACGCCCACTACTTCGACTCCGCCACCGAGAAGGCCATCATCTGACCTTGCGGCATGGCATAAGGAAAGAGAGCCGGGAGTTTTCACGCTTCCGGCTCTTTTTTGTATCGCTTCGTAAGTAAAAAAGCGCTTGTGCGAAGGAAACGTGACGTAATGGACAACGCCGGGGCAGGGGAGCACACTTCCGGAAAGCAAGAGGTGATCGTCGCGATCCCCCTTTACCGGGAGACCATGTCGGAAAACGAGGAGCTCTCGTTCCGGCGGGCCGTCACCGTGCTGGGCAAAAAGAACCCCGTCGCGGCTTTCGCCCCAGAAGGGATGGACCTTTCGCTTTACACGGGGATCTTTCCGCAGCTTCTGGTGGAAAGGTTCCCGGCGCACTTCTTCCGCTCGGTGAAGGATTACAGCCGGCTGCTGCTGTCGGAGGAGTTCTACGAACGCTTTGCCTCATACGAATGGCTCCTCATCTGCCAGCTCGACGTCTGGGTGTTCCGGGACGAGCTCCTCGACTGGTGCCGCAGTGACTACGACTTCATCGGCGCCCCTATTCCCGCCACCTGGGAGCGGGCACGGGACGGAAAAGTTCCGATCATCGTCGGGAACGGCGGCTTTTCGCTCCGCCGGGTCGGCGCGTTTTCGCGGGTGCTCCGGGAAGGCGATGCCCCCATGTTTTCACGGAAGCGTCTCCGGGGGTATGTTTCGCTTCATCTGCGGGGAGGGCATTTCCTCCGGGCCTTCGTCCCGCTGCTCCGCCTCATGGGGATCGGCAATTCCCGGCGGCGCTGCCTGAATATTTTGCGGGAGCAGGGGGCCTGCGAGGACATGGCCTTCACCGCCATCGCCGAAGCGGGCGGACTCCGCGTCCCCTCCGCGGCGGCAGCGGCCCGGTTCGCTCTCGACGGGGAGTATCTGGATCTTTTTGGGGAACCGGGCAAGAGCGAGGTGCCCGTCGGGCTCCACGCCTGGCACCGGGAGCAGGGGCGGCAGTTCCTGAAACAGCTGGAGGGAAAAGACCCCGTAAGGCAAAAATTCCCCTTCGTCCTTTCCATCTGCATCCCTACCTGGAACCGGGCGGAGATCCTGCGGAAGAGTCTCGAGGCGCTGACGGCGGGAGCCTGCTTCCGCTCCGGGCGGGTGGAGATCGTCGTTTCGGACAACGCCTCCGCCGATGCCACGCCGGAAGTATGCCGGGAATTCGCCGCCCGTTTCCCGGAGAATTTCGTCTGGCGCCGACTCGAAAAGGGGATCGACGCCCACTTCAATTTTCAGAACGCGCTGTCGCTGGGACGGGGCGAGTTCCTGAAACTCCAGACGGATTACGTCTATTTCCGGCCCGGCGACCTCGACCGGTACGTCGCCTTTTTGGAAGAACATCGCCATGAAGCGGGGCTTTTTCTGCCCGGCGAGGAGAAAAGCGGCGGGAATTCGCCGTTCGTTTCCGGCATCGATGAGGCGGTCAGGCGGCTTTCCTTCGGCATCACCTCGATCAACGCCCTGTGCCTGAGCCGGGAACTCTACGATTCATTGGAAGATCCCTTCCGGGAGTGGCGGCGCTTCTTCCCTCAGCTGGACATCGTTTTCCGGCTGCTGGCGCGGGGCGAACGGGGAAGGCTGCTGCCCCACTTTTCCACGGTACGGCAGGAAACGCGAAATATTCGCAATCACGCTCAGACCTTCGCCTGTTACCTGGATCTGCTGGCGGAGCGTGTCGCCTCGGGGGAACTCGAGGAGAGGACTTTCAGAAAAGAAAAGAGGCGTCTGCTCTTCGAATACCTCATCCCCTACCATTTCGACTTCTTCCATCAGTACAACGTTTCCCGGAAGCCCCTGCCGTTTCTGCCTTACGCCGGGCATTTCAGGAAAGAGTGGTATTTTCTCCCCGCGCTCGTCTACATCGGATTCATGTGGTTCTGTTCCAACGTGATCCCCATCCATCAGCTCCTCGGCCGCGTCAGGCGCGCCCTCCGGGGCGGCCGCCGGTCTTGACCGCTTCCCGGCTCCGGACCTCCGGCCCCGCGGAGAAAAGAAGAAAAAGTTTGATTTTTGAATTAATTAGGACTTGCAAATTATTTTGATGTGTGGTATATTAAAAGAACGTACAGCGGCGTTGTGCCCCGGAGAGGAGGAAAAAGGATGAAAGACGGTTTCTGCTGGCGGCATTTTTTCGGCAACGCCGCCCGGTTCCGGGAACGGCTGATCTGTTCCTACACCGGCAATTTCGAAAGCGACATCTTTTCCCTTACCATGAGCCAGGAGCGGCTGCTCCGGGAACTCTGCCTCAGGACCACCCCCGAGTCCGATGGGATCTCCCTCAAGAATCTGGCCGACTGTCTGGGACTTTCCTCCAGCGCCGTTTCGGTCATGGTCGAGGCGCTGGTCCAGAAGAAGGTCCTCGAACGCCGGGCTTCCGCCGCCGACCGCCGTCAGGTGCTGATCCGGCTCTCGGACGGCGCCTGGAAATGCCTCGACCTCTACGATGAGGGATTCGACCGCTTCTTCGCCGGGTTTTCACCCGAAGAACACGCCCTGATCGAAAAAATCGCCCTCCGGCTCGCCGCCGCGGCGGACGATTTCGATAATGAACAAAAAGCAACCAGAGGAACTCGAAAAGGAGAAAACAAATAATGAGAACCGTTCTGAGTGTGATAGGGCTCCTGATCGCCGCCTCCGCGGCCTTCGGCGCCGGAGAAAAACCCAAAGCCAAAGCCCCCGCCCCCGCCATGATGATGCCGCCTCCGACCGTCCTGGCAGGCAAGGTCACGGTCATGACCAACACCGTCACCAAGAAGTACGTGGGCATGATCAAGGCCCTTTACGACGCCTCGCTGGTCGCCCGCGTGTCCGGGAACATCGACGACCAGCTGCTGCCTCACGGCGCTTTCGTCAAGAAGGATCAGGTGATATTGCAGCTCGAAGACACCGTCTACAAGGCGCAGGTCCAGGCGGCCAAAGCTCTCGTCGCCCAGACCGAGGCTGAATTGACCTTCGCCAAAAACAACTTCGCCCGGCAGAAAAAACTGCTCGCTCAGAAGGCCACCTCCGAAACCACCTATGAGGAGGCTCAAAAGGTCTATCTCACCACCATGGCGAAACTCGACAACTACAAGGCCCAGCTGATCCAGGCTCAGGACAACCTCAAATACACCAAGGTCCGTTCCCCCTTCGACGGCCGCATGGGCAAGGTGGTGATGAGTCCCGGCAACTACGTGACCCCCGGAACGATGCTGGTCCGGGTCGTCAGCATTTCCCCCGTCAACGTGGACTTTTCCATCAGTTCGAGGGACTTCCTCGAGATTTTCGGCAGCATGGACGCCCTCAAGGCCCGCGCCAAGGTCGCCATGTTTCTGGCTGACGGCTCCCGGTATCCCGGCGACGGCCGCATCATCTTCATGAGCAACAGCGTGGACTCCAGCACCGACACCATCGAGATCCGGGCCAGCTTCGAGAACAAGGAAGGCAAACTGAT
>JAFSYV010000293.1 GCA_017443585.1 Lentisphaeria bacterium | reverse complement strand
TCAACGGGATCGTGGAAATGGTCTACAACCGTCCCGCCACGGGGCACGTGGTGATCATCCTCGACAACCGGACCACCGCCATGACGGGTCTGCAGGAAAATCCCGCCACGGGGAGAAAGCTGGACCACACCCCCGCGCCCGCCGTCTCCCTCGAAAAGATCGTCGAGGGCATCGGCGTGGAACATGTGGACGTCATCGACACCACCGCCGAGAACGACAGATTCAAGGAGCTGCTGAAGGAACGGCTGAGTTCCAATGACATCAGCGTGATCATCGCCCGCCGTCCCTGCATCCTGGCGGCGGCCAAAGCAAAAAGTTACGAGGTGAAAAAATGAGCGGAGTCCGCAATATCATCGTCGCCGGACTGGGCGGACAGGGCGTGCTCAAGGTCACGGACATCCTGGCCGAGGCCCTTTTCGAGGCCGGATTCGACGTCAAGAAAAGCGAAGTCCACGGCATGAGCCAGCGGGGCGGCTCCGTTTCCAGCGAGGTCCGCTACGGGGACGAAGTGGCCAGCCCCATGGTCCCCGCCGGAGAAGCCGACGTGCTGGCGGTCCTCGAATCGGGCCAGCTCGAAGTGGTCCGGCCCCTTCTCCGCGCAGGCGGCGCGGTCATCACGCCCGAAGATCTGCCCCTGGACCAGCTGAAGAACCCCAAGGCCCTCAACACCATGATGCTGGGCGCCCTGTCGCGGCACATCGATCTGCCGGAGGAGATTTTCATCGCGGCGCTGAAAGCGAATTTCCCGGAAAAGCTCCACGAAGTCAATGTGGAAATGTTCCGGCTCGGCCGCAATTTCCGGTAAAGTTCAGGGATTTGCGCAGTTTGCACTTGCAAAAAACAAGAACAAGTGCTATATTATGCGTCTCGAAGATTCCGCTAAGTCAAATAACAGGAGCAAAAAAATGAACGCTATCATCCAGAGCGGCGGCAAGCAGCTCAAAGTCAAGGCCGGCGACATCGTCGAAGTGGAAAAGCTTTCCGTCGAAAACGGAGCCGAAGTGAGTTTCGATGTCCTCGCCGTGGAAGCCGATGACGGCAAGCTCACCGTCGGCGCTCCCCTCGTCGACGGCGCCAAGGTCACCGGCAAGGTCCTCGAAGTCATCAAGGCGAAGAAAGTCGTCGCCTTCAAGATGAAACGCCGCAAAGGCTATCGCCGCACCCACGGCCATCGCCAGCAGTATTCCCGCGTCGAGATCACCGCCGTCAACGCCTGAAGTTCCATCATGCGTTACGATGCAGCTGGAGCGCTGATCGAGACCGCGCTCCCGGGGATCCCCCTCCTCAACCGCGGCAAGGTCCGTGACGTCTACGATCTGGGCGACGCGCTGCTCTTCGTGGCCACCGACCGGCTCAGCGCCTTCGACGTGGTCCTGCCCTGCGGGGTGCCCCGCAAAGGCGAAGTCCTGACCCAGATTTCCCTCTTCTGGTTCGATCTGCTGAAAGACGTGCCCAATCATCTCATCAGCGCCGACGTGACCGTGCGGCCCGAGTTGAAGCCTTACGCCAAGGATCTGCAGGGCCGTTCCCTCATCGTCCGCAAGGCGCAGGTGATCCCCGTCGAATGCGTCGTCCGGGGCTATCTGGTGGGCAGCGGCTGGAAGGATTACCAGAAGTGCGGAAAAGTCTGCGGCATCACGCTGCGGCCCGGCTACAAGCAGGCGGAAAAACTTGACGAAGTGCTCTTCACCCCCACCACCAAGGCCGCCGTGGGCGACCACGACATGCCGGTGGATTTCGACGGCGTGGTGAAGATCGCCGGGCTTGAGAATGCGACCGCGATCCGGGATCTCTCGCTCAAGGTCTATTCGGCGGCCCGGGACTATGCGGCTTCCAGAGGGATCATCGTCGCCGATACCAAGTTCGAGTTCGGCATCATCGACGGCAAAGTCTCTCTGGTGGACGAGGTGCTCACCCCCGACTCCAGCCGTTTCTGGCTGGCTTCCGAGTACAAGGTGGGAGGCAGCCCCGTGAGTCTGGACAAGCAGTTCGTCCGGGACTATCTGGAGACGCTGGACTGGAACAAGCAGGCTCCCGGCCCCGAACTTCCCGCCGAAGTGGTGCGGAAGACCACCGGAAAGTATCTGGAAGCGTTCCGGATGCTCACCGGCAGGTCCCTCTGAAAATGGAACTCTTCCCCTGCGGCGGGGCTTCCGGCATCGACCGGATGCGTCCCGCCGCTTTTTCATCTTTTCGAAAAGTACCGGAAAGCCGGCGTGAAAAATGATTGAAGTTATTTAGCAGTTCAGCACCTACCAGATCGTCATCCTGTGCGTGTGTGCGCTCCTTATCGGCGTCAACAAGACCGCGCTGCCGGGGATCG
>JAFSYV010000292.1 GCA_017443585.1 Lentisphaeria bacterium | reverse complement strand
GGCGTTTTTTCGCCCCCGGGACGAGTTTCAAAACCGCCTCTTCATAGATCTGCCGATTCGAGATAAAGCGAGTTCCCATTTTCGTCTTTCCTCCCGTACTTTTCCAGAAACTCCCTGAAGCGCTCCGTTTCGGCGGGCGTCGCCGCCGCCAGCGCCTTCTTGAAACACCGCTCCGCCGAAGCGAAATCCCGCACGATGACCAGGTACGCTTCCGTAATCTCCAGCAGCGCCGCCTGATCGTCCGCTGCGGTGCGGCACTCGTTCAGCAGCAGACAACGCATAGCGTTGTCCCGGTCGTGGAGACACGCCATCCAGACCTTGGCGCAGTGGTTCAGATGCTCCGGAACACTGGCGAGAGAATGGGCCTCCGCCTCCCGGAGCAGTTTTTTCGCCTGCGCCGGATCAATGGCGCTCAAACGCGCCGCTTCTTCGAAGTACGCCGAAAAACGCATGATGTCCTCCGTGTTTTCATTTTCATCCGCTCATCTTGGAGCAAAATTCGTGCCAACGCGGAATTCTGCGGGGAAGCGCGGAAAAATCCGCGGCTTCGGCGGTCCGATTTTGAACACCGGGTCAAAATTTGAACGCTTGAAAGCCCCGTTTCAGGAGGTCTTCCGGCACGCAAAACGCTTTGGCACGGTATTTGCTTCATGAAAGACGCCGCGCCGCTCCACGGTGGAGCAGGCGATCCAAACAACCAAAAAGGAAAGGAAATGGAAAAATGGCAAACTTCTATTGCAAGCATTGCGGGGCCCGGTTTTCATCGGTGAATTCATTGACGGCGGTGACCTGTCCGCGTCACCCGAACGGCGTCAACCGGGGCAAGCACGAACTCTACGAAGGCGACGAGAAAAGCCGCTACACCTGCAAATACTGCGGGGCGACTTTCAGTTCCATCAGCTCGATGACGGCGGTGACCTGTCCGCGTCATCCCGACGGCGTCAATCGGGGAAAACATTCGCCCGCGCTGTAAGCAGTCTTTCCTCACCTCCCCGCCGGGCAACGGCGGGGAGGTGTTCGAAACTTTTACCGGTGAAAACGGACCGCATCATTTTTTTTACAGTTGAAGGAAGGAAATACGATCATGAGCAGGAACAGGGAATATCATCTGCCGCATTCGGGATTGTTCGAGGAGAGCGCCGCCCGGATGGAACTGAAAAAAGCCGGGGGAGGAGGCGGAGCCCTCCGGAAGGCGGTTTTCACACGCTCCGTGATGGAGTCCCCGGCGTGGACCGACAGCACCGCGGCGATCCCCCTCGTCGTCGGCGAGGACAATTCCGGGCAGCCTGTTGTCATCGACCTTGCGACTGCGCCGCACATTCTGATCTCCGGCTCGACCGGGACCGGCAAGAGCGTCTGCATGAACACCTTTGTCGCGAGTATGCTCTTCCGCTTTTCTCCCGATGAACTGAAGCTCATAATGATCGACCCCAAGGTCGTCGAATTCGACATCTACCGCAAATTGCCCCATTTGGCGGCCCCCGTTATCAACGACTGCTGGGACGCAGCGAGATTGCTTCACCAAACCGTCGATGAGCTCGAACTCCGATACGCTCTTCTCGCCAGGAACTGCGCCAAAAACATCCGGGAATTCAACGGCAAAGCGGGAAACCAGCCGAAGATGCCCTACCTTGTCGTCATCATCGACGAACTGGGGGATCTGATGATGGACGACGCTCGAAGGGATGTAGTGGAAAACGCCATCGTTTCCATCGCCCAAAAGGGGCGTGCCGCGGGGATCCACCTCATCGTTGCAACTCAGCGGCCCTCGACCAATATCATCACCGGCACCATCAAGGCCAATTTCCGGACCCGCATCTGCTTTCAGGTCCGCTCTTCCGTCGACAGCAAGACGGTACTCGACGCCGCGGGCGCGGAAAAACTCCTCGGCATGGGGGATATGCTGATGATGCAGCCATTGAGTTCCGATCTGAAGCGCATGCAGGGGGCGTACATCCCCGACGGAGATGTGGAGCGGATCGTGAAATTCGTCGAAAACGAGGCCTCGCAGGAGATTTACGATGCGGCGGCGCAATTTCTGCGCGAGGGCGGGGACGAACTTTTCCGCCGGGCCCTCGGCGTCGTCGCGCTGGAACGCAAGCTGAGCGTGAGTTTTCTCCAGCGGCGGCTGGGGATCGGTTACAACCAAGCCTCCGCCATCGAGGCGGCGCTGCGGAAGCTCCTCATGCCGTGAAACGCTTTGCGCTTCAGGTGAGAAGGAACATGCCGAGGTTGCGGAGAAAACCGGATTTGCAGATGCGGTGCCGGAGCAGAAGTTTCCGCCGGGCGAAGAAGCCGAGCGTGGGCCAGTTTTCCAGCGCCGCCAGCATCTCCCGGTCGGCGGGGGCCAGGCGGTCGGCGTAACGCCTGCCGAAGACCGCGGCCTGAAGGATGTTCCGGTCGAAACGCTCACGCAGTTTGTCCCGCCCCATCTGCAGCTTCTTGAGAAGCGGAAACGGCGAATAGGGAAACGCTCCGAAGATATTGTCGTCGTGCTGACGGTAGTACAGCGTCGCTTCGTTCAGAAACCCGATCTTGCCGAGAGCGGCGGCGGCGAGGGTTATCCAATGGTCGTGCATGACCGCTTCCGGCGGGATCGGCAGGGCCAGCTCGAGCAAAGGGCGGTTCAGCAGCATCGTGTTGCCCGAGGCGACGTTCTGGGCGAGAAGACGGTTCAGGGAAAGACAGCCGGGATCGAGGTGCGAGTAGCGCATCAGGGACGGGGAGATCACGTTCAGCGCCCCGTCGGTGACCTCCGAATCCGTGAAGACCATGATCGGCGTCCGAGCCCCCGAAAGGGAGCTCATTTCCCGGTATTTTTCCAGCGTCCGGCTGATCTTGTCGGGCTTCCAGACGTCGTCGTGGTCGGAAAACATGACGAGTTCGGCTTCCGAACGGGCCATCAGCGAGGCGAAATTGGCCATCGCCGATGCCCTGGCGCTCCCGAGAAAAACGATTTTTCCGGGGAACTTCCGCCGGTAACTTTCGATCAGCTCAAGCGTCCCGTCCGTCGAGCCTCCGTCGTTGATCACGATCTCGAAGTCCTGAAAATCCTGCGCCAGAATGGACTCCAGCTGCTCGCTCAGGTAGCGTGAGGAGTCGTATGTCGCCAAAAGGATCTGCAGCGTCGGATTCATGACAGGGTATCGGACCTCGTTTTACGGCTCGCGGGCGGTCTCGTCGAGGGCTTTGATCAGCGGGTAGAGGACGTATTCGATGACCCGGCGGCGGCCGCACTTGATCTCGCACTGGGTCTCCATGCCGGGGATCAGCCGGAAATTGTCCTTCACGCCCCGGAGTTTGCCGCTGATGGTGAGCCGGACCCGGTAGTACTTGGTCTGAACGCCGCCGCCCGAGCTCTTTTCGAGGGTGTCCTCGGAAATGTTCCGGACCACGCCGTCCAGAGTCCCGTGCTTCTGGAAGGGCCATGCCGTCAGTTTGATCTTGGCCTTTGCCCCCGGCTTCACTTTCCCGATATCCTCGGGGCGGAGTTCGGCCTCGAGTTCGATGTCGCCTTCCAGGGGGATCAGGGTGATGAGGGATTCCGCTTCGCGGACGGCGGAGCCCGGCGAGAAGGGCGCCACTTCGTGGACGATGGCGTTGCAGGGGGCGCGCAGATGCACGTACTCCAGCAGCCTCGCCTGCTTGTCGTACTCCTTCCGGATGGAAGAAAGGTTCCGGTCCACGGTGACCATCTCTTCGGAGATCTTGTTGCGCCACTCCTGGATGAAGGTGTTTTTTTCCGCCACGGTGATGCCCTTGCGGTGTTCCAGTTCCAGCAGCTCGTTGCCGAGGCGGTCCACCGTGGACTCCATTTCCATGCGGCTGATGGACATCTGGATCAGATCCTTGAGCGAGGCGGCTTTTTTCTGGTGGAGAGTCCGGAACATTTCCTCCAGCGTTTTCATGGACTCCAGCCGCTCCTTCTGCTTGCGCAGACTGTCCTGATTGCTCTTGACCGAGGCGGCCAGCTGCTTCAGCGCTTCGGAGTAGTAGTTGAGTTTTTCCTTGTAGAATTCCTGGCGCTGAAGATAAATGGCCAGCTGCCAGCGGGAAAACTGTTCCTGATTCCCCGTGTAGGGTTTTCCCTGAAATTCCGCCTGAAGCCGGGAAAGCTGGGCTTCCAGAGCGACGATCTCGTTCCGGAGCCGGTCGGCTTCCGCCTTGTTGATCTCCGGGTCGAAGGTGATGAGGATCTGGCCCGTCTTCACCGTGTCCCCGATCCGCACATGGATCTGTTTGATCACGGAACGCTCCAGCGGTTTCATGACGATGATGGGGCGGTTCGTCACCAGCTTGCCGCCGCACTGGACGATCACATCGGTCCGGGCGGCGTACGCCCAG
>JAFSYV010000291.1 GCA_017443585.1 Lentisphaeria bacterium | reverse complement strand
CGGACGCCGAGGGTGAATTCGGACTTGTCCGCAGTGGCGAGGGCGGCGGCGGCGGGGACGGGGTTGGAGAAGTCGGCGAAGATGCCGCCGTCGTAGACGAAGTTGACGGCGCACTGTTCGCAGGCGGCGTCGAACTGGTCGGTGACCTGGGCGTCGCTGGGACGGTCGCATTCGTAGGTCGACAGATACCGGAGTTCGCCGGGCTTGAGTTCGAATTCACGGACGAGGACGGCGTCCTTGCGGACGATGCCGAGGTAGCCCACGGGCTCGAGGCGGCTGACGGCGGCGACGATGCGGGGGGTGTTCAGAGAATCCTTTTCGTAGTCCATGGCGAGGAGCCCGAGGGTGAAGGCGTCGCGGGGGGACATGCCCGAGGCGATCTTTTCGGCGATGGGGTCGGTCTGGGAGCCGTTGGAAGCGACGGCGAACTCACGGGCGATGCGGATGCAGTTGTAGCTGATGTAGGGATTCTTGGCGAGATCCCCTTCGAAACCGGGGCGGGGCATGATGGCCACCTTGTCCCCCTGAAGGACCGCCTGGCGGTTGGGGAACGAACGGGAAGAAACGCGGTAGAAGGCTCCGGCGCGGCCGGATTTGGTCATGCCGATGGCGACGATACGTCCGAGATACATGATAGAGCTCCTTGTTTGGGTTGTCGGGTTTTGCCATAACATACACCCGGAGCGGGAAAAACGCAAGAGCAAAAAAGGAAAAAGAGGTGTCGGAGGGGAGAATTTTGCATAAACCTGAGCCTTGCCGGGGGAATCGGACTTGATTTTTCGGAGATGGAGCTGTAATGTAAAGACGAACTCAGTCTTTTCAGGAGAAGATCATGAAATTTTTGTGCAAGGCGCTGCTGCTGTCGGTTCTTTTTGTGTGTTCGCTGGGGGCGATCGAGGTCCGGAACAAGATGTTCAAGGCGGAACTGGACCCGAAAGGGGCGGTGTTGACAAAATTGACGGTGCAGGGCAAGCCGTGGGTGGCCGTGCTTCAGGGCGCGGGGAGCTTCGACGAGCAGATCGGGCAGAATCAGGGGCCCGACATGCAGACCATCGAGTACACGAACCGCCTCGACTTCGCCCTCGAGTCCTTCGTGACTGGGAAGACGGAAACAAAGATCGTTTTCACCCTGCGGAGTCTGGCCTATCCCGGCCTGCGGCTGCGGAAGATCTACTGCTTCTCGGCGGAAAAGAGCGAATTCACCTTGAAGTGGGAACTTTGCAACACGGGGACTCAGCCGCTTTCCCTGTCGCTGTGCTCCCGAGCCTATCTGCTGCGGAGCGGCATGGTGAACAGCTACATCCAGCCCCGGACGAAGGGGACCAAGGAGTTCCGGGACAGCGAAAAGGTGGTCTTCAGCCACCTGCCGTGGAAGCCTTTCCTCGCCTTGCGCAACGAATTCGACGACGGCCTTGTCCTGCGGCTGCCCGCGGCCGACACGGCGGGGGTGATGAACTGGATCCTCCACGGGCCCGACGGGGGGTACACGCTGGAGTTCCTGAGCTCCGAGGCGGTGATCCCGCCGGGGAAGACGCGGAAACTCGAGATCGGCGCGGTCTTCACTTCCAACGTGGGGAAGGTCGTCGAGGCGCTGCCCCCGAGAACGCCCGAACTGAACGGCGTGCTCCCGGTGCAGGTGGAGCGGCTGGAAGGCTCCAAGCCCAAGGCCCGGATCAGGGGGCTCAGGAACGTGCCCCCGCAGGCACCGAAATTCGCCGACGTGACCTTCAACCGGCAGTTCGACGACTCCTTCAGGACTGTGAAGCTGCCAGATGAGTTCAAGAGTGTCCCCGTGGCCGTCTACAGACTCGAGAACGGCGCGGCCTCGCCCGACCGGCCCGTGGCCTTCTTCCGCGAAGGGGGGAACATCGTCCTGAAGGTGCCGGGGCTGCGTCCCGGCGGGAACATGCTCCAGCACCACGAGCGGGCGTGGATGAACGTGGAACAGGGATTTCTCACTGAAAAACAGGCCCCCTGGCGGAGTTACGGCCCCATCGCCTTCCCCTGCCGGATCGTCTTCGGGGAAAAGGGCGGGCTCGAGATTCCGGCCCATGCCCGCGGGCTGATGCTCAACGGCGGTTTCGAGGAGCCGGACGGGGCGAACAAAAATATCCCCGCCGGATGCGCCTTCGCCGCCAACAAATGGTACAAGGTCGCCTGGCTGAAGTCCGATCCGGGGACCAAGGGGCGGTGCCTCGATACGGGCAAGTGCGTCTTCTGGGACTACCTGCCGGAGCATGACCGGGAGTTCCGCGTCTCCTTCCGGCTGAAGTCCCTGAAGGGGGGCGACGTTTCCCGCTGCACCCTGTTCTTCGTGGACGCCAAGGGGAAGATCCTCTTCGATCTGCGCAAACATTTCATGCTCAGCAAGGCGGCCTTCGACTGGCAGAAGTTCGACGTCAAGTTCCGGATGCCCCCCGGCGCGGCCATGGTGCGGCTGCTGTTCCGCACGGGGGGAAAGCGGGAACAGAAACTGCTGCTGGACGATCTTTCTATCGACTCCGAAGCGGTCGGGACGCGGCAGAGCTCCAAGCTGGAACTGGCCCGGAAGGAGCTTGCCGAGGTGTGGAACATGCCCCTTTCGCTCCTGGAGCCCATTTCCATGGAAAACGTGACGCCCCACGAGAAGTGGTTCAAGCCCGCGGCGGAGGCGCCCGAGGTGCTGTTCCTCACCGACGTCCGGGACCGGATCGCCCAGACCTACGGGCGGCGCAAAATCGTGGAGCTGGCCCAGCGGAACGACATCAAATTCACCCACGTGCCCCTCATCCGGAAGATCGTCTCCTCCACCGGGGCCTACTCGGTCTACAAGACCACCTTCGTCGACCGCCTTTCGGACTACACGCTGGAGGTGCTGAAAAACACCAAACCGCCCAAGGTGGTGTGCGTCATGGAGGTGGACTTCCGCCGGATGGGGAAGGAGTTTCCGGCGATCCTGAAGGAGTGGCAGAAGCAAGGCTGCAATTTTCTGTTCTTCCGCTGCGGCAGTGTGCCCAAGGAGCTGACGGGGAAATTCTGCCGTGAGCCCGATTTCCGGCCGCTCATGCCCAGGATGCGGAAAGTTCCCGCTTCCACCGACTTCCCCGTCACGTGGACGCGGCAGGGGAAAAGCTTGGTGGCCCAGCGGGGGTTCGTTTCCCGCCTCACCAGCTTCATAACCGAGGAACAGTTCAAGACGGGAACATTCCGCATCGCCGAGGGGCGGGATTTTCCGTGGTTCGAATTCGGCCATCAGGCGGATTTTCATATTCTGCGGCATTTGAGCGGGATCGGGAAGGCCGTCCGCCTGGCCGGCTGGGACGGGAAAGCCCTCAAAATCCGCTGTGCGGCGGAGTTCGGCGGCAGTCTGGAACTGCGGTGCCGCACCCTCCAGCGGGATACCCTGGCCGAGAAAACACTCCCCGTGAAACTGAGGAAAGGTGACAACCTCGTCGCCGTGCCCGATATGGATCTGCCCGGCGGGACCTTCGTGCTCGAAGTCCGGCTCAAGGACGCGCGGGGCCGGGTGGCGGACTGCGGCGCGGCGAAACTCGACGTGCCCGAAACGATCAAGGGGAAGATCGAGTTCGCCGACAGGGAGCGGATCTTCCGCTATCCCGCGCCCGTCAAGTTCAAGGTGACGGGGATCCCCGCCGACGGGGAACTTTCCGTCGAGATCGAGAACAACCGGGGCGAGGTGGTGTTCCGGGAAAAAAGGACCGGCAAGGAGACGCACGAATTCACCGTGACGCTCCCCGGGAACCGGACGCTCCTCAACTACGTGCGGGCCGAAGTGAAGCGGCAGGGCCGCCGCGCCGGCCGGCTGTGGGGCGAATTTTCCGTGGCGGGACTCCCGCTTCCCCTGGACGACTACTACGGCTTCATCAACAAGGGCTTCGCCGGGACCGAGGCGATCCACGATCTGGGCTTCGACTTCGTCATCACCACCGCCAGCTGGGGAAGCTCCCAGCGCATGCGGGTGCTCCGGTGCGGCAACTACACCCCCATTCCCCGGCGGGGGGACGACGCCCAGCTCTTCCGGGCCTACCGGAGCGACGTCAAGAGCGCCCCCGTCCGGAAGCCCTGCTTCTCTTCGCCCGAGATGCAGAAGAAATTCCACGACGACATCGTCCATCTGGTGAACCAGAGCGGCATGCGCTACTACGACGTGCAGAAACTGTGGGCCGG
>JAFSYV010000290.1 GCA_017443585.1 Lentisphaeria bacterium | reverse complement strand
TTTCCTGCCCCGTGGTGCGCCTCGACGGCGCCGTGGAACTGTCGGTGAAACTGGGCATCGCCGATGCCATCGCCGACGTGGTGGAGTCGGGCTCCACGTTGAAAGAGGCGGGGCTGGCCGTCGTGGGGGAACCCCTGCTTCACAGCGAGGCGATCCTCATCGGGGGGAAGACCGGGGCCGGGGAAAGCCCCGCCGCGCGCAAGCTCATGGCCCGCATGAAGGGGGTCATCGTGGCCGCCTCTTACGTCATGGTGGAGTACGACATCAAACGGGAGGCCCTCGAGGCCGCCTGCCGGATCACGCCCGGCATCGAATCTCCCACCATCGCGCCCCTTTCCAACCCCGACTGGGTGGCGGTCAAGGCCATGATCCGCAAGGAAAAGGTCAACGACATCATGGATGAACTTTATGCCATCGGCGGCCGGGGGATCTTCATCACCGAGATCCGGGCCTGCCGTATGTGAGGTATGCTGCGATGAAAGATGCTGTTCTCGAACGGGCACGCGAGGTCTTCGACATCGAGATCGAAGGGTTGACCTCGCTCCGGGACCACCTGGACGACCGGTTCGTCAAGCTGGTCGAACGCTGTTCCGCCGCCATCGACGCCGGCGGCAAACTGATCGTCACTGGCGTGGGCAAATCCGGCCACATCGGCCGGAAGATCGCCGCCACGCTCTCCAGCGTGGGGACTCCGTCGGTTTTCATGCACCCCGTGGAGGCCCGCCACGGCGACCTGGGGCTGATCCAGGAAAACGACCTGATGCTGGCCATTTCATACAGCGGCGAGACCGAGGAGCTGCTGGTGGTCCTGCCCCCTGCGAAACGGCTGGGGGTGGACATCATCGGCATAACGGGCAACGCCAAGTCCGCGCTGGGATCCGTCTGCGATTTCGTCTATGAAATGCGGGTCCCCCGTGAGGCCTGCCCCTTCAATCTGGCTCCCACCACCACCACCACGGCCCTGCTGGCTCTGGGGGATGCGCTGGCGCTGGTGCTGCTGGAACAGCGGGGTTTCACCCGCTCCGATTACGGCCGCCGCCATCCGGGCGGAGCCATCGGCCGGCTGGTGACCATGACCGCCGGCGACATCATGCGGAGTCTGGAACACACCGCGCTGGTTTCACCCAACCGCACCGTCCGGGAAACCATCTACCAGATGGGACATGCCCGCTGCGGCTCCGCCATCATCGTCGACGAGCAGCGGAAACTGCTGGGGATCTTCACCGACGGGGACTTCCGGCGCTGGGCCGAGAAGGATCCGGAGATCCTCAGGAAGACCGTTTCCGACGTGATGACGCCGCACCCGGTGGCGGTCCCCCGCGAAATGCTGGCGGCGGAGGTGCTGAAGGTTCTGGAAAAGAGACACATCGACGACCTGGTCGTCGTGGATGGGGAAAATACGGTTCAGGGCTTCATCGACGTGCAGGATCTGCCTGCGCTCAAGATCATGTGACACCGCAGAAGAGGGAACTTATGCTCGAAAAGACGAAAATCATCTGGGGGCTCCTGCTGATGCTGGGAGGATCGCTCCTCGTCGCGGACGATACCGAGGCCTCCCGGCTCTACCAGAAGGGGCTGGATCAGGTCAAGGCCAAGGAGCATTACGACGCTTTGAAGACCTTCAAGGAGGCCGAGGTGATGGCCAAGTCCAACACCATCCGGGCCAATTCGATCCGGGCCCAGATCGGCGCCGCCAGGCTGGCCGGGCTGCCCTGGCGGGAATTCGAGCTCATCGAAGAACTGCTCCGCAGGTTCCCGGAGTACGCCAATGTCCCCGCCGCCGTGGATCGGGAGTACGAATTGGGCGACCTCTATTTCAAGGGCAAACGGGAACCGGCCTTCTACGCCATGCGCATGATCCCGTGGCTCGTCGGGCCGGACAAGACCGAGGAGATCTACACTGCCGCGCTGAAGCGGGCCCCCTACGCCGACCAGGCCCCCGCGGCCCGGCTGAGGCTGGCCTTCATCTACGACCAGAAGGGGGAGGTCAGGAAGTCTCTCGACGAGTTGCGCACCGTGGTCAAGGTCTTTCCCAAGTCCTCCTCCTACAAGCTGGCGCTGCTGGCTCTGGGCTACGGCTGTTACGAAATGGCCATCCGGGGGGACGGCGACGGGCGCTACGCGCGGGAGTGCGCCGCCATGAGCGAACTTTTCATCGAGAAGTTCCCCGAGGATCCGGCGATCCCCATGGTCCGGCGCAATCTGCAGCGGATCCGGGACGCCCAGGCCAAACGGCTCTACGAGATGGCCGAGTTCTACCGCCGTCAGGGGCGGAAGGAGGCCTCCGGCCGCTACCTGGCCAGGGTGGTGCGTGAATTTCCCGAAACCGAGGTGGCTCCCCGGTCCGAGAATCAGCTTGCCGAACTCGACCGGACCTTCACCTCGGGGGATTTTTCCGACGCGTCCCCCCGCCATGAGAGTTACAAGACGCTCAAACTCCCCGTCGAAGCGGAGCGGATCCTGCTCGTTCCCGGCGAAAAGGGCAATCTGCTGCCCGTGCCGGATCTCAGTGAGTATTTGAACCGGAAGGGAGAGAAAAAATGAAGAAGCTTCTCTTCGCCTTTTGCGCCGCGCTCCTCCTGCTCGTGCCGGGATGCGGCTACCGGATCGGTTTCATGGGCCATCCGCAGATCTCCAGCGTCGCCGTGGCCCCCGTGACCAACGAGACTTTGTTCTTCAATGCCGCGGGGATGCTCCGCTCCCACCTCTGCGAACGGATCACCACCGACGGCACCTACGAACTCCGGCGCGAAAATGACGCGGACTGCATCATCCACGCACGGGTCCTGCGGTTCGACTTCAGCCAGCTTTCGTGGTCCGCCAAGGAGGACGACCAGTTCTTCCCCGAGTACTACAAGGTGATGGCCACGGTGGAGTATTCGGTCATCCTGCCCGGCAGAGTCAAACCTCTCATCGGGCCGAAAAAAGTCACCGCCTCCGCCATGTTCGACCACATCATCGATCTGGAGACCGCCCGGCGCAACGGCGTCAAACAGGCCCTCTGGCAGGCGGCCAAGAAGATCGTGGACGGTGTCACGGAACGCTGGTAAGCGTCTATGCTCATTTCCTACGTCAAAAAGGGGCAGCTGCTTTTTCTGGCGACCTTCGCCGCCATGATCGCCGCGGGCATCGGCCTGCTGCTTCTGCCCTGGCAGGCGTCCGGCTCCCCCCGTGCGGCGGTGGACTCCGTCTTCACCGCCGTCAGCGCCGTGTGCGTCACGGGGCTCGTCACCATCGATGTCTCCAAAATTTCCTGGCCGGAACAGCTCATCGTCATCACGCTGGTCCAGCTGGGCGCCCTGGGGATCATGACCTTGAGCGCGTCGATCCTGCTGGCTCTGGGGAAGGGGCTTTCCTTCAGCAACACCCTCATGATCTCCAATCTGAACGACAACTTTTCCCTGCGGCGGACGGAAGGGCTCACCCGTGTGGTCATCCGCTACACCTTCTTCTGCGAAGCGGTGGGGGCGGTGTTCATCTATCTGGGGCTCATGCTCAACGATCCCGGATCTTCCGGGTTCGGGCTGGGGCAGATCGGCTCGCCGAAGTGTTATCTCATCAACGCCTGGCATGCGGTCTTTCTGGCCATCAGCGGCTTCTGCAACGCGGGCTTCTCGCCTTACCCCGACAGCCTCTTTCTGACCAATCCGCTGGTCCAGCTCACCGTGGCCGGACTGGTCGTCATGGGGGGGCTTGGCGTCTACGTCATCTACGACCTGCTGGAACTTTTCCGCGGGCGCAGGCACTACCTGCGGCTCCACTCCAAGGTGGTCCTGGCCACCAGCTGCATCCTCGTCATCGTGGGGACGGGGCTTCTCTGGCTCCTGAGCCGCGACGGCAAGGAGCTTTCGTTCCTCGACGCCTTCTGCCTGTCGGTCTACTCCCGGACGGCGGGCTTCTCCTCTTTCAATGAAGTGGGGGCCTATCTTTCTCCGGGGGTGGCCACGGTGGTGATCGTGCTGATGCTGCTGGGCGGCGCGCCCGGTTCCACCGCGGGGGGCATGAAGGTCACGACGGTGGCCGTGGCCTTCGCCGCCATCCGCAACACGCTTCAGGGCAACAACGAAGTGCTGATCTTCAAACGCTCCATCGGCATGGACGTGGTGCTCCGGGCCTTCACCATGATGGTGCTTTTTTTGCTGCTTTTCTGCGTCAGCGGAGCCGTGCTGCATGTGCTCAACCCCGACGGGATCCCCCTCATCGAATCCATGTTCGAGGCGGCGTCGGCGGTGACCACCACCGGCATGTCCATGGGGACCACCGGCAAGCTGACGGACTGGGGCAAGATCTTCGTCATTCTGCTGATGATCATCGGCAGATTGGGACCTTTCACCATCATGCTGTTCCTGCTGGGCCGGGAGAAACCGGGGCAGCTGAAACACCCCCTCGAACGGGTCATCATCGGATGAATCTCGAATCAGGAAGAAAATATAATGGCTGACAGTTATGCGATCTTCGGGCTGGGCTCCTTCGGAGCGAAAATGGCCGTCTCTCTGAGCAGTTACGGCAACACGGTGCTGGTTTGCGACATCAACCCCGCCAGGGTGGACGAAATGCGCGACAAGGTGGCGGAAGCCGTGGTGGCCGACGTGAGCAATCAGGACGCGGTCCGGGAACTGGGCGTCAGGAAGTTCGACGTGGTCATCCTGGGCATGAGTTCCCACTTCGAGGGGCAGATACTGGCCCTGACCCACCTGAAGCAGGAAGGGGCCCGCCGCATCATCGCCAAGGCCAACAACGACGTGCAGGAACGGATCCTCTACCGGCTGGGGGCCGACGAGGTGATTCAGCCCGAACAGGATGTGGCGGACCGGCTCAGCCGCCGTCTGAGCTGGCACAACATCAACGACATCTTCGAATTCAAGGGGTCGGCCATTGCCGAGGTCCTCGTGCCCGCGAAACTTGCGGGCAGGACGCTTCTGGAGTTGGATCTGCGCAACCGCTACAACGTGACGGTCCTGCTGCTGCGCAAGCCCGGCAGTGCGGAAGACATGGCCACCGGCCCCGGAACTCTGCTCGAAAGAGGCGACCAGCTGACCGTTTTCGGCAGCCGCCAATCCATAGTCGATTTATTCAAGGAGGATTGATCATGAGTGAGTGTATTTTCTGCAAGATCATCAAGGGGGAGATCCCCTCGGTCAAGATCTATGAGGACGAACTGGTCTACGCATTTCTGGACATTTCGCCCATCAACTTCGGTCACACGCTGGTGATCCCCAAGGAGCATCACGAGTCCGCCTCCACGATCCCGGAGCACATCGCCGGACGCATGTTCCGCGTGGGGTCGCGCATCGGCATCGCGCTGAAACGGGAGCTGGATATGGACGGCTACAATCTCCATCTGGCCGACGGGCAGGCCGCCGGTCAGGTGGTCATGCACGCCCATCTGCATGTGGTCCCCCGGGGCGTGGAGGACGGTTTCCATTGGAACTGGCGGCAGCTTTCCTATCCCGAAGGCCGCATGGCGGAGATCGCGGAAAAGGTCGCCGGCCGGCTCAAGCTCGATTGAAACGATAGCGAAAAAAGGAGCAGTAAGATGAAGAAACTTCTCACGACACTCTGTTTGCTGGGAGCCGTTCTGCTTTCCGGAGCCGATCTGCTCGAAGAGACCGCCGCCATCGTGGACATTCTGGAACGGGACTACTGGCTCTCCCAGCGCAACGCCTCCGGGGACTACCGGAATCACACCGAGGCGCGGATCAAGAAGCTGGTGAACAACATCAACCGGATCCAGCATCAGCTCATGGCCAGGAATCTGGGGCGGATCGCCGATCTCACCGGCCCCGCCATGACGCTGAGCAGCAATTACGGAGCGATCCGGTCCGAGACGGTCAAGCGTTTCACATTGAGGTTCAAGACCACCTCTCTGCGGGACTACACCAAGGAGTTCAAGCAGTTGTGGAAGGAGAAGGAGGCCGCGAAAAACAGCGAGGGTGAACCGGCTCCCGCCGCCAAGGGCAGGAAGAGTCCTCCCAAGAAGCGGAACGCGACGCCTCCGAAGCCCACGCTGGCCAACGTGGACCTGATCGAATACGAACGCTGGCTGGCCGAGGTGTGTTCGACGAACGTGGAAAATTTCCAGCGGGTCAAGAGCAACGGCAGCCGGTCCGAAGTCAACCGGATGAGCGATGCGGTCAGCGAATACTTCACCGCCATCCGGAAGCTCCGCATCGGTCTGGCCAAGGTCCGCCAGCTCGCGCAGATCGAATTCAAGTAGTTTTCTTCCCTCTTCCCGCGGCGGGAGGCGCGGAACGGGCCTTGACGGGGGTGCGGGCGCAGCAGAGCAGCCGCACCGCCTTGGCGCCGTTGGCCATGAGCACCTGAGTCGCCGCGGCCGCCGTCGCTCCAGTGGTCAGGACGTCGTCCACCAGAAGGATCTGTTTCCCGGCAAAGGAGGGATCGTCCACGGCGAAGGTCCCCTTGAGGTTCTTCAGCCGTTCTCCCCTTTTCAGCTGGGCCTGGTGGGGCGTTTCCCGGATCTTCTTCAGCCCCCATATGAGAGGTTTGCCCGTTTCCGCGGCGATGAGGCCGGCGACCAGTTCGCTCTGATTGTAGGAACGCACAAGTCTGCGGCGCCAGTGGAGCGGCACGGGGACCACGGCGTCGAAGACCATGCCGCTTTCATTGAGTTTCTCCACGGCGAGGAGCGCCAGCGGCCGGGCCAGTTCCGGCTGCTTCCGGAATTTCATGCTCCGGATGAGGGTTCTCCCCGCGCCCGAGTACTCCATCAGCGCCACGGCGTCGACGTAAGGGCGCAGGGGGAACTCCAGACAGCTCGAACAGACCGCCAGCACCGTGTCGTTGGGGCCGCCGCAGCCGGGACACCGCCCCTCCACGGGGAAGATGACCAGCTTTTCCCGGCACTCCGGACAGAATTCGTTCCGGCCGTTGCCGCCGTTCTTCATGCACATGGGACAGCGGAAGAACCCGCACCAGGCGGCGAAACACCGGAACAGTTCCTTCACAGACGCGGCAGAATATCGCATGAGTGGGTGATCCTGAGGATCTTTGCCGTGTTCCGGCGGGCGACGGTCACTTCGATCAGGTCGAAGCGGTGGGGGGAGTCCGGCACTCCGGCAAGTTTCAGATACAATCTGCCCGTGATCCTGTTCCGCTTCAGCTGGTGCAGGGAAAGGTTGACGCCGGGGGGGATCCCGGGAAAATCCCGGCGGGTCTTGACTTCGACGAAAACGACGACCGTTCCGTCGAGGGCGACGATGTCGAGTTCGCCGCTCTTCAATTTGAAGTTCCGGGCGAGGATCGTGCATCCCTTGCGCCGGAGCAACGCGACGGCGGTGTCCTCCCCGAACCGGCCCAGCTTCAAGTGGGCCTTGCGCTCTTTCGGCGTGATCCTCATGGGTGCAGCAGGACGAAGCGCTCTTTCCCGGCCATGTCGCGCCGGACCGAGGCGGCGAAGCCGGATTTTTCCCCGAACGCGCACACGGCGCGGGCCTGGGTTTCCCCCACCTCGAAGACGGCTCCGCCGCGGGGCGTCAGGTGTTCCCCGAGGTCCTCGATGCACCTCCGGATGAGGGCCAGCCCCTCTTCCGGAGCCGTGAGGGCGCTCCGGGGCTCGAAGAAGATCTCCTTTTCGCACCGGGCGTACTCGGGATCGGAAACGTAAGGGAGATTGGCGGCGAGAAGATCGAAACGTTTTCCCGGAAAGGCTGCCCAGAGGTCGGAAAGGACGAAGTCGATTTGCGCCTCGTACCGCGCGGCGTTGCGGCGGGCGACGGCCAGCGCCCGCGGACTTGCGTCCGCGGCCGTGACGTCGAGATCGGGCCGTTCGGTCTTCGCGGCGATGGCGATGGCCCCGGACCCGGTGCCCATGTCCAGCATTTTCGCCCCGGCGGGGAGGCGCGGGAGGGCCAAGTCGACGAGTTCCTCCGTTTCCGGACGGGGGATGAGCACGTCCGGGCACACTTCCAGTTCAAGATCCCGGAAGGGGGCGCTCCCGATGATATATTGGGCGGGTTCCCTTGCGGCCCTCCGGCCGAGGGCGTCCAGAAGCATTTTCTCCTCTTCGGGGGCGAGCTCCCGGCCGGGAGCCAGGTCGAGTTCGAAAGGCCGAAAGTGCAGGAGCCCGCTCAAAAGGTAGGCGCACTCCCGTTCCGGGCAGGGAAGTCCCGCCCGGCGCAAAAGCGCGTTTCCCCGGCCGCGCAGCTCGCCGGCGGTCATTCTTCGGCGGCCTCGCGCATCATATCCCGGAATTCTTCGGGGGCAAGCTCGCCGAGATGCTTGCCTTTCCGGGCCAGCCTCTCGTTGAACTTGATGGCCGTTTCGGTCATGAGCTGATGGGTCTCCTCGGAGCCGCCCACCAGGCAGAAGTTGTCGCCCTTGGTCAGGCGGCGGTGTCCGTCCCGGTTGTCCAGCCCCAGTCCCAGCAGCATGGCCTCGGGGTCTTTTTTTCTGTCGATCATAGCGAAAATCCTCCGTATGGCTATAATATACCCCGTTTTTTTCAAATTTCCAACTTGGAAAAGAAAGAAAACGGTGATATTTTAAGAAGAGGGTATTTCCGCCTGCGGCTCCCGCGGGCGGCATTCGAGGTGGATCTTGGCTTCTTATATCTTGGAAAAACTGGTCGTGAGCGTCCGCAGGGCGCCGAGGGGGATAGACGGGCATCTGCACGGGGTCATTGCCGAGCAACTGGGCATCGCTCCGGAAGGATTCGACTACCGGATCCTCAACCGGAGCATCGACTCGCGGGGCGACCCCGTGCTGGTCTACCGCCTGCTCATTTTCAGCGAGGCGGAACTGCCGCTGCCCCCCGCCGGAGCGGAACAGCTGGCCGCTTTGGAAAAGGCGGAGCTGGAATTTCCCCGGAAGAAGCCTCCCCGGCACCCCATCGTGGTGGGGACGGGGCCCGCGGGCATCTTCGGCGCTCTGGCCCTGGCCATGGCCGGGGCGGAGCCCGTGATCATCGACCGGGGCTTCCCCGTGGAACGCCGGCAGGAGGACCGGAAAGCCTTTCTCCGGTCCCGGATCCTCGACCCCGATTCCAATCTGCTCATCGGCGAGGGGGGCGCGGGGGCCTTTTCGGACGGCAAGCTCTACACCGGGACGAAGGATGGGAACCGCCGCTTCATCCTCGAGCAGATGATTGCGGGGGGCGCGCCGCCCGAGATCGTCTACCTGAGCCGTCCCCACGTGGGGTCGGATCTGCTCCCCCTCGTTTCGAAAAGTCTGCGGAAACGAATCGAGGCGCTGGGCGGCGTCTTCCTCTTCGGGAAAGAGGTGACTGATATCCTCGACGCCGACGGCGTCTGCCGGGGCGTCCGGTGCGGGAGCGAGGTCATCGAAGCCCCCGCCGTCCTGCTGGCGCCGGGGCTGGGGGGCCGCAGTCTGGTGCGGCGTCTCGCCCGGAAGGTCGCCTGCCGCCTGAAACCCTTTCAGACCGGGTGCCGCATCGAACACCCGCAGGCGTTCATCGACCGCTGCCAGTACCACTGCGCCCGGCGGCCGGAAGTCCTCGGGGCGGCGGAGTATCATCTGGTCTCCCGGCCCGAGGCGGCGGGGAGCGTCAGCACCTTCTGCATGTGTCCGGGGGGGCACGTGGTCAACGCCACGGCCTGGGAGCGGCACAGCATTTCCAACGGCATGAGCGATTACGTCCGCGGCGGGGAGTTCGCCAACAGCTGCCTCATCACCACCTTGAGCCCGGAGTGTTTCGGCTCCTTCGACGAAGCCTATGCCGAGTTCGACCGGATCGAGGAAGCCCTCTTTCTCGCGGGGGGCTCCGACTACACGCTTCCGGCGCAGGACGCCGCCGCCTTTCTGGGGGAAAAACCGGGGCTGAAAAACCGCCGTCACGCCTGCGAAACGGGGATCGTTCCCGGCCGCATCGACCAACTGCTCCGCCGGGACGTGCGCGAGGCTCTGCAGGCGGCGCTGAAGCACTTCGACCGCCGTTATCCGGGCTTCTGCCGGGAAGGGAAACTCATCGGCGTGGAAAGCTGCGTTTCCTCGCCGCTGCGCTTCGAACGGACCGAAAAGGGGGAATCCCTTTCCATGCGCGGGCTCTTCCCCGCCGGGGAGGGCGTGGGCGGAGCGGGGGGCATCCTTTCAGGGGCCGCCGACGGGCTCCGCTGCGCCATGGGGATCCTGTCTTAGAGCAGCTTCGCCGCGATGGCCGCCAGATCGCTCCGTTCGCTGCGGCTCAGCGTCACGTGGCCGTAGAGGGGTTGGCCCTTGAGTTTTTCCACGGCGTAGGAAAGTCCGTTGCTGGAGCTGTCCAGATAGGGATTGTCGATCTGTCCGGGGTCGCCCGTGAGGATCATTTTCGTGTCGTTGCCGCAGCGGCTGACGATGGTCTTGATCTCGTGGGGCGTCAGGTTCTGCGCCTCGTCCACGATGACGAACTGCCGGGCGATGCTCCGGCCGCGGATGTAGGTCAGCGCTTCGAGCTCGATCTTCTTGGAATTGAGCAAAGTCTCCACGGTCAGCCGGGAAGAGCTTCCCTGCCGCTTGCCGTTCTGGGGAACGCCCTGAGTCGTCTGTTCTCCCAGCAGGAACTGCAAATTGTCGAAGATGGGCTGCATCCAGCTGCCGAGTTTCGCGTCCTTGGAGCCGGGGAGGAACCCGATGTCCTTGCCCAGCGGGATCACGGGGCGGGAAACGAGAACGCGTTCGAAAAGCTCCCGGTTGAGCGTCAGCTGCAGCGCCGCGGCCAGCGCGAGAAGCGTCTTGCCGGTGCCCGCGCCGCCCACGAGGGTGACCAGCCGGATCTCCGGGTCGAGGAGCAGGTCCAGGGCCATGCGCTGTTCCCGGTTCTTGGGGCTGATGTTCCAGACCCGGTCGGTGAGGGTGTGGTCCAGAAGCCGGAAGCTGCCCTGGCCGTCGGCGCGGCAGACGGCGTACTTCTGATTGTTTTCGGAACTTTCCAGCACGGCGAAGGCGTTGACCGGCAGCTGGAGCGATCCGGAGCGGTATTCCCGTTTCTGGAAGACGGCGTTGAGCGTTTCCGGGGAGACCTTGAGCTGGCCGATGCCGGTGTAGAACCGGTCTTCGCTCACGCGATTGCTTTCGAAGTCCATGACCTTGATGCCCAGGGCGTCGGCCTTGAGCCGGACGTTGATGTCCTTGCTGATCATGATCACGTAGGGGCGGTTCAGGTGCTGTTCGTAGGCCACCCGGAGGATCCGGTTGTCGGGGACGCTTCCGGGCATGTCGGAAAAGAGGGCGTCCACCGCCGCCTCCTCCGGTGAGCCGGGCTTCAAACTCGACGAGAGGACGAAAAGGTTCCCCGTGGCGTTCCTGGAGACGCGGGAGAGGGGGATCCCCGACTGGAGTCTCCCCGGTTCGGATTCGCTCTGCCGCAGGCGGTCCAGTTTCCGGATGACCATGCGGGCGTTCCGGCCCAGCTCGTCGTTGTTTTTCTTGAACTTGTCCAGCTCCTCGAGGACGGTCATGGGGATGACCACATCGTTATCCTGGAAGGATTCGATGCTCTGCGCGCTGTGGAGCAGAACGTTGGTATCGAGGACGAAACATTTGATCTTGCCCATGGCAGACCTCCTTTCCGCCTTGCGCCGGCCGGGCTTCAAAGCATCCGGTCGAGGGGATCGGCGGTCCGGCGGGGGGCGGCGCCGGCCGAGCGTACGCCCGTGGCGGAAAAGTTCAGGATCTTCTTGCTCACGAAGGGGAAGGGAATGTAGCTCTCGGTCACCGACATGTGCTGATTGATGAGGCGGGTGGCGCCCTTGCTCTTGACCTCCTTGGTCATGAGCCAGACGGCGTTGTCGGTGGTCTGGGTGAAGGTGAAGAAAGCGACTTTGCCGTCGCCCAGTCCGCCGGTGATGATGGGAAGTCCGAAGAAGTAGAAGCCGGGGATCTGGATCAGAGTCTGGCAGGCGGCCTTTTCGGTTTCGGTGCCGCAGGCGACGCCGTTGAAGTTCTGGGTGGATTCGATGCTGGTGCATCCGGCAAGCAGCAGTCCCGCCGCGGCGGCCAGTGAAAGAGCGGTTTTCTTCATTGCGGACAATTCTCCTTATCGTTTGGATGAAACTCCCTTGTGAGGGGCTATGACATAATATAGACCGGGAAAGGTACGACTGCAAGCCCGGAACAGGAAAAAAACGCGCTTTTTCTCCGGGATTTTTCCGTCCTCAAATGAACCAGGAGCCGGTGACGTTCATCCGGTAGCGGGTGTCCACCACGCCCATGGTGTCGGGGGCGAGCTCCAGCTCCTCGATCTTCGACGCCCGGCCCGAAACGAGTTCCCGGATGCGGCGGCCGCATTCGGTGTAACGCTCCCGGAGCCCCGCCAGCTTGATCTGCATGATCTCCAGCCCCCAGCTCTTGTAGGAGCGGAACCACATCTTCCGGAAGGAACCTTCGAAGGCGGCGACGGCCTGCTGCACTTGCGGGATTTCCTTTTCCGCAAGCTCGGTCAGGCGGGGAAGGTCCCGTTTCCTGTAGGCGTCGAGGAGCGCCAGACGGAAGGCCACCTTGGCGGTCAGGGCTTCGAGGATGAAACAGGCGTGGTCCAGATCGCCGCCCCCCGTTTCATGCCGGTGAGGCTGAAGCTCCGCCAGCAGCGCCCGCCACTTGGCGAGGGCCTTTTCCCAGAAGTCCTCCCCGAAATGGCGGTATTCGTGCCAGACGATGCCCATGAGGGGATCGTCCCACATCACTGCCGCGGCCATGATCCAGTTGAACCCGCCATCGCCGACTTCGTAGCGCTGTTCCATTTCCCCCGCCTTGAGCTGAAGGAAGTAGTCCGCGCCGAAGATCGTCCGGTACAAGGCGGCGGCTCGGGCTTCGTCGTCCTTCCCGCCGTGGAAGGCGCAGTCCGCCGCCCAGGCGAGGGCAGAAAAGACCGATTCGAATTCGCAGAAGCCCCCGTCGTCGCCCCACATGGTGTAGATGATGTCCCGCGTGCCGCTGCGGCGGCAGCCTTCGAGGCAGGGCCGGACCGTCCTCTTCGTCAGGTCGAAGTTGGTCCAGAAGACGGGCCAGGTGCGGATCGCCGAGGCCATGAGGGGGGCGTGGCCGTTGAGCTCCCGCGAAGCGGTGAGCTTTTCGGCGTAGATTTCGGGCTCGTAGTGGTAATAGTCCCAGTAGGAGGTCTGCACCTCGGGGGGGATCTCCTTTTTCACCTCGTCCGGGATCTCCGTGGGGCCGTAGTAGGATTGGCTCTTGTTCCCGTAGCGGAAATACATGTCGTTCCAGATGATGGGCGAAAGACCGTGTTTTTTGCAGATGGTGCAGAGCCGTCTCAGGTGGCGGTTGTAGATGTGGAAGGGATTTTCGTAGCCGTTTTTGTCCATGAAGCGGCCCCGGCCCAGATCGTGGGTCTCATCCATCCCCAGATGGATGCGGGAGCTGGAAAAACTTTCCGCCCAGAAGCCGATCATTTTTTCCAGAAGAGCGTAGCTGTCGGGGGCGTCCACCATGAGGACGTTGTCCGTGTCCCGCAGGGGCGACCGGGCGTAGTGCGGCCAGCGCAGGACCGGTTCCAGATGGCCGAGGGCCTGAATGGACGCCACCATCTCCACGCCCAGCTTTTTGGCGTAGGAATCCACCTCTTTCATCTCTTGGACGGAGTAGGCTCCCCGCATGTAGCCGAAGTAGGTTTCGCCGGGGAGCTGATAGGCGTCCTTGGTGTAGAGCATGGCGGTGTTGTACCCGAGGAGCGCCAGCTTTCTGAGCCAGTGCTTGAAGCGTTCCGGGGTGATGACGGGATTCCGGGAGCAGTCCAGGAGGATCCCGTGGGTGTCGAAGCAAGTTTCTTCTTCGGTCTCCGCCCCCGCCGCCGCCAGCGCCGCGCCCCGGAGCGCGTAAAAGGTTTTTTCGTACTCGACCAGCCAGGCGCTGCCGTCGCGTTTCACCGCGAGGCGGTTCTTTTCCGCCGTCTGCCGGAAACGGAGGACGCACGTCCCTCCGTTGTGAAATTCGCCTGCGACTTCGTCCAGCGCGGTGTTGATTTCGGGAGCCGTCGCGCTCCGTTCCCATGAAATGCTCATTATGCAGGATCCTTTATGTCAGGTTCGAATGTTACAGCAAAGACTGGGGGTCCACGTCGATGGCGATCTCCACGTCGCCGGGGAGCTTGCGGTGAAATGCCAGCACTTTCAGCGCCTGCCGCATGACCTTGAGCCCCTGGCCCCGGATGGTGAGCAGATAGCGGAATTTTCCCTTGATCCGGGCGATGGGGGCGGGGGCGGGGCCCGCCAGCCGGATTTCCGTGCCCGCGTAGGGGCGGAGCTGTTCGGTGAAGTTGGCGGCGCACTCCGCCAGCTGTTCCTCGTCGCTGCCCCTGAACCAGACGGCGATGAGCCGGGAAAAGGGCGGGTACTTGAACAGCTCCCGGAACTCCAGATCATAGGCGCTGAAGGCGGCGAAGTCCAGGTTCATGGCGTGGACGATGGTTTCGTTGTCGGGCTTGCGGGTCTGCAGATAGACTTCGCCCCGCCGTTCGCCCCGGCCCGCCCGGCCCGCCACCTGGGTGATGAGCTGGAAGGTCCTTTCCGACGCCCGGAAGTCGGGGGAGGAAAGGCCCAGATCGGCCATGAGGATCCCCACCAGCGTCACGTTGGGGAAGTGGAGCCCCTTGGCGATCATCTGAGTGCCGATGAGGATGTCCAGATCCCCCCGGCGGAAGCGCTCCAGCACCGTTTCGTAGTCGGCGGCCGACCGCATGAGGTCGGAGTCCATCCGGGCGATGCGGGCCCCGTGGAAGACGGCCCGGGCGATGGATTCGATTTTTTCGGTCCCCGCGCCGTCGAAACGGACCGAGGGGGAGCCGCACTGTGGGCACTTTTCCGGGGCGGGGATCACGTTCCCGCACAAATGGCAGCTCAAGGTCTGCCGGGACTTCGAGTAGGTGTAATGGACGGAGCACTCCGGACACCAGGCCTCGTAGGAGCACTCCTTGCACACCATGACCCGTGCGTACCCCCGCAGATTGAGGAAAAGGATGCTCTGTTCCCCGTGGGCGATCCGCTCCCGGACGGCTTCGATGAGGGGCTTGGAAAAGAGGGGGTTGCCGTCTTCGGGATTTTCCAGCCGCAGATCCACCAGATGCATGACGGGGGAGGCGTTGTCGTTGGCCTGCGAAGGCATTTCCGCCAGCAGAAATTTGCCCTTTTTCGCGTTGTACATGGACTCCGCCGAGGGGGTTGCCGAGCCCAGGATGACGCAGGCGTTCTCGATCTTGCCCCGCATGACCGCCACGTCCCGGGCGTTGTAGCGGGGGGATTCGGACTGCTTGTAGGTGGATTCGTGCTCCTCGTCCACCACGATGAGCCCCAGATCCCGGAAGGGCGCGAAGAGGGCGGAGCGGGCCCCGATGGCGATGCGCACTTCCCCCTCGTTGATCCGGTTCCACTCATCGTAGCGCTCCCGCTCCGACAGCCGGCTGTGGAGCACGCTCAGCCGGTCCCCGAAACGGGCCCGGAAGCGGCGGAGCGTCTGGGGCGTGAGGGCGATCTCGGGCACCAGCACGATGGCGCTCCGGCCCTGTTCGAGGACCTTGGCGATGCACTGCAGATAGACTTCGGTCTTGCCGCTGTTGGTGACCCCGTGGAGCAGCATGACTTTTGAGGAGCTTTTCCCGGCCAGCATCTCGTCGAAGAGCGCCAGCGCCTTCCGCTGTTCGGGCGTGGGGGGGAGGGGCTTGGAAGGCAGCACCGCCGCGTCGCCGAAGATATCCGCCCGCACCACCTCGTCCTCCACGTGGACCAGTCCGTTCTTGACCAGCGTGTTGAGGCTGTTGACGCTGAAGTTGGGGATGTTCTTGAGTCCGTCGAGAGACATGGTCCCGGCGGAGCGCAGTTCCCGCAGGATCAGCGCACGGGAGGCAAGCGAAGGTTTTGCGGCGCTTTCGAGAATGAGCTTTTCCGCCTTTTCCGTGTCGGCGACGGAAAAGAGCTTCCGCGTCCTGGGCCGGACCTTGCCGCTGCGGACCGCCGCCGGGAGAAGAGTCCGGATGGCGTGTTCCTGCGAACAGCAGTAGTATTCGGCGATCCACTGGCCCAGCTCGATGAGCTTTTCCGGAATGTCCGCCCGTGTGGTGCAGAGGCCCGCCACGGGTTTGAGCTTCGTCAGCGGGTAGGCGGAGTTTGCGGCGACGGCCAGCACCACCCCTTCCCGGAGCGTCCGGCCGAAGGGAACGGTCACGGCGGAGCCGACCCTGATCTTCCCCTCCAGCTCCGGCGGGATCAGATAATCGAACTCCCGGTCCAGGGAAATTTCCGTAACGACTTTGGCGATCATTTGCGTTTCAGGCAGGGTTTTAAATACTTGCCGGTAATGGAATCAGGGTTGAGTGCCAGTTCTTCCGGCGTCCCCGTGCCGATGATCTCGCCGCCCCGGTCGCCCCCTTCGGGCCCCAGGTCGATGATGTGGTCGGCCATCTTGATCACGTCCAGATTGTGTTCGATGACCACCACGCTGTTGCCCATGTCCCGGAGCTTGAAGAGGACCTTGAGCAGCTGGTCGATATCGGCCAGGTGAAGCCCCGTGGTGGGCTCGTCGAGGATGTACAGCGTGTGCCCCCGCGGGATTCGGGCCAGTTCCGTGGCGAGTTTGATCCGCTGGGCTTCGCCGCCCGAAAGGGTGGTGGCGGGCTGCCCCAGCTTGATGTAGCCCAGCCCCACTTCGTTGAGCACGTCGAGTTTTCTCGCGATGCGCTTCAGGGGGGCGAAAAGCTCCGCCGCCTCGGCCACGGTCAGTTCCAGCAGGTCGGCGATGGAGCGGCCTTTGTATTTCACGTTCAGCGTCTCGGTGTTGAAGCGCCGGCCGTTGCAGTGGGAGCACTCAACGTAGACGTCCGAAAGGAACTGCATTTCGATCTTGATGATGCCGTCGCCGTGGCACTCCTCGCAGCGCCCGCCCTTGACGTTGAAGCTGAATCTCCCCGGGCCGTAGCCCCGGAGTTTCGCTTCGGGCAGCGTGGCGAAAAGCTGGCGGATCAGGTCGAAGGTCCCCGTGTAGGTGGCCGGATTGGACCGGGGCGTCCGCCCGATGGGGCTCTGGTCGATGACGATGGCCTTGTCGATGTATTCCAGACCCTCGATCCCGGCG
>JAFSYV010000289.1 GCA_017443585.1 Lentisphaeria bacterium | reverse complement strand
TGTTGCTGTTGCTTCTGCTGTTGTTGCTGTTGCTGCTGCTTATTTTGATCCCGAGCCTGCCGGGTCTTGTCCTGAGCCTTCTTCTGCTGTTTCTTGAGTTCCTCGATCTTCTTTTTCAGCTCTTCGATCTGTTTTCTGTCCCGTGCGAGGCGGGTGAGGTTGGCCCCGAATTCCGGGATCGCGTCTGCGCCCGGCGCGGCCCGCGAGTAGAGCTCTCCCGCACTCCCGGCCAGGCCCGCGGCCTGTTCCAGGGCCTTCAGCGCCTGGTCGAGCTGCTGTTTCCCGACCTGACCCTGGGCGGCGGCGATCTCCTTCTGGCACTGCTGATGGATCCCCGCCCCCAGATTGTTGTAGGCGCGGGCGGCAAGTTCCCGCCCCGTGTCCCGCCGGGCGAGGAGTTTCCCGTAGATTCCGGCATATCCCGGATCCCCGGAAAGCTGGAGCTCGCGGGCCAGATTGTACATGCCGACCGGGTCGGCGGGGATCACCAGTTCGGGTTTGGCGGCGGGCTTCACCGCGTCGGCGTCCTTTTCCCCCGCCCCCGTGAGCAGAAAGGCCCCGAAGAGCAGAAGCAGGGAAGACGCGGGCATCTTCTTCTCGGAAATGAGCATGAAGAGCACGAGGAGGAGCAGTCCGGCCCCGAGGGCCTTGGGGAACTCCTCCACCGGGATCCGGCGCTTCACGTTTTCCCGTGCGGCCCGGTCGAGCCCGGCGATGGCGTTCGCCAGTTTTTCCACCCCCGTGTCGGTGACGGTGGAGCGGCAGTAGATCCCGCCCGTTTCGGCGGCGAGGGCGGCAAGCTGTTTTTCATTGAGGCGCGACGTCACCACCTTGCCGGCGGCGTCCCGGACGAATCCGGCCCCCTCTTCCCCTCTCGGAATGACCGCGCCGTTGACGGGATCGCCCAGTCCGATGATGAAGAGAGGAATGTGTTTTTCCTTCAGTTTCCTGACGAAAGAGGAGCTGTTGCCCTGGAGTTCCTCGCCGTCGGTGAGGAGCACGATGGCCCGGTTGCCGCTTTCGGAAGCGGCGAAGGCCTTTTCCGCCACCTGAAGCGCCTTTTCCAGATTGGTGCCGCCCACGGGGACGGAATCGGTGGAAAGTTCATCCACGTATTCGTTGAAGGTCACCGGGTCCGAGGTGAGCGGGCAGCTCAGGAAGGCGCTTCCGGCGAAGGGGACCAGCCCGAAACGGTCCCCCTGCTCCCGTGAACTCAGCTGCCGCAGGATGTACTGGGCGTGTTTCAGCCGCGAGGGGGCGATGTCGGCGGCGTTCATGCTGCGGGAAACGTCGCAGAGGACCATGATGTCCCGCCCCTTGGGCTCGAAGGGGAGGAGCTTCGCCGCCGCGGAGGGCCGGGCGGCGGCGACGATCAGCGCCGACGCGGCACCGATGAGGAGCAGATGCCGCCAGACCCGCGCGGTGCGGGAAAGGTGGACCGCGTCGGGGGAGTCCGCATTGGCTCCCAGCAGGGCCTCGAGCTGCTTCTTCCGCCGGTTCCGGCTGATGACGGCGATGACGGGCATCAGCAGAATGGGCACGATCAGCAGGTAAAGCCAGTCGGCTTCGATGAATCTCATTTTCCGCACCTCCTCACATTTCCCGAAAAGACTTTTCTCAGAATGGAAATATAGTTCGAAAGTCGGAAAAATCAAGTCGAAATCGCGAAAAAATGCGTTCCGAAAGACCGGTTCGCCTCGAAAATCCCTGCGTTTTTGCGTTCACTCGAGGTCCAGCCGGGCCACCCGGACCACGGTCTGTTCGCCGTAGAGGAATTCGCTGCAGCGGAACGAGGCGATCTTCTTCTGCGTGTCCTGGGTGAAGTCGAGAGGTTCCCGGTCATCCAGCCAGCGGCAGGCTGCGATCTTTTCCGTCAGGCCGTCGATGGTGCGCAGTTCCGGTCCCGCCGTCCGCCAGCTCACCTCCACCCCGAAGGCGAAGTAGTAGAGTTTCTTCCCGTCGCGGAGAATAAAATCCCGTCCCCGGCATCTCAGTTCCGGCGCCGGGCGGGGATCGAAGAGGGCTTCGCCGAACCAGCCGACCCAGCGGCCGACCTCCTCCAGCGCCGCCTTCTCGTAGGGCGGGATCTGCCCTTCCGCGGTGGGAGCCACGTTCAGCAGCAGATTGGCGCCGCAGCCCCGGCTCCGGCAGAGCTCTTCCACCACCTGGGCGGGGGAAAGGTAGTCGATGGCCTTCTTGCCCCGCCCCCAGAAGGAGTTCATGGGGCGGCAGACCTCGGCGGCCACGTATTTTTTCATGCCCTCCCGGTCCAGGGGCTTCGCGGCGTTGTTTTCGTAAGTGACGGCGTCCAGCTCCGGGTGGCCGGTCTTGCCCAGCGCCTGGAGCCCGGTGTTGTTGATGATGACCGCGTCGGGCTGGTACTTCCGGATCATGCCGTAGAGCCGGTCCTCCTGCCAGTCGGCCCCCGGCCGGGCCCAGTTGCCGTCGAACCAGAAGCCCCCCACCGGGCCGTAGTTGCGGCAGAGCAGCTCCACCGAGGTGTGCAGGTAGTCCAGATACTCCCGGAAGAGCTCGTCGGAAGCCTCTTGGGCGTAGTTGACGAAGCTCTTCCCTTCGGGATCCAGACCGCCGCCGCGCCAGTGCCAGTCGATGGTGGTGTGGTAGAAGAAGGGGACGATGCCGTGTTTGCGGCATCCTGCGACGAACTCCGCCGCCAGATCCCGCTTCGCCGCCGAGTGGGGGGCGTCGTAGGTGTTGAGACCGCAGGTGTCGTAGAGGGAAAATCCGTCGTGGTGGCGGAGCGTCAGGGTGATGTAGCGCATCCCCGCCCGGCGGGCGAAGGCGGCGATTTCATTTGCGTCGAACTCTTCGGCGGTGAAGCGCTCCATGAGTTTTTCGTATTCCGCGGGCGGGGTTTTCGTGAAGGCCTGGCCCCATACGCCCCGGCCGACCAGCGCGTGCAGCCCCCAGTGGAGAAACAGACCGTAACCGAGTTTTTCGAACGCCCTGATCCGGGGCAGCGGTGCGGGAATGCTCATCTTGCGGCATCTTTCCTTTTTCGGCTCCCATCATTGCAGGGGGGGGCGTCACGGCGGCGCCGAAAAACCGCCGTCCGCCCGTTCCCCGTCATAACTTACACCCGGAGGCCGCTTTTTGCAAGCCCGCGGCGGAGCACACCGCCCGAAGTCTTTCCCGTCCTTTTCGGAATTCGGCTCACAATCGCCGTTTTTTTCACCCGCGGCCCCTTGACAATACTTTGTCAATATGGTATATTAAGCAGTGTCACGCGAAAAACTGTTTTCTTTCCGGGGAATTCCCCGGAGAAGAAAGCGCAAATCAACAAGACGAAAGGGAGTCTGGGCAATGAAAGTCGATTTGACTGGCAAGGTCGCGGTCGTCACCGGCGGCGGCGGAATTCTGTGCAGCGTCATGGCGGAAGCTCTCGCCAAGAGCGGAGCCAAGGTCGCCATCCTCGATCTGCGCGAGGAAAATGCGAAAAACGTGGCCGCGAAGATCAACGGTGCGGGCGGCAAAGCCATCGGCCTTTCCGCCAACGTGCTCGAGCTCGAGAGCCTCCAGAAGGCCAACGAGATCATCAAGGCCGAACTGGGTCCCTGCAACATCCTGATCAACGGCGCCGGCGGCAACAACCCCAAGGGCACCACCAGCAAGGAGTATCTTTCCAAGGAAGACCTGCAGAAAAAGGTCGAAGGCGTCACCACCTTCTTCGACCTCGACCCCGCGGGCGTGGGCTTCGTCTTCAATCTGAACTTCCTCGGCACTCTGCTCCCCACCCAGGTCTTCGCCCGTGACATGGCGGCGGCCGACGGCGGCGCCATCATCAACATTTCCAGCATGAACGCCTTCTGCCCCCTGACCAAGATCCCGGCCTACTCCGGGGCCAAGGCCGCCATCAGCAACTTCACCCAGTGGCTGGCGGTGCACTTCTCCAAGGTGGGGATCCGGGTCAACGCCATCGCCCCCGGATTCTTCCTCACCGACCAGAACCGCACACTGCTGACCAATCCCGACGGTTCCCTCACCGCCCGGGGCAACACCATCCTGAGCCACACCCCCATGGGCAAATTCGGCGTCCCCGCCGACCTGCTCGGCGCGCTGCTCTTCCTGCTGGATGACGAGGCCGCGGGCTTCGTCAACGGCATCGTGTTGCCCGTGGACGGCGGATTCTCCGCCTTCAGCGGCGTGTGATCCACGGTCCGACCTTCGAAGGGGGGGCTTCCCGGGAGTGCTCCCGAGACGTCCCCCCTTTTTCGTGAATCAATCCCCAAAGAATTTTCAAGGAACGAAACAGATGAAAAAAGCGGATATCGGTCTTATCGGTCTCGCAGTCATGGGCGAAAATCTGGTCCTCAACATGGAACGCAACGGCTTCACCGCCGCCGTCTACAACCGGACGGTGGAAAAGGTCGACAACTTCGTCAACGGCCGCGGCAAGGGCAAGAAGTTCATCGCCTGCCACTCCGTCAAAGAGCTGTGCGACAATCTGGAATCCCCCCGGCGCATCATGATGATGGTCAAGGCCGGCGCGGCCGTGGACGGCCTCATTGAACAGCTGGTCCCCTATCTGGACAAGGGCGACATCATCATCGACGGCGGCAACAGCTTCTTCCAGGACACGATCCGCCGGACCAAGGCTCTGGCCGAAAAGGGCATCAACTTCATCGGCACCGGTGTTTCCGGCGGTGAAGAGGGGGCTCTTCTCGGTCCCGCCATCATGCCCGGCGGAGCTCCCGAAGCCTGGCCCCATGTGAAGCCCATCTTCCAGGCCATCGCCGCCAAGGTCGCGGGGGGGCTCCCCTGCTGCGAGTGGGTCGGCAGCGACGGCGCCGGACACTACGTGAAGATGGTCCACAACGGCATCGAATACGGTGACATGCAGATGATCTGCGAAGCCTACTTCATCATGAAGCAGCTCCTCGGGCTGACCGCTCCCGAACTCCACGACGTCTTCGCCGAATGGAACAAGGGCGAGCTCAACAGCTACCTCATCGAGATTACCAGCGCCATCTTCACCAAGACCGATCCCGAGACCGGCAAGCCCGTGGTGGACATCATCCTCGACGCCGCCGGCCAGAAGGGCACCGGCAAGTGGACCAGCCAGAGCGCCCTGGATCTGGGCGTGGCGGCTCCCACCGTGGCCGAAGCGGTCTTCGCCCGCTGTCTTTCCGCCATCAAGGAAGAGCGCGTGGCGGCCGCCAAGGTCATCGGCGGTCTCCGCGGCAAGTTCACCGGCGACAAGGCCGCCTTCATCGAAAAGGTCCGCAAGGCCCTCTACGCCTCCAAGATCTGCTCCTACGCGCAGGGCTTCCAGCTCATGCGTCACGCGGCCAAGGAATACAACTGGGATCTCCACTACGGCGAGATCGCGCTCCTGTGGCGCGGCGGCTGCATCATCCGCGCCCAGTTCCTGGACAAGATCAAGGCGGCCTTCGACAAGGATCCCAAACTCGCCAATCTGCTTCTCGACGACTTCTTCAAGGGAGCCATCGCCGAGTGCGAAAGCGCCTGGCGCGAAGTGGTCGCTCAGGCCGTCATGGCCGGGATCCCCGTTCCCGCCTTCAGCAGCGCCCTCTGCTACTACGACGGCTACCGCAGCGCGGTGGTCCCCGCCAATTTGCTTCAGGCTCAGCGGGACTACTTCGGCGCCCACACCTACGAGCGCACCGACTGCGAACGCGGCAAGTTCTTCCACACCGAGTGGACCGAGAACAGCGGCAAGACCGTCGCCGGGACCTACATGGCGTAAGCGATCATGGGACTCTACGTGCAGAAAGGCGGTGCGACCACCGCCATTTCCGACAGCGAGCTCCGGGATCTGGTGATCCGCACCATCGAGAAGAGCGGCAAGCAGATCAAACGTCTGCTGCTGCTGCCTCCCGACCACACCCGGCTCAATTCCAGGGCCGGGCGGATCACCGAGATCATCTGGGAACTCTACGGCGACAAGTGCCATATCGACATCATGCCCGCTCTGGGCACCCATGCTCCCATGGGCGACCGGGAACTGGAACTGATGTTCGGCAAGAAGATCCCCAAGAGCCTCTTCAAAGTCCACGACTGGCGGAACGACGTGAGGGAACTCGGGACCGCGCCGTCGGAGTTCATAAAAGAGCTTTCCGGCGGCAAGCTGGACTACGAGGTCCGGATCGGGGTCAACAAGCTCCTCTTCGAGGGGAACTACGATTTGATCCTTTCCATCGGTCAGGTGGTGCCCCACGAAGTGGTGGGCATGGCCAACTACACCAAGAACCTGATGGTGGGCGTGGGCGGCCGGGACATCATCAACAAGTCCCACTTCCTCGGGGCCGTGGCCGGACTCGAAAACATCATGGGCCGGGCGGACTCCCCCGTGAGACGCCTTTTCAACTACGGCGTGGATACTTACTTGAAGGATCTGCCCCTGGTCTACATGCTCACGGTCATGGCGCGGGATGAAGCTTCCGGCCAGATGGCCATGCGGGGATTTTTCTCCGGCACGGGCATCGACGTCTTCAACGCGGCCAGCGCCCTGAGCGTGGAGACCAATCTCCAGCTGCTGGACAAACCTCTCAAGAAAGTGGTGGTCTACCTCGATCCCGAGGAGTTCAAGAGCACCTGGCTGGGCAACAAGGCGGTCTACCGCACCCGCATGGCCATTGCCGACGACGGCGACCTCATCATTCTCGCCCCCGGACTCAAGGAGTTCGGCGAGGACAAGGAAAACGACCGTCTCATCCGCAAGTACGGCTACAAGGGGACGCCCAACACGCTGAAGGCGGTGGCGGAAAATCAGGAACTCCGCGACAGTCTGGGCGCGGCGGCGCACCTGATCCACGGCTCCAGCGAGGGCCGGTTCCGGATCACCTACTGCCCCGGTCCCGGCGTCACCGCCGAGGAGATCCGCAGCGTGGGCTTCGAATACGGCGACCTGACGGCCATGACCGCCAAGTACGATCCCGCCAAACTCAAGGACGGGATGAACATCGTCGACGGCGAAGAGGTCTTCTACATCAGCAACCCCGCGTTGGGGCTGTGGGCGCTGAAGAAATCCTTCTGCTGAACGTCTGACGGAACTCCCCGCCGCCGGAAAGGCCGCGGGGAGTTTTCAGCGGGCCGATCTTTCCTGCGGGAAGGGTCGGCTTTCGTTTTCGTGACCTGCCCGAATCACGGCAGCTGATGTCGGCGGTCCGACGTGCGGGTGCAGACCCCGAGCCTCACCGCGCCGGGACTCGAAAAGCGCTCCCCGCAGAAGCGGCAGAAAATGTTGCCGGAAGAAGTGCACGTGGACAGGACGTGCCGTTTGTTCGAGGCGTAGAGACACTGCCCCAGCCGGACACTGCCCGGAGACGAAAACTCCTCGCCGCAGAATGCGCAGAAGTATTTTCTGGACGGCGTACATTCGCCACCCAGGGTGTGTTTCTTGCCGGGGCCGTACACGCAGGACCCCAGCCGGACGGCCCCCGGGGAGGAGAAGGTCTCCCCGCAATAGCGGCACACGAATTTGCCCGAACCGCCATCTCCTCCGGAGAGGGAATGTTTGTGATCGGCGCCGTACACGCAGTACCCCAGCCGCACGGCGCTTGCGCTCGAAAAAGTTTCCCCGCAGGACTCGCAGACGAATTTGCTGTTCCGGCACGAAACGGCGATGTGGTTCCTGCTTCGGGAATACTGACAGTATCCCAGCCGGGCGGCGGAGGCATTATGAAACTTCTCTCCGCAATACTTGCAGTAAAATTCCTCTCCCGCGCCGGCATCGATCGCCCATCCGGTCAGAACAATGACGGCTGCAAAAAACAAAAACGATCTCATGATATCCTTCATACGGTCCAAATCATTCGCACCGCGACGATCCCGGGACGTTTTTTTCTCCGGACATAATCTACCCCGCCGGAAACCTTTTGTCAACTCCCGGCCGCCGTTTTTCCCGAAAAAAAATGGGATATTGCCCCGGCTTTTTCCTTGCTTTTTCTCTTCACGGGCTGTATTGTAAGGCGAAGGCGCGAAATGAAGGACCGTCATGGAACAGGAAGCGATTTGCAGGGAACTTCTGCGGAAGATCATCGACGGGGAGATCCTCCCCGGCTCCCCGCTGGCTCCGGAGGAGGAGCTGGCCCGCGGTTTCGGCGTCTCCCGCATGAAGCTCCACCGGGCTCTCGATATCCTCAGGGAAAACGGCGTCATCTTCTCCCGTCCCCGCCGGGGCAGCCGGCTGGCGGCGGACCTTTCCGTTCCGATGCTTCAACGCCTCCGCGCCTTTTTTCTGCGCGGGGTCGCCATACTTCATGCCTCCCCGCCCGACAACATCCGCTGGAATATGAGGACCGTCGATCTCCTCGGGAAAGAGCTGACGCTGCGGGGATTTCGGCCCAAGATCCTCGCTTTCGAATCCGGCCGGCGGCCCGCGCCCTGCACCCTGGCCGCCCGTGCCGCGGAACTCCCCGCCGGGGAATACGGCCCGGTCTTCATTCTCCCCTCCTTTTCCAGGCAGAACCGATCCTGAAGGGGCTCCGGGGACTCCTCAGGGAACAGCAGGAGCTGGAAACGCGCCTCGCTTCCGGCAAGACCGGTCAGCTTCTCGCCGACCTCGAAGCGACGCGCCGCATCCTCGACGACATCGAATTCCGGCTCTGCTGCGCGCTGGACATCGTCGTGACGGACGAAATGCGCAAAAACACCAAACGCTACGCCCGGTGGTCTCCCCATCCGGACAAGAACTTCGAAAAGATCCGCAATGATCTGGCTGCGGACTTCGCCTGGTTCTACAGTATCTCCGACGCGGTGGAAACGGGCGGCGGAGCCAAAGCCGCCGAGGGCATAACCCGACTTCGGCGGAAGGTCGAAAAAGATGCCGCCGCCGCCCGGACCTGGCTGGCAAGCCATCCGCAAAAGAAACTGATCGACGACCCTTACGGCGACTGAGTCCCGAACCGGCGCGGCGGCAGGGGCCGTCCGGGGACTGCGTCAGCCGGAAATCAGAGCCAGGGCTCCGGTTCCAGAGCCCAGACCACGTGGCGCCAGTCGTATCCGTTCCCCAGGAGGGGACACTTGTCGAAGGTGGCGGCGTGGCCGTCGAAATGCACCACGTTGAACTTGCCGTTGTGACGCAGCGAAATCGTGGAGTAGCCGGCTCTCACCGAGCAGTGAGGCATCCGGACCGCCCCGGTCTGGCTGTCGAAGCCCAGCCCGGTGTCGGTGGCATAATAGGCCTTGGATGGCTGATAGATCCTCGCAAAACGGCGGTACTTCAGCCCCGTATTCCCCGTGTACCACGTGTTGTGGGCGCGGTCGGAAAAGTAGTTCAACCCGTAATGAGTGCCTTTCCAGGAGTCCCATTCCGAAGAGGTGAGCAGTTTTCTGTTGTTTTCGCCGGGACAGGCCAACACTCCCCGGGGAACCCCGTTGTTGAGGGTCTTTTTGTCGTAGGGGATCAGTTTCATGAGGACCATGAGATCCTGCCAGTAATAGCATGTGGCGCCGTCGTATTTGATGGTGCGGTTGGTGTGGACCAGAAAGCCGGAGTTGTTGTCCGCGTAAGTTTGCAGAGCCGACCCGATCTGCTTCACGTTGGAAAGGCATTGCACGGACAGGGCCCGGGCGCGCGCCTGCTGCAAGGCGGGCAGCAGCATTCCGGCCAGTCTGGCGATGATGGCGATGACCACCAACAGCTCGATGAGAGTGAAACGTTTTTTCATGAAGTCCTCCCCGTGTTTTTCCGTTATCTGGCACTCATTTCGTTGACCATGACGAGGAACTTTTCAAAATGGGGCCTGAAATTGTCGATTCCCGACCACTGGGCGAATCCAACGCCGACGCAGTTGGGATCATTGAGAACGGGCTCCATGAAACTCCGGGAGCAGGGGTTGAAGACCGGATCGTCGAAGTAGCCGGGGAAGTGGATGTATTTCATCCCCATGGTCTTGCTCCAGTGGTCGACGGAGGCCCTGACGTTTTCGATGCGTTTTCTCGTGGTGGTCCAGCGCAGGATGATGATATCCTTCGGCAAACCGACGTGGTTCCCGTAGAGGGAGCCGCATCCCTTGATGAGATAGTAGTAGCGGCCCTTCCGGCAGTTGGCGGTGGGATCGAACATGTCGTTCCACATGTAGACGGCGGCCTGAGGGGCGATCTCCCTGATTTTGTTTCTGGTGAAGATCGCCATGCTGCGCAGAGCCGTACCTGCGTCGATCCCCGATCTCATGCAGGCCGGATCGTAGCCGTAGCTGCGCTGTTCGTCGATGCCGATCAGCATGCCTTCGGGGCGGATCGCCTCCTGGAACCACCGGATCTGTCTTTCGATCATGGGCTTCACCTTGGGGGAGTTGAGGCAGATGCAGACGCTCTTCAACACCATGGCGGCGTGATAGTAGTCCACCTTGACCGCGTCTCCTTCCCTGATGCGGCTCCCGGGCAGAATTTTGATGACGGGCCCTTCATGCCGGTCGTCGAAATCCCCCTTCCATCTGACGTTGCCGCACTTGGGGTCGACGATGGGGGAATAGTCCTTCCCCTCCTGACAAAGGCCGCCGTCCCTGACGAGGGTCACATTGACGGGAGTGTCCCGACGGCGCACCACGTTGACGAAGGAGGCCGGTTTGATCTGAACGTCGTCGATCCAGAAGGTGCCGCCGGAGGTCCCCCAGCCGCCCACGGCCATGATCAGCTCCCCGCCTTCAAGGGTGTTGAAATTGAGTTTGTACTCCTTCCAGTCCTGAGTAGGAGCAATGGGATTGCCGGTAAAGAACTTACGGTAGCAGAGATAACGGAATCCGTCGGGCTGGCCGGGGGCTTTGCACAGGGGGGCGAAGCCGATCCCGAAATTGGGGCCGGGCCCCTTGACCCCGGCGGTTTTCAGCTTGAAGCTCACGGTGTAATGCCGGAAGGGCGGGGCTTTGAATTTATACCAGGCCCGGATGTGGCCGCAGGGAACATCGGAGGGCTTATTCACCTGAAAGCGCAGGGAGTTTTTCCCGGAAAAGCTCACCTTGTCGTCGACGGCGATATTGGCGGCCTGATCCAAACGCCAGTTTTCGAGGCCCTTTTCGAAGGAGCCGTTCCGCATGATATCCCGGGGCGTGAAGACGCCGTTGACGACCTCGAAGGGAGTTCCCAGCGAAGGCAGGCACTCCACCTCTTCGGGGCACTCGTTCATGAAGGGGGTTGGATCTCCCAGCTGGCAGACGCTCACGATGACGCGGAGTTTCCGGGCTCTGAGCATGGCGGCGACCTCGCGGAGGCGCTTCACGTAACGCTCCCCGAAGGCCCAGGGCTGACCGAATTTCCAATCCGCGAGAAGGACCGTGTTGTATCCGGCCCTGGCGGCGCGGTCGGCGATGGCCGCGATTTTGGGAAGCGACGCGTCGACGAGCAGATTGGTCCCGAGGTAGAACAGTCTTTCGGGAAACTTGACGCCGGAAGGCAGGGCCGCGGGGGTGAAGGCCGGAAGAGACGGGATCTCCTTCGGGGGACGGGTGATCGTGACCTTGCACGCCTTGATCCGGACTTTGGAGGTGTCTTTGCCGAGGATGAATTTTACGCTCCCCTTTTCCGGCAGTTTCAGTTTTGCGGGATCGACCGTGAAGGTGCAGGTCGAAAATCCGGGGGTCAGCTTGAACCGTTTGGCGACATTGCCGCTCTTCGACATCCGGAATCCGGCGGAAACCCAGCCTTCACCCATGGCGGAAAAGGTCAGTTCGATTTTGTCTCCCGTGAAAAACTCTATGCTCTGCCGCGCGTTGCCCGCGTCGGCATAGGGGGCGCCGTCGTTGCGGCTCAGTTCCATGACGCCGCCGGAAAAGCTCACCTTGCCGTACTTGGCGGCGAAAGGCACCCAATTGCGGCCGTTTTCGGCGAAATCCCCGTTGACGGGGGGCGTCAGGACCTCGTTCCCCGACACGAGGACGGCACCCAGAAGAAGCAGAACGGCAACGATTTTTTTCATGACACAGAGCCTCCTTTGCTTTTTTGCTGTGGAAAATTTATACCGGATCGTAAAAAAATACAAGAGTCGAAACATGTGTTTTTATTCAAAATGCATTTGAAAAAATTCACCCCCGGAGTTATATTTACGTCGCGTCCGCGAAGGAGGGTGATCATGGCCGACAACGAAAAGCTGGTGGAACGGCGGGGCAGTGACAAAAACTACGATATCATCGTCAGTTCTCCGGGGGAGGTGATCCCGTCGACACCCTGGAAAGTGTGCAAGAAAAATTGCGTCATACTCCCCGTATACATCGGCACCGTGGCGGAAAGCCGTTCCCAAAGCAGCCATTGGATCCGGCATGTCGACTACGGTCACGCGGCTTTGGAGTTCATCCTCTCGGGGAACGTCCGTTACAGCAGCCGCGGCGTCACCCGCAAGGCCGGAGCGGGGGATATTTTTTTCATCAGCCACGGCAGCAACTGTCATTACACCCGGGAACCTTCGGGCGGAGAAGTTCACAAGGTCTACATCATTTTCAACGGTTCGCTGCTGGGGATCTTCCTCAAGGAGCTGGGGCTGGGGGAGGACCGGCTTTTTCATCCGGAACATTTCGAAGAGTACATCGGCGAGGTTTCGAAGATCAGCGATCTGATGGCCCGGGGGGACATCGGTTCGGAGTGCGCCGCGTCGGGGCTGTTGTGCGCCATCCTCTACCGTCTCGCCGGACACATCTGGGCGGAGCGGGAGCTGCCCCCGTATCAGGAGTTTCACATGGAAACGCTTCTCGAAAATCTGCGCAACCACCTCGACAACCCCTTGGACAACAATGAACTTGCCGAGGCCCTCAATGTCGGCAGGACCACCAGTCACAAGCGTTTCGTCGAGCGGTGCGGCATGCCGCCCCACAGGTTTATGCGTCAACTCAGGCTGGAACATGCGAAAGAACTGCTGCTCAGCTCGAAACTGCCGGTAGGAATGATCGCCGAACAGTGCGGATTCCCCGACCTCCAGTATTTCATCACCCTCTTCAGAAAGGAGTACGGTCTTCCCCCGGGGAAATTCCGCGCCGCAGGAAGCGCCGGATCCGGGACCCGGGCGTGAAAACCGTCCCCGGAGGAAACTTGTCGGCGATCCCTGCGGCGCCTGAGTCCCGGATCTTTCCGGAGAGCTCTCTTCCCTGCACAGGCAGGTAACTGCTTACAGAGTATTTTACCTATGCGGGTTTCCATATGTCAACAGCGTATCTGGCAAAAAAAGACAGTTTTTTTGTCCGGACACGGGTTGCGGAGCGGGCGTCCCGGCGCTATATTACAACGCGAACACGGCATAACAAGGAGCACGCATGAAAAAAACTCTTCCCGATCCGCTGGTGTGGTGCAGCTGGTGCCACGAACCCATTCAATTCTATCTGAGGCGCTCGGCGTCGCCCGCTTCCGTCGTCGGCGCGGGGCGGTGGATCCCCGCGTGGTACGACCGGATCCATACGAAAGAGGCGCTGAAACGCGCCGCCGATCTGGGCGTCGACTTCATCTACACCCACTTCTACAAGGGGTTCGGCCTGAAGTTCGAGCGCGAGCAGATGAAACGCACGGCCGGATTGGCCGAGATCGCCCGGGAGCTGGGGATCACCTGCGTGGGCTACTGCACTCTCCCCACGGTGTATTATGAAACCATCGTCGAGGAGCTGCCCGACATCGGCTCCTGCCTGCGGCGGAACATGGATGGTACGCTCCGGCTGTACAGCGGGACGGGCTACCGGGCTTACGCCTGCTACAACTCCGAACGCTATTACGAGGAGTACTACCCCGAAATCATCCGGTACGGGCTCGAGGAGGCGGGGCTCGCGGGGTTCCACTTCGACAACGCGGGGGAGACCCCCTGCTGGTGCGAAACCTGCCGCCGGAAATTCCGGGAGTACCTCGCCCGGACGCAAAAGGATCCCGGTCTCTTCGGCCTCGGGTCGTGGGACCATGTGGAACTTCCCTTCGAAACCGGTACGGAACTGGATTCCGTGGCCATCGAATGGCACCGCTGGCGGCGGCAGGTCTGCTCCGAACGCCACCGGGCGGTCTTCCGTCTGGTCAAGGAGCGCGATCCGGAAGCGATCGTCCTCTACAATCCGGGGCTGGGCCGCTTCGCCGAGGGCGGCTACGAGCCCCTTGACGCACCCGAAGAGGCCGACATGGCCTTTCTGGAAACTTCCCGCGCCATCACGCTGGAAAAGGGCGAACACATCACCGGGACCGCCGGATTCAAGCTGGCTTCGCTCTGCAATATCGTGCCCCTCAACGCCTCTTGGCTTCATGAAAACGGCACGATGAGGGTCCACCGCACGTGGGAGGAGATCGCCCTCTGCTGTGCGGAACAGATGGTCTTCACCGGAAACTGCGGCGCCTACTGGCTGGTCCGCCCCGTCAAGAAGGGCGACCGGATGATCTGCGACGATCCGGAGCAATTCCGCATGGTCGAGCGCTGTTTTTCCTACTTCCGCGCCAACAGTTCCCTCTACGCCGGGACGAAACAGATCAGTCAGGTCTGCGTCTACTATTCCCGGGACTCCCGGCTCCTCTTCCCGGACCGGTTCCGGGAGGAGATACAGCGGGCGTCGGAAATCTTGCGCGGGAAAAAGATCACGTGGCGCTTCGTTTCGGAAAACTCGGCTCCGCCCGCCCCAGGGGAAAAACTGCTGCTCGCCGGGGCGTATATGCTTTCCGACCGAGAAGTCGAAACGATCCGCTCATGGCATGTCCCCGTCGTTTCGCTGAGCGACGCCGGAGTTCTGGACGAACGGGGCTGGGAACGGGAGGAGATCCCCTTCCCGGCGGGCGGCACGGAAGAATTGAGCGGCATGTTCGAAATGGATTTTCCTCATGGCGTCATCGAGATCGCCGTGACCGGCGACGCCCTGCTGCTCCATCTGCTGAACATGGACAATGCGCGGACGCTGCCCGCCCTCGAAGTGGGACTGCCCTTCCCGGCGGAAAAGGCGGCGTGTTTCTCCTTCGAGCCGGAGGTCCGGGCGGAGCTGAAAACGCCCCGCACTCTGGTGATCCGCGAACTCGAAACCTTCTGCACCGTCAAGCTTGCGGGGGACTTTTCCGCCGCGGTCTCCGGGTGCGGATCCGATAAATCACACATGGGATGACTTGAAATGCAAGAAGAAAAAAGACCTTTCGGACCTTATTCCACCGAGGAGCGCGACGCGGCCTCCTACGTTCTCCCCGATCCGCTGGCGAAGCCCGACGGCGGCCGGATCGTCACCGCCGCCGAGTGGAGCTGTTTCCAGCGCTCCCGGATCCTCGGTCTCCTGAAGAAGTACGAATACGGTGAGATCGTTCCCCGGCCCGACCGGCTGGAGTTCCGGCTCGTCAGCTGCAAAAAGGGAGCTCTCGGCGGCAAGGCTCTGCGGAAGGAGGTTGAGATCATCGCCTCCATGGCCGACGGCAGGTCCCACTCCTTCCAGGCGCTGATCTACATCCCGGCGAAACATGCCGGTCCCGTGCCCGCCTTCGCCGGGCTGAACTTCATGGGCAACCACAACACCACCACCGAAGAGGACGTGATCCCCACGGGACGCCGCTTCCCCGGCGTGCTGTTCAAGCCCGAACGGGCGCTCCAGCACCACCGCTGGGTCCCGGAGACCCTCGTCGACCGGGGGTACGCCTCGGCCACGGCCTGTTACCACGACGTCTTCCCCGACCGGGCGGGCGGGGCTCCCGACAGCGCCCTGCGGCTTTTCTGCGATACTGAAAAAGGGGACCCGACGGGAGTGAAATACTCCGTCATCGGCGCCTGGGCCTGGGGGTTGAGCCGGATCCTCGATTACCTCGAAAGCGATCCCGATATCGACGGGGCCCGTGTGGCGGTCCACGGCCACTCCCGGCTGGGCAAGACCTCCCTGTGGGCGGGCGCGGCGGACGAGCGCTTCAAAATGGTGGTCTCCAACTGCTCCGGATGCGGCGGCGGCGCGCTTCACAGCCGCAAGTTCGGGGAAAATCTTTCCCAGCACTTCAAAAACCATCTCGACATGGGTTATCCCAACTGGTTCATGAACGAAACGGAAAAATTCATCTGGCGTGAAGAGGAGCTTCCCATCGACCAGCACGAACTGCTGGCCATGGCCGCCCCCCGGCCCCTGGCCGTGGCCACGGCGACTGAGGACCTTGCCGCCGACCCGAAGGGGGAATTTCTCGCCTGCAGGGCGGCCTCCGAAGTCTACCGGCTCTTCGGTTCCGAAGGGCTTCCCGTCGAGGCCATGCCCGCTCCGGACGTGAACATTTCGGGCGACATCAGTTTCCATTACCGCACGGGCAGGCACGACCAGACCCCGCAGGACTGGGCCCACTATCTGGACCTGGCCGACCGCTATCTGTGACCGCCTGAGGCGAAAGGGGCGTTCCCAATGAGCAGTTCGGCCGGAGCACAAGGCAAAAACCCCTTCGCCGGGAGCGTCGTCGCCGACTCCTCCGGATACGACTCGTGGCCCATGTGTCAGACCCTGGGGAAGAAAATCGTCTGCGCCTGGTCGCGCGGGACCTTTCACGACATTTTCGAGCCCGGCCGGGCGGTTTTCGCGCGGGTTTCCCCGGACGGCGGCAGAAGCTGGGAAGAGGAAACGCAAGTCTGCGACACCCCCGGAAGAGGCGACGTCACCGTGGGTAAAGGGACGGACGAAGAGGGAAGAATGCTCCTCTGGGTGCGCCACGCGGGCGCGGACGGCTTCCGGCACCGGCTCTACCGGAGTTCCGACGGCAAGGATTTCGTCTGCATCGCCGAACCGGAGCTTCCCCTCGACCTCGTCCAGATCACGGACATCTTCCATCTCCCCGGCGGCACGTTGGCGGCCCTTTTCTTCGGCGGCTCCTACCGGGCCGACGGTCCGCACTACTGGGGGAAACTCACCAGCACCGACGACGGGGCGAGCTGGCGCCCGACGGTCATCGAAAAAGATCTCTCCCTTGCGCAGTGGCCCACGGAGCCTTCCGTCGTTTCTCCCGGTGACGGCAGACTTCTCGCCGTCGCCCGCACGGAAGTCAAGGAGGATACCCCCGAAAAGGCGGAGTTCCAGCTCACTTCGACCGACGCAGGCCGGACTTGGCGCAAGGCGAAGACCAACATCACCGACGTCATGATCTCCACCCCGAGCCTGATCCTCGACCGGGAAACGGGGCTCGTGAGCTGTTACTATTACTACCGGGGGAAAGGCCTGCTGAACCGCAGGTTTGCCGATGTCCGCGGGATCTTCGACGCCCCCCTGCGCTGGTCGGAGCCGGAAACGGTCGCCGTCGGCAGCTGCGAAGTGTGCGAAGCGGGCAACGTCAACGTTTCCGCCTCGCCCATGGGGCACGTCCTCGCCTGGTATTCGGGCAAGATGCCCTCAACCGCGGTTTACGTGAAGGTCGTCGCCCCGCCCCGTGCGTAACGGCCGCCCCGGTGTTCCGGCCGGGACAAATTGACACAACCGCGCCATTTTGTCCCGGCTTCTTCCCCTTTCCTTCGCCGGAAACCTGTGTGGCACACTTTTTGCTTTCTCCTGTGAGTGAAAGAACAAAAAACAACTGAACAGGAGGTAATTGCTATGACTGTGAACATGGAAAAACTTACGAACAAGAGCAGAGAAGCCCTGCTCGAGGCGCAGAACTGCGCCGTGCAGGCCCGGAACAACGAACTGCGGGCGATCCATCTGCTCTACGCGCTGCTCAATCAGCGGGAAGGGCTGGTGGGCTCCATCGCCGCCAAACTGGGCGTCAACGTCAAACTGCTGAGCGACCAGGTCGCCCGTGCGCTGGGGGACCTGCCCAAGGTCTCCAACGCCCAGGGGCAGATCTACTCCTCGGGTGAATTTTCCGAGGTCCTGAACCGGGCCGCGGAAAAGGCCGAAGAGATGAGCGACGAGTACATCAGCGTCGAACATCTGCTCATGGGGATCCTCAACGGCTCCGGCTCTTCGGCGGAAAAGATCCTCAATAACGCGGGGATCACCTGCGAAAAGGTGCTGCAGGCGCTTCAGACCATCCGGGGCAGCCAGCGGGTGACGTCGCAGGACCCCGAAGGGACCTTCGAAGCCCTGAAGAAGTACTCGAAAGACCTGACCCAGCTGGCCATGCAGGACAAGCTGGACCCCGTCATCGGGAGAG
>JAFSYV010000288.1 GCA_017443585.1 Lentisphaeria bacterium | reverse complement strand
GCCCAGAGCATCGGCCAGTTCCTGGAGCTGCGCTACAGCCGGAACTTCCGCATCTTCGCCGCCGCCTTGCGCAGTCTGTCGGAGATGCTGGCCAACATGATCATGCCCGCACTGGCGGCGCGGTTCTTCATCTACCTGCTGGGCCTGCCGGAAACCTTTTCCGTTCTCGGCGTGACGCTTGCCACCTTCGACGCCATCATGGTGCTGGTCCTCGTCATGGCCATTTCGATCATCTGCTTCGGGGGCTCCATGGCGATCATCGTCACGGACACGATCCAGGGCTTCATCTGCTACCCGCTGATGGCGCTTTTCGTCGTCTTCGTGCTCTACAAGTTCTCGTGGGGGAAGGAGATCCTGCCCGTGATGGCGGGACGGGTCCCCACCGAGAGTTTCCTCAACCCCTTCGACGCCAAGGGCCTCAAGGACTTCAATTACTTCTCGGTGCTGGTGCTGGGGGTCATGGTCATGTTCATCCACCGCTCCTCGTGGACGGGCGCGGGCGGGAGTTCCTCCGCCGCCCGCTCGCCCCATGAGCAGAAGATGGCGGGACTCCTGGGCACCTGGCGGGGAGCCATCGGCGGCATCTTCTACGTGCTCCTCGGCATCGCGCTGCTGGCCTTTCTGAACCACGTCAACTTCGAGAAGGAGGCCCATCAGGTCCGGAGCGAACTCGCCCAGCAGATCGCCACCGGCGTTCTGAAGGACCGGCCCTTCCGGCAGGCCGCCGTGGATGCGGTCCGCGCCCGGAAGCCCGTCAGCTACGATCCCGCCGTGGACAAGCCCCAGTCCGAGGCGAACAACGTGGACAAGACCTACCTCGACGGCGTCCGCAAGGCCATGGTCGCCGGAGCGAAAGCCGAGGCCGTTTCCGCCGGAGATAATACGGAATCGAAACTCCGGAAAGCCGAAGGCGTGGGCAACAAGCTCTTCCAGGAGTTCCGCACCCTCTATTACCAGCAGATGCTCCCCGTGGCGCTGCGCCACCTGCTCCCCGGCGGGCTGCTGGGACTTTTCTGTCTGCTCATGGTGCTGGCCATGGTCTCCACCGACGACTCGCGGATCTTCAGCGCCACCATCACCATCAGCCAGGACGTGATCATGCCCTTCCGCAAACAGCCCCTGACGCCCCGCCAGCACATGTGGGTCCTGCGGATCGTGGCCATCTGCATCGGCGTCTTCTTCTTCTTCGGCTCCAAGTATATGCGGCAGCTGGACTACATCCAGCTGTACGTGACGCTGGTCTGCAACATGTGGCTGGGGGGCTGCGGCCCCGTCATCGTCTTCGGCCTCTACAGCCGTTTCGGCACCACCAGAGGAGCCTGGGTGAGCCTCGTGACGGGCACCGTGATGGCGGTGGTGGGGGCCCTCGTCCAGCGTAACTGGGCCGACGTCATCGTGCCTTTCCTGCAGCAGCAGGGGATCTACGACAGCGTCGGGCAGACGCTTGCGACCATTTCCGCGCCGCTCAATCCCCTCATTTCCTGGAAGATGAGCGCCGTCAAGTGTCCCATCAACAGCTACGAATGGTATTTCTTCACCATGGTGGTGACGCTCATCCTCTACTGCGGAGTGTCGCTCCTCGAACGCAAGCAGTTCAATCTGGACCGGATGCTCCACCGGGGCGAATACTCCATCGACGGCGAAAAGAAGATCAAGAGCGCCTGGACGCGGAAGAACCTCTACGACAAGCTCATCGGCATCACCCCGGAATACACCTTCTGGGACCGGGTCATCGCCTGGGCCTACTTCTATTACTCCATCGTCTACCGCTTCGGGCTCACCTTCATCGCGATCCTGATCTGGAACGCCTTCGATCCCTGGCCGCTGAGCTGGTGGGGATGGAAATTTTTCATCACCACGCTGATCATTCCCGGATTCATGGCGGCCTTCACCGCGGTCTGGTTCGGCATCTGCGGCTTCATCGACCTGCGGCAGATGTTCCGTGACCTGGAGGCACGGGCCGCCAGTCCTCTGGACGACGGCAGCGTCGAAGGCGGCGTGAGTCTGGCCGACAAGGCCGCCGTCGACGCCATCGACAAAAGCAAAAACGCCGAAACGAAGTGATCCGGCAGGGCTGAAAGGGGCGTTTTTCCATGAAATTCGACTGGACGGGGTTGTACAATCCCGTCTTCGGCTGGCGGTGCAGCACCCGCGACCCGGCGGCGGTGTGGCATGAGGGGAAATTCTACCTCTACTTCACGGTGCAGTTCGAACAGCAGCGCTGGGGAGCGCCCGAAGGGTATCAGTGCTTCGTCACCGTGACGGAGGATTTCCGGGAGTTCACTTCGCCCCGTCCCGTGACGCCGACGGGGTACGTGTCGCCCGGGAACGTCCTCCGATTCCGGGACCGCTGGGTCATGAGCGTCACGTGCTACCCCCGGCCCTGCGCCGTGGCCCTGACCGAATCCGACGATCTGCTCCATTGGAGCACGCCGCGCACGGTGATCCCCACCTTTCACGGGGACTATTGGGGCAACAACGCCCACGGGCCCATCGACGGCTATCTCTTTTTCTGGAAGGGCCGCTGCTGGATGCTCTACACCGACTTCAAAAAGGGGACTTCGAGCCAGCATCTGGGCCTGTCGGTTTCCGACGATTTGCGCTCTTTCGAAAATCTGACGCCGGATCATCCCCTGCTGGACAGCAGTTTCTACGACGACCGCAAGGGCATCGAAAACGCGTCTTTAGTCATCGAAGGAGACACGCTCCACCTCTTCTG
>JAFSYV010000287.1 GCA_017443585.1 Lentisphaeria bacterium | reverse complement strand
CAGGGCCGGAACTCCCGCCACGGGGAGTACCTCGTGTACCAGAAGACAGAACAGAACCTCCTTGAGCGCATCGCGGGCGGGGAGCACGATGAGGATAGCGAGAAGTTCGAAAAGGACCACGGCCCCCAAGGTGACGAAAAACGGTTTCTTCCCCTCCCGGCCCCCGGCGAAGATTCCGGCGGCAAAGGGAACGAGGAGCATCAGAAGGGCAACCGCGCACAGCAGGAAAAGCATCGTCAAACCTCCGTTTTTGTTCGAAATTTCGTGTCTCTGTTACAAGTATACCGCAAAAGAGGCCGTTTTGCAAGGGCGTTACGAAAATTGTTACGGAATTTTCGACAGGGGATTCCTGATTTTCAGGGGGACCTCCGGGGCGAAGACCGCGAGGCGGCACTCCTCGGAAAGGACCCACAGGTCGTGCAGGTCCGCGTCGGTGTTGATCCCGGAAATGTTGTTGGCCGCTTCGACTTTGGCCAGCAGCTCCTCGATCCTCGCGCCCTTTTCCCGGTCCCGCCCGGGAGAAACGACCGCCCGTTCCCCCCTGATCCGGAGCCCTTTCAGGTAACGGCGGTACTCCTGCCACACCTCGGGACGGCGCAGGAAGCCCGGCGCGAAAAGAAGTTCGTAATGGGCGGCCAGGTCTTCCATCCCGTTCCGGGAAATGTACTTTTCGCACTCTTTCGCCTGTTCGTGGATCTCGAGGAGTTTGTCCTCCAGTTCCGCCGCAACGGCCCCGAGCTCCATTTCGACTTGTCTGCACGCTTTCGCATACGCTTCCGCGCTGCGGATGGCCCACGTGTCGCCGAAGCTCCGCAGGATCGCCGCGTCGGTCAGGTCGGTTGTAGCGTTCCGGTCGGAACAGGCCGCCAGCCACGAAAGCTTCATCCCGCCCGTGAAGCGCCACCGCCTCGTGATGTAGTCGATCTGCTGTTTGTGATGAAGCCTGAAAAGTTTGACGATCCCTTCGCTGTGGCGGAGTTTCGCCTCGTTCTCCTTCAAAAATACCTGACTGCTGACGCCGCCGGGGCCCGCTTTGATGGCCGGGTAGAGCTGTTTCCCGTCGCCCCCCTTGAGGGGCAGGAAGAGGGGCAGGGGTGCCCCCGCGGGCCAGCACTCCCTTTCCGGGCTCACGTGGCGGCCCACGCCGGGGACCGAGGCGCTGAGCTGGGAGCCGAGCCCCGTCCGGTCGGGCATCCGCCGGTGGACGGCCAGGATCCGCCGCTCTCTGTTCATGACGGCGAGTTTCAATTTCAGATGTTCCGGACGGCGGATGTTTTCGAAAAGCTCCGGGGGCGCGTCCACGCCTTCGGTCTTGAGCAGGAACTCCGACAAGGCGTCGTAAAGGGGCTGTTCCCGGAGGATCTTTCCTTCTTCCCTCGCGCGGCAGAAAGCTTCCGCCGTCTCCTTGGCGGAAATTTGCCGCCGCAGTTCACGGGGGAGCCCCTTGAGCAGGATCTCGACCAGATCGGGCAGATACCCCTCGACGGGGTAGTCCAGCGCCCACTCGGGCAGCAGATTGAGCTGGTCCTCGGGGACGTACATGGTGATGCCGTCGTTTTCCGCTCCGGGGTCGAAGACGTAGTGGAGCTGAAAGTGGCTGTTGCCGAAAAACATCCAGTCGGGGAACTGCTCGGGGTCGAGTCGGCCGTACTGCTCCTGCATGATCTGCTCCTGCGCCGGGGCGAAGGAGCCCGAGTGTTCCGCGCACAGCTTCTTCAGGGCTTTCAGCGAGTGGATCCCCGGCGGCAGAACGCTCAGGAAGTGCCGTGCCGCCGCGGCGGAGTCGTAGACGGACTCGGGATGCCGGATCTTGATCTCCAGCGTCTCCAGCTCCTCCTTCGTTTCGTCGAACTCCTCCACCCAGGTACCGGGGAGATCGAGTTCGCCCGAAAGCAGCCCTTCGCGGATGAAGATCTCACGGGCCTCTTCCGGGTTGCACCTCGCGTAATCGACCCTGCGGTTCGCGTGGAGGATCAGCCCGTCGCAGAGCACCTTTTCCCGTGCCCGGACGAAGCCGCTGGCGGGGTCGTAGGCGGCCTGATCGTAGTTGCGGACGCAGAGGTGAGGCGCCGCTTCCTCCACCATTTCCGGCTTGATCTCGGCGTTGATCCGGGCGAAAACTTTCGACGTTTCCACCACGGCGAAGGTCATGATCCACTCCGGCGCGGGTTTCTTCCGGGAAAGGGCCGAGCCGGGGAAGAGGAGGAATTTCCGCCCGCCCGTGCCCCGGTAGATGCGGTTTTCCCGGTCGTAGGCCCCGATGTTCCGGGGGATTCCGGTCAATATCGCCGTGTGGAACTGCTCCGCGTGGGGCAGGGGAAGCTCCTCCAAACTCCCCTCGAACTCCATGGATTCCCCCAGATCGGCGGCCAGATTGCGCCACTCCTTGATGCGCAGGAAGTTGAAATAGCCGCTCTTGCACACCTGCCGCAGCAGACGGTTGGAGTCGAAGGCGTGATGCTGCCACAGATAGTTCCAGATGTTCAGGATCCCGAGGAAATCGGAACTCTTGTCGTCCAGCGAGCGGTGGAAGTTCATCGCCGCCTCCTCCTTGTCCATGGGCCGCTCCCGCGGGTCGCGGATGGAAAGAAAGGCCGCCGTCACCAGCATTTCGGGCAGGCAGGCCCGCTTTTCCGCCTCGACCAGCATGGCCCCGATGTGGGGATCCAACGGCAGTTTCGCGAGGCGGAACCCGAGCCTTGTGGGCTCCCCGGAACGGGTGTCCAGGGCCTGAAGGTCGTAGAGTGTGCGCAATCCTTCCCGGACCGCCGCCGGATTGGGGGGATCGAGAAAGGGGAAAGCTTCGATGCGGGGGAGCCGCAGCGCGGCCATCTGCAATATCACGCCCGCCAGGGAGACCCGGCGGATCTCCGGATCGGTGTGAGGGGCGGCCTTTTCCAGGTCGGCTTCGGAATAGAGGTGGATGCACAGCCCCGGCCCGGTCCGGCCGCAGCGGCCCCGGCGCTGGCGGGCCGACGCCTGCGAGATCATTTCGAGCTGGAGTTCCTCGATGCGGCTCCGGGGATTGTAGCGCTTCACCCGGGCGAAGCCCGTGTCGATGCAGCAGCGGATGTTGGGGATGGTGAGGGAGGTCTCGGCTACGTTGGTGCTGAGGATGATCCGCCGCAGTTTCCCCGGATGGAACACCTTCTGCTGGTCGGCGCTGCTGAGTCTCCCGTAAAGCTGGAGCACCTCCACGCCGGGATAGCCCCGGCCGTTGAGCATGTCCGCCGTGTCCCGGATCTCCCGTTCGCCGGGCAGGAAGACCAGCGCGTCGCCCCGGAGCTTCTGCTCCAAATAGAACTCCACCCCACGCGCCACCAGCTCCGGCAGCTCCTCGTCGGCTTCGGGCGTGAGAAAAGTGTCCTCGATGGGGAAGGTCCGCCCCTCGATGTCGATGACGGGAGCATTGTCGAAGAATCCGGAAAAGGCCCCCGAATCCAGCGTGGCCGACGAGATGGCGATCTTCAACTCGGGCCGTTTGCGGCAGATGAGCTTCAGCAGTCCAAGCAGGAAATCGATGTTGAGGCTCCTTTCGTGGGCTTCGTCGATGATGAGGGCGTCGTAGCGCTTGAGCAGTTTGTCCGAACGGCTCTCGGCGAGCAAGATCCCGTCGGTCATGAACTTGAGGAACGTGGCGGGGGAGGTGTTCTCCTGAAAGCGCATCTTGCACCCCACCCCTTCGCCGAAGGGAACCTGCAGTTCCCCCGCGAGACGCCGGGCCATGGCCAGCGCGGCGATGCGCCGGGGCTGGGTGCAGCCGATGGAGCCGCACCCCAGTTCCAGCGCCGCCTTGGGCAGCTGGGTGGTCTTGCCCGACCCCGTGGCTCCGCAGACGATGATGACCTGATGGCGCCGCCACATCTCCCGGATCTCCGCCATGCGGGCGGAAATGGGTAGTTCCTCGGGGTACGAGATCACCGCCCCGGCCCGCGCTTCGAGTCTGGGATTGACCGCCTTGCTGTTTTCGTCCTTTTCCATATCCTATAAATATAGCACTCTTCGGCCGAAGTTGCAATGCTCTTCTTCAGAAAAACGCTCCGTTTTCGCACCCGAAAGGCGGGAAAGGGAAATATGGCCTGCGCTTTTTTTCGAAAAAAAGGAGCGCACTGGGCCGCGGGGGAGTTGAAAATGTATTCAAGCGGTGATATTTTATAAGCGTGTACGGTGCGCTGTGCAGTCGGCACGGCGCGTGGATGTACCTTTCAGAAAATGGAGCTTGGTGATTTTATGGAATTCAAAGGTGTGTACACGGCTATGATCACGCCCTTCCGCGAAGGCGCTGTGGACTATGCTGCGCTCAAGACGCAAATTGAAGAACAGATCGCCGGCAAAGTCGCCGGAGTCGTTCCGGTGGGCACCACCGGTGAATCTCCGACAGTTTCGCCGGAGGAGCATCTGAAGGTCATCGAATTCGTGGTCGACACCGCCGCGGGCAGGTGCCAGGTCATCGCCGGGACGGGGGCCAATTCCACCGATGAGGCCGTCTATCTGACCTGCGAGGCGAAAAAGATCGGCGCCGATGCCACCTTGCAGGTGACGCCCTACTACAACAAGCCCACGCAGGAGGGCATCTACCGTCACTTTTCCACCGTGGCCGACAAGTGCGGTCTGCCCGTCGTGCTCTACAACATCCCCGGTCGCAGCGGCGTGGGGATCAACGTGGAGACCATCGTCCGTCTGCGGCAGAATCCCATGATCGCGGCGGTGAAGGAAGCCGCCGGGAGCGTGGACCGGGTGTCGGAGATCCTGTCGAAGGTCGACGTCCCGGTGCTGTGCGGTGACGATTCTTTGACATTGCCCATGATTTCAGTGGGGGCTTCAGGCGTCATCAGCGTGGCGTCGAACCTGATCCCCGGCGAACTGAGCGCCATGGTCGGCGCCGCGCTGCAGGGGGATGTGAAGTCGGCTCTCGTGCTCCACCGGAAGTACTACCGGCTCTTCAAGGATCTTTTCATCGAGACCAATCCCATTCCCATCAAGGCGGCGATGGCCATGACGGGCCGCTGCGCCGAGGAGTATCGGCTTCCTCTGTGCGAAATGAGTCCCGGCAACCGGAAGATCCTGGCGGATACCCTGAAATCTTGCGGGATTTTGTGAAAAAAGTTGCAAAACGGCCTTGACAAGGGCCCGTTTGACGTGTATATTAGGTTTATGCCTTTGAGGTGAGCGCGTCTTCATCGTCTAGTGGCCTAGGACACCGGGTTTTCATCCCGGCAACACGGGTTCGACTCCCGTTGAAGATGCCATTTTCCCGAAAGGGCGGTTAGCTCAGTTGGTTAGAGCGCTGCTTTCACACGGCAGAGGTCATGAGTTCAAGTCTCGTACCGCCCACCAGTCTTCGATAATCCGGCCCGGCCGGATTTTTTTTACGGCCGAACGTCGGCTTCGAAGTGGCGACGAGCACACGAGGGCAACGGATCAGCCGAAGGCCGGCCGCTGCCCTCGCTGTAATCAAAGAGAGGCTTCTCACCAACCCCCGGTCGGAGCCCTTCACGCGCCAAAAAGGTTTGCGGCCGTTTCACCCTCAAGAAGGGGCGCCCCGCGGAAAAACAAAGGGGCGCGGGGGGAAAGAAAAACGCGTGAGCGGTTGTCTTTCCCCCGCACCGCACACGCAAAAAAAGGTTCACGGAGCGCTCTTAAAAATCGCAAAGGAAAGTTTGCCGACCAATACGGGGAACAAAGCCTTGTGTTTTCAGGGGAAGGAATGAACACTTTTGCAGGAAACTGCATTTTTGTTCAATGTCGACTTCAATGCAGGGAATACTATGAATGCTATGAGTGCTATAGACTCCGGGAAATACGGTCAATTTCAGAATTCATAGTTTTCTCAGAATTCATAGTTTCTATTTTTTAACCTGATGGAAGGCAGCTGTTCCCGAAAGACCGGAACCGGCGGCGGCTTTACGGGTTCCCGGAACGGGAGTGCCGCCACCCAATACCGCATGACAGCAGTGTTCCGGCAATCATCACGACCGTGAACACGGTCATTGAAAACACAACATCTCCCGTAATGATGTCGATCAGCGTCTTTACGCCTTGGAAATACTATTCCATCAGGAATCTTTTGCGCCGGGGAAGTCTCCGTTGTTCGGGTAAACCGGGTTTTTCAGCTTGTCGAAGCGGAACGCTCCGCCCACGACGTCGACCTGATCGGCGATTTCCTGATAGATGTCGCTGCATTCCTGGAAGACGCGCAGACGGAAACTCGGCAGGACCGCCAGCAGGTGTTCCATGATCTCGGACTGGATCTCTTCGAAGGGGACCCATTTCACCTCCTTGGAAAAACAATAGATCTCCAGCGGTACGCCGGTGCTGGTGGGCGCCAGTTCCCGGGCGAAAAGGATCATGTCGCCGCGAATCTTCGGATGCTGCGCCAGATAGAGCTTGACATAGATGCGGAAGATGCTGAGATTGGTCAGATAACGGGTGTTGAATGCCGTGCGTCCCGTGTTGTATTGTTCGATCTCTCTTTCCTTGCTCTCGAGATAATCCTTCAAGAGGTCGAACCCCTTGAGGGACTCGATTTCTTCCGGGCTCAAAAAGCGGATACTGCGCTGATCGATCAGGATCGGCCGTTTTATGCGGCGGCCGCCGCCTTTTATCATGGCGGTATAATTCGCGAAGGGGTTGTTGACCAGGTAGCAGATAGGCAGACAGACTATTCTCCGGTCCCAGTTGCGGACTTTCACCGTATGCAGCGATATCTCGGTGACGATGCCGTCCACATCCTCGAAATCTTCGGATTCCATGACGATCCAGTCGCCGATCTCGACCAGATGGTCCATATT
>JAFSYV010000286.1 GCA_017443585.1 Lentisphaeria bacterium | reverse complement strand
GCGTAGGGCCGCCAGTCGTCGGGCAGGCCCCGGGGCGCTTCGCAGGCGATGACGGGGTGATAGGGATCGGCCCGTTTGATGTCCTCGTAAGTGCGTTTGACCGTCTCCAGGGGCAGGCCGTTCCACAGCGGCTCGTCGAAGAGGTAGTAGGCCAGAAGCCCGTCGTGATCCTTGATTTTTCCTATGACCTCGAGCCAGTTCTTCCAAGTCTTTTCGGCGGCCTCGGGGCTGTTCCCCGCGCCGAAGAGATGGGCCACGGGGATGACGAGGACGCATTTGAGACCGTTCTCCCGGGAGAAGTCCAGCCGCTTTCTGACCGTCGCGGCGGGAACTTTTTCCCGGGTCCAGAAGGTGTGGTTCGCCGCAACGCCCATCCGCCGCATATAGGAGACGGCTCCCGGGTGGGTGTCGTAAAGGGGAACGCGCTCCTGCTGGAAGAAAAAGGGTTTCCCGTTGACGTAGAGGTTGTTGTCGCGTTTCACGATGACTTCGTTTTTGCCCGGGGGCAGTTTTTCGATGACCCGGGTCTCGGTGAAGGTCCCGCCTTTTTTCAGGAACGCCGTGACGGCGAGTTCATGCCGGCCCTCGGGCAGTTGCGCGGCGGGAACGGCAAAGCGGTATCCGCCGTTTTTGCCGGGAACGGCATCGACGGGTTTTCCGTCGAAGGTGATTTTTATTTCCTTCACGCCGCCGGTCGTTTCCACGCGCCCCGCGATCTCGGTGACGGGATCGGTCGAAAAGATCATGTCCCGGTAGTACGGAGCGTCGACGGTCGTGCGGACGGGGATCTCATCGGCAGGCGAGACCTTGGTCAACTTGAAATCGTCGAAGCAGACGAGCCCCCGGGAGAAGGACTCGCACACCAGTTCCGCGGCGCGGCAGGGGGGCGCTTCGAAGACCAGTTCTTTTCTCTGCCATGTGCCGCTGAAGCAGTCTGACCGGCCGCTCGAGGCGATGACTTTGCCGGAATCGCCGATGACTTTGACGGAAAACTCCGCGAAGCCGTTGGCCGAATTTTCGTTGTCCCGCCCCATGACGATCCAGTTCAGTTTGAAACGGCCGCCGGAGAGGAGCAGATTTTTCTGCGCCGCCCAGGCGCCGGGATCCTTCAGGACCAGCATGCCGGAGCCCGCGTAACCGCCCCGGGGCGCGATACGGGCCGACGGCCCGAGGGTCCAGAATTTCGCGTTTTCGCAGCTGCCCCCGGGGAGTTTGTCGTCGGGGGTGTCCTCCCGCAGATCGGGGTTGCGGATCTCAAGCACCCCCCGGTTGCGGAGACGGATGGCCAGATAGGGTCGGTTTTTGCCCGTGCCCATGGTTTCGTCGCCGGCAAAGGTGAAGGAAAAATTCTTCCAGCCCCGCTGGAGAACACCCTTTTTCGGGAGTCCCCTGTTCCGGTAGCGGCCGTCGGCCCCCCGCCACTCCGAGTAGGCGTTGATGTCCGCGCCGGGCAGGCCCCGGGCCTCGAAGGCGACGGCGTACTTTTTCCCCGGCTCGGGCGCGATGCGCTGGCACGCGAAGATCGCGCCGCCTTCTTGCGTCACCTCCAGCCGGAGAACGCCTTTTGCGGCTTTGAAGGCCGAGGCCGCCGCGTCGGGCTTCCGGACGAAATACCAGTCCGCGTCCCGCGTCCCGGCATGGGAAAACGCCGGATCCTTCAGCAGGTTCTCCGCACCCGCGAGCGGCAGAGCCGCGATCCACGCGGCAAGGAACAGAACGAACTTCATTTTCATCACCTTCCTCGAAAACTTTCCGATCCAGGACCTAAATATAGCAAAATTTGGCGAAACCGCCTTGACAAATGGGACAAAAACATATAAATTTGAGCCAAATCTAAAATCGGAAGGGGGAATGTCCATGAAGATCCTCGATTTGTCGGCGGATGATTTCATGCCGAAAAATCAGCTGTTCCAGGTCGCGTTCCGGCACCAGACCCACGAGGTCCCGCACCGGCACGAGTTTTACGAACTTGTGTTCGTCCTCTCGGGGACGGCGGTGCACCTGTACGAGGATGTGCCCGAGCCCATATCCTCCGGGCGGGTCATCCTCATCACGCCCGGGCGCAAGCACATGTACAGGAGCCCCGACGGCCTGATGCTGTGCAATGTCCTGATGAAAAAGGAGACGCTGGACTGGTTTGCCGGATACGAAAACGAACTGCCGCTGTTCCGTCTGCTTTTCCTCTCGGGGGAATACCATCCGCTGGTCCTGAGCCCCGCCCGGCTCGCCGCGGTCAATGTCCTGCTGGAGAAGATCATTGCGGAGACGACGGGCCGTGCCGCGGGATTTCTCTTCGCGGGGAAGATCTTTCTTATGGAGGTGATCCTGGAGTTGTGCCGGAGCGGCGGCGCAGGCACGCGGACCGATGCCGACAAATCTTTGCGTTTGGGACAGATGCTGCGCTTCATCAATCTCCATCACACGGAGGACATCACCCGGGACGACATCTTCCGGGCCGGCTTCTGCAGTACCCGCTCCGGGAACCGGCTCTTCGCGGAACAGCTGCACAGCACGCCCATGCGGGAACTGCTCAAGGTCCGGATCGCTCACGCCCGGGAACTGCTGCCCTTTTTTTCGGCCTCCGAAACGGCCATCCGCTGCGGTTTCCGCGACAGCAATTATTTTTCGCTGTGCTTCAAAAAGGCGACGGGGCTCTCCCCCCGCGCCTACATGAGGCGGATCGCCGAGGAGATCGACGAGAAAAGCCGTCCCTGACAAGCCGCTCATTCGGCGGCCTTGCGGCTCTCGATGGCCTCGAAGGCCTTCTTGTCGGCAAGGGAAACGTGCCCCTCCACGCGGCCGTCGTCCAGCGCGTCCACCTCCTTGCGGTTCCTGAGGTCGCGGAAGAGCCGGAGCATGTCCCGGATGCCGCCGCAGGTGAACCAGACCGCGGTGATCGCGCCGACGATCCCGGGGATGATCAGACTGGTGATGAAGAAGTAGTTGCTCCACCACTGCGTCGAACACCGGGCGGCGCAGTTGATCACCACCACCAGCAGGAAGATGATGAAGAACTTGTAGATGATCGAG
>JAFSYV010000285.1 GCA_017443585.1 Lentisphaeria bacterium | reverse complement strand
GATGAATATATTAGCTTGAGAAGAACTCCGTCACCAATTCCATTGCGGAAAGGAAAGTCATCATGCCGACACGCTCAACACTCCCGCCCCCCCCGTACCTCAAGTACGAAGCGCTCCATCGCTTCACGCTGATCGAGCTTCTGGTGGTGATCGCCATCATCGCCATTCTGGCCGCCATGCTGCTGCCCGCACTCCAGCAGGCCCGCGAGAGAGGCAAGGCCATCAGCTGCGTGGGCAATCTGCGGCAGCTGGGCGTGCGCTATCAGCAGTATCTCGACGACAGCGACGGATTTCTCGTCTGGTACCCCGTGTCGGCGGTCAAATCCCGGTGGACGGCCGCGTTTTTCCCATATCTTTTCGGCAAAAACACGCCGACGGCGGCGGAACAGAAGAAATCCGTCATGCAGTGCCCCGGAGACACCCACGAGTGCAGACACACCAATCTCACCCATACCTCCTACGGTTACAATCTCTATCTCAACAAGGACCTCAGAAAGGGCTGGTTCGCGGCGGGGACTCCCTACCGTTTCCCGTACAAGCTCACCGCCTTCAAGAATCCTTCGAGGCACCTCATCATCAGCGACTACTTCGTGGATATGGCCACGTGCGAAGCCAACGGACACAACGAAGTCGATCCGACCAACATCACGACACGGCACGCCAGCGCGATCATTTCGCCGTTGATGCTGGCCGGAAACATTCTGCAGGTGCCGCTGGATTGCGCCAAAAAGGCTTCGGAAGTCCCGTGGAACTATGAATTGAAGCCCGATCCCGTGCAGAATTTCAGGTGAAGGGAAAAGGCTGATGAGAACATTTTTCCTCTGCGTCCTGACCTTCTTTGCGGTCTGCGGTATTCTCCGGGCCGGAGAGTTCGTCTTAAGTGACGGATACGTCATCGTCATTCCGGAAAAGGCCTCAAGTTCGGAGAAGTTCGCTTCGCGTCAGCTCCGGAAATATCTGGCGCTGGTCACAGGCAGGGAACTGCCCGTGAAAACCGCCGGAAGCCCCGCCGTTTTTGTCAGGGAAGATAAAGAACTCCCGGCCGAAAAATGGAAGATCTTCGCGGACGCCAAAGGCGGTCTTCACATCACGGGAGGCTCTCCCACGGGCGTGCTTTACGCCGTTTACGAATTTCTCGAAAAGCAGGCAGGGGTCTGCTTTCTCGCCCCCGACGCCGAATTCGTTCCCCGCAAGGAAAAAATCACCTTTTCTTCCGATCTGCACCTCGAAGGCGGGCCCTTCTTCAAACGGAGAGAGGTTTATCTGATCTCGGGAGTGATGCGCAGACACGGGGAGTATCTGGGCAAAATGCGCTTTTCCGGCACATGGATCGACGGGAAACACGTCGACCCCAACCGCTTCGGTTCCACGGGGAACACCCACAGCTTTCACATTCTGGCGAAGGATCTTCCCAAGGACAAAACGGAGTATTACTCTCTCGACAGCTCCGGGAAACGGGTCCGGTTCAGCAGCGGCCTCGGACCGGGACAATTTTGTCTCACCGATCCCGAAGTCCGCCGCCTCGTCGCCGAGAGACTGTGCCGGATGATCGAGGACGACAGGAAAAAATGGAACATCCCGCCCCGGCTCTACTCCCTGTGCAAAAACGACAACACCGACGACTGCCGGTGCCCGGGATGCCTTGCCGCCGTCAAAAAGTACGGCGGCAATCACGCGGGACTCCATCTGGAATTCGTGAGCGACATCGCCCGCAAGGTGGGGAGCAAATATCCCGACGTCCTCATCCGCACCTCGGCCTACACCACGGACGAACTGCCCGTGGAGGGATTCCGGCTTCCGGACAACGTGCTGCTGGGCGTGGCCCAGCTGGGCAGCGAATTCAGGACCGCCGCAAAACGGGACTCCATGCGCCGTCTGGATCACCCCAACAACAGAAAAGCGTATGAACTCCTGAAAAAATGGCGCAAGGTCTGCAAGCACATGATGAGCTGGGACTACTGGGTGCTCTACCGTCAGCAGTACGCCGCGCCGGTGACCGACGTGTCGGCCATCGTTTTCAACCTCAAAAAGTATGCCGAAATGGACATCCGGTACATTTTCGCCGAATCCGAGACCGCGCCGAAAAACATGGTGTCCTTCATGGATCTGCGTCACTATCTGGCCTCGAAACTCCTGACCGATCCCCGCGCCGACGCCCCTGCCCTGACGGCCCGGTTCATGAAACTTTATTACGGTCCCGCGGCAGAGGAAATGATGCATCTTCTCAATTATCTTGAATCGCGCATGGCCGAAGAGACCAGGCCGCTGGGGGAAAACCCGCCCAACGCGTGGAACTATCTGGACAAAAAGTTTTTCGACGATACGGAAAAGATGTTTTCCCGGGCGGAAAAAGCCGCGTCCGGAAACCAAATCATCCTCAGACGCATCGGACAGGAACGGATCCCCTTCGACAGCGCGCTTCTCTGCCTCGGCGACCGCAAGGGCGTCCGCTTCGACAAAAAACAGATCATCGGCCGTCTGAAGAAAAACTCCGAAAACTTCATTGCCAAATACGCCGACGCGAAACTGGCCGCAAAATGGAAAAAGGAACTCGACGAACTGATCCTTTATCACGCTTTCCGTCCGCCGCTTCCGAAACAGTTCGACAACAAAAAGATTTTCGATTTTTACGGTCCCCGGCTTCAGGTGAGCAACACGGTCGTCCGCAAGGTGGAAGACAAGGACTCCGTGACGGGCAGCGCCCTCTGCCTTTCGGACCTCGGCGCCCTGAAAAAAGAGGATCCCGGGTTTCACAAAAAGAAGCTGGTCTTTTCGCTGTACGACCGGATCGGCAAAAAGACGCTTCAGCGCCTCACGGTCAAAAAGATCCCGCAGGATGAAAAGTATCACTGGTACCGCCTGGGCAAGAGCCGCCTCTCGGCCAGATCGCTGGTGATTCTGCACTGGAGCTGGTGGCTTGCCTCCGACACCCCCGGCACGGTGTTCGATCCCCTCGAACCCGACGCGCTCTACGAAACCTGGGTCTCCGTCAAACTGACCGGCAAGGACTACGTAAAAAACGCTGACCAGCCCAGCGCGATCCGCCTCGACCGCATCGTTTTCGTCGAATCGGCGCAGTGAACTCTTTTCAGCGCGCGGGAGCCGCGGCGGGGGAACGGGGAGCAAGTTCCGGTTCCCGGGGCGTGCGGGAACGGCTGCGAAGCGAAGAAACGTAGCGGCGCAGCAAGGCCAGCTGTCTGCGGAGAGACGCGTTCTCCTTTTGAAGTTCCGCCAACGCGGTGCTGTCCTTTTCGAGGACCCGGCCCAGACGCAGACGCACCAGATCGCGGGCGTTGCGCACCAAAGTCAGGTCGGCGCCCGCGGGCGGATTGCTCAAATATTCCTCATAAAAGAACCAGGCCTGCACCGGCTGGTTGAGATTTTCGTCGTACAGCTGCGCCAGCGCCAGAACGACCTCCGGCGAATGGGGATGTTTCTCCCAGCAGGCCCGGTAGAACTTGAGCGCAAGTCCGTACTTTCCTTCGTTGCGGTACTGTGCGCCCTTCAGCATCAGCGGGTGATTCCTTCCCGCCGGACGGCCGCAGCCGCACAGCAGAAAAACACTTGCCAGAAACACCGGCAGCAGACGGCGAAGCACCGCCATGCCGCAGACCGCCGCCGTCTCAAGACGCAGGACATAGGGTCCCAGATTGAGGGGCTTCACCCCCGAAGCGCGGATCGCGGCAAGTTCCCGGTCCGTGAAACCGCCCTCGGGACCCACCAGAAACGCCGCGTCGCGGCCGTCATCAGCCATTTCGCCGCTGGCCTCGCCGATCCCGCCGTAAAAGGAGTGGTAACTTTTCATCTCTTCAAGAGCCTCCTCCACACAAATGGGCTCCCGAATTTCGGGAAGAAAGGGATTCTTCGACTGCTTGCAGCCCTCGCGCAGAAGCACCTGCCAGCGCCCGCCGCTCCTGTCGCCGTCGGCGACGGAACGCTCGAACTTCACGGGAACGATGCTCCACACGCCCAGTTCCGCACACTGTTTGAGCAGGCTCTCGAACTTGTTCCGCCTCGCCACCGCACAGTAAAGACGGTGCTTGCGCGCCGGTTCCGGAACTCGTTCGACCGAAATCAGTTCCAGCTGCCGATCCGCCCGGACCAGCGCGATCCCGCGCCTCCCGCGGCCGTCGAGAAGTTCGACCTCGTCCCCCTCCCGCGCACGGAAAACCCGAAAAAGATGCCCCGCTTCCTCACGCTCCAGCTCCGCAAAACTCCCGGCCTCTCCGAAACGATCGCAAAATACTGTGTGCCTCACCATGCGCAACTGCTCCTTCTTTTAACAGGCCGGGGAACTCCGGGGGGAGGGAAAACTTTTTTTTCGGTGGAACAAAAGGTTTTCCCTCCCCCCGCGCCCCCCAGCCTTTTCAAAAAAAAGCGGGTGTTTTGAAGCGACAATGGACGAAACGGCGGCCCGCATTATCCGGGCACATCCGTGCGCCTCACGGGAGTGTCTCCGGCGGAGGCGCAGGACTTTTCTTCCCCCCAAACACCCCGTTTTTCTTGAAAAAAGATGAGGGGGCCCCGGGGGAGAAGGAAACAAACTTCTTTTTCCGCAAAAAGAAGTTTTTTCCTTCTCCCCCGGTTCCTTCCCCCCGTTTTTTCTCAGGCGAGCTGAGAAGACATCTCCTCGCATCCGGCGTTGAACGCGGCGATGTTCTGTTCGACGACCTGAGGTTTCTTGCGGAAGCTCTCGGTGATGGCTTCGGTGAAGACCTTCCGGTAGTCGGCAGCGTCTTCCGGAGTCAGGGCGAACTTGCCGAGGATGGCGGCGAGAGCGCCGAGGACGGCGGAGTTGGCGCATTTGGCGTTGCCGATGCGGTTGGCGATGGCCAGGGCGTCGAGTCCGAAGACCTTCTGACCGGGTTTGACGGCGGGTTTCTCCATGGCGGAGGTGTCATAGATGAGGATGCCGTCGTCCTTGAGCTGGTATCCGAATTTGTCCAGTGCGGCCCGGGTCATGGCGATGAGCAGATCGCAGGAGTCCACCAGAGGCGACGGGATGGCTTTGCGTGAGAGGATCACGGCGCAGCTGGCGGAGCCGCCGCGCTGTTCCGGTCCGTAGGAGGGCATCCAGCTCACGTTGAAGTGGCGGAGCCGGGCCATATCCGCGAGGGTGTGTCCCAGACTCAGGATCCCCTGTCCGCCGAAGCCGCTCACGCGGATGCGGCGTTCCTCGTTGAATATCTCGGAATCGTTGGCGGTCCCGGCCGCCGCATCCTGAGCGCCTTCCCTGACGGTGAAGAGAAGCTGTTTCACCTCTTCGGGTTCGCGGACGGGGGCGTCGGGCAGCTTGCCCGCCGGGGTTTCGGAAGAGCGGTCGCGGAGCATGCCCAGCGGGAAGTATTGGGTCATCTTGGTGTCGATGAACTCGTTGACCTGTTCCGCGGTCATTTTGAGGTTGACGGGACAGGGCGAAAGGGCTTCAACGAGAGAGAACCCCTTGCGGTCGCGGAGATTTTCGATGGCCTTGAAGACGGCCTTGCGGGCCTTGATGATGTTGGCGGTGCCGGTGAGGGCGACGCGCTCGATGTACACGGGGGCCTCGAGGGCGTTGACCAGTTCGCAGACCCTGACGGGATAACCGTCGGTCTCGACGTTCCTGCCGTAGGGAGAGGTCATGGTGACCTGATTGGGCAGCGTGGTGGGGGCCATCTGGCCGCCGGTCATGCCGTAGTTGGAGTTGTTGACGAAGAACACGGACATGCGTTCGCCGCGGTTGGCCGCCTGCATGAACTCGTTGAAGCCGATGGCGGCCAGATCGCCGTCTCCCTGATAGGAGATGACATACTTTTCGGGGGTGGCGCGGGAAGCGCCGGTCCCCACCGCGGGAGCGCGGCCGTGAGGCACGGAGATGCTGCCGCAGTTGAAGTAGTAATAGGCGAACACGGCACAGCCCACGGGGGCGATGAAGACGGTGTTCTCCTGAATGCCGTAGTATTCGATGGCCTCGGCGATAAGT
>JAFSYV010000284.1 GCA_017443585.1 Lentisphaeria bacterium | reverse complement strand
GCCTGCAGCTCCGGCGGCGGCTCCCGCGGCTCCCGCGGCTCCCGCAGCCCCCGCAGCGGCTCCTGCGGACGCAGGTCCCAAGGCTCCGGCGGTTGCCGCTCCTGCGGCTCCTGCTGCCCCCGCAACTCCGGCGGCTCCTGCGGCAACTCCGGCGGCTCCCGCGGTGCAGGCCGGACCGCAGATCGGCGATGTGCGGATCTCCTTCACGGTGATCCGGCCCCACAACGTTTCCGTCGTGGCCCAGCAGACCGGCGAGACCTTCTGCCCCTTCCCGCTGAACAATGACACCATTTCGCTCCTCTCCGATTCCATCCAGAGCGCGGAGCTGATGTTCACCCGCGCCCAGAACGCCAACACCTTTTTGACCTGGGTCCTGCGGATCATCGGTTTCCTGATGATGTACATCGGCATTTCCATGGTCTTCAAGCCCCTTTCGGTGCTGGCGGATGTTCTGCCGTTCCTCGGCGACATCGTGGAGATGGGGACCGGCCTCGTGGCCTTCCTGATCGCTCTGCCCTGCTGGCTGATCGTCATCGCCATCGCCTGGCTTTTCTACCGTCCCGTGCTGGCCATCATTCTGCTGGCCATCGCCGGAGCCTCCGTGTACTATCTGCTCAAGAGGCGGAAAAAGGCCGCTCCCGCGGCCCCCGCGGCCTGAGTTTCGTCCCATAAACTTCCCAGGGAGCAAACACGAAAGATGAAAAAAAGTTTCCTCTTCATGACCGGCGCGGCTCTTCTGCTGGCCGGCAACCTCTACGCCAAAGTCAACGTCTCCAAGTACGCGATCACCATCGATGAACCGGTGACCGCGCAGAACACCGCCGACGCCTGGACGAAATTCCAGGCGACCGGCGGGAAAAATCCCACCGTCACCCTCAGGCAGTGCGACGACGCGGGTCTCGCCGCCGCGGTGAAGGCCTTCCCCGGCCTGACGAAGCTGAGCATCGAAAATTCCAAGAAGCTTTCTTCCATCGCCGCCCTCAAAGGGACCAAGCTCACCAGACTTACGCTGAAGAGGCTCCCCGCAATGGCGGATCTTTCTCCCATCGCCGCCATCACGACGCTCCAGAGCTTGGAGATCGATGCGGTCGGGTTCAAGAATGCCGATCTGTCCTTCTGCGCTCCGCTGGGCACTCTCACCAAGTTCGAACTCCGGGACATTCCCGCGACCTTCAAAACCATCAGCGGGATCGAAAAATGCGCCAGGATCCGGAGCTTCACCCTCAGCCGCAACCGCGGTCCCGTGGATCTGGCGCCGCTGGCCGGCTTCAAGACCCTGCGCAAACTCGATCTGCCCTACGTCAAAGGTCTCGACCTGACGCCCGTGACCAAAATGGCCTCCCTGACCGATCTGAGTCTCTACGGCGCCGAGAATCTGGATCTCGCCCCGCTGGCGGCCTGCCCGAAGCTGAAGACCATCATGATCTACGCCACCAAGGGCATCAAGGACTACAACGATCTGGTCAGGATCAAGACCCTCGAATTCGTCAACGCCGGTCTGTCGCAGATGCACGATCTTTCCTGGGCGCCTCAGCTGCCCAATCTGAAGAAACTTTCCCTCTTCGCCGAGACCTACAACTCCTATGCGCCCCTGGCCCAGTGCAAGAAACTCGAAAATCTGACCTTCTGGAGCATGAGGCACCCCGTTGACGTCGCCCAGTTCGCCGATGGCGTCGCCCCTCTCAAGGAACTTTCCCTTTCCGGTTCCGACGTCGTCAACGGAGCCAAACTCGCCAACCTCGCGAAAAGCGGCAAGCTGACCTCTCTGAACCTGAGCGAAGTCAACAAGGGGAAACAGCCCTTCGACATCTCCTTCCTGTCGGCGCTGCCCACGCTGGAGAAACTTGAGCTGCGGAAGGCCAAGATCACCGATCTGACCCCCGTCACCAAGCTGCCCAATCTGAAACGGCTCACCGTCGACAAGAATCAGAAGGCCCAGCTCGAAGGCAAGCTCAGCAAGAACGTCCGGATCAGCGCCTACTGATCCCGAACTCCCGGAAGGGGCTGAAGCGCGGTCCGAGTGCTTTGCCCCTTCCTTTTTTGTCTCCGGAAACTTTCACCGGAAGGTGATGAAATGCGCATACTGGTAAAACCGCGAAAATGGATCGAATCCCGTCTGGAGGGGGATCAACTCTTCTGCTCGAAGTTCGACTTCATCAGCATCTTTTCGTCGAAGGACTTTTCCCCGCTCCCCGATCGCCCGAATGTCCTGAAGCTGGAATTCGATGACATCACCGATATGGATATCCCCCAGAAACATGCGGACGGGAGCCCGCTGATCCTCTTCGACGCAGGCCTTGCCGGCCGGATCATCCGGTTCATCCGTGGGATCGACCGGCAGAAGATCCTGGTGATCCATTGCGACGCGGGCGTTTCGCGTTCGGGAGCCGTCGGCGAACAGCTCAACGAATACTGCAACCGGATCGGAGGGAACGATCTCCGCAATTACGCGCTTTTCTTCGAAGACAATCCCGGCCTGAGCCCGAACCCGCTGGTCGCAAGAGTCCTGCGCGAAGAGCTGGAACGCCATCCGATATTCGGCGACGGCGCGGATTCGAAAGCCTGAGCCGCCGCGGCGTCAGGAGATGCGCCAGGAGGCGCGGCCCGGCTCCAGACGGTTTTCCCCGGAACGGGCGGCGGTGAGACGTCCGCCGCCCGGCAGGGCCAGGCGCTCGATGCGGACGTCGCGCCACTTTTCCGGCATCCCCCGGAAAAGGCGGAGCTCACTGCCCCGGAGATAAGCGCACATCTGGGTGAAGGCGTCCAGAAAACCGCCGCAGCCGTCCAGCTGCATGACCTCGTTCCGCTCCCGGGGAGCGGCGATGTCGTGGCGGCGGTGGGCGATGAGGGAAAGCATCCGGGGCAGATAGACCGTCGCCAGACCTTCGTTGACGAAGATCTCGCGCCACAGGGTGAAAAGCTGCATGGGCGCTTCGTTCAGCTCCATGCGGGTGTAGATGATGTTCGCCCAGGGGATGCACCATTCGCTCCATTTGCCGATGCCCATGCTGATCCAGTGGGCGATGGAGTTTTCCACCACGCTCCACAGCTCGGGAGAGGGCTCTTCCGGCAAGGAATCGAAGGGCCAGATGCACCCCAGATGGGAGTGGTGACGATGACACACTTCGAGGTCCTGGCCTTCCCAGATCGCGATGCGGGGTTCGTCACGCTGGGCGTAGCTGTCGTAGCCCGCCACCGTGGTGAAAAGGGGGACCTTGTCGAGGATCTTCCGCCACACGGGCCGCTCCGGGCGCTGCAAATAAGCGGAAAGTTCGATGAGGATGGCCGCCAGCTTGCGGATGGCCGCCAGCTGGTAAGAAGGATTCCGCCCGGCCACGGCGGTCATGTTCTGGTTGGATGAAGCGTACTCCGCCGAGACGGCCACGGGGATATTCAGTCCGTCGTCCAACATCTCCTCATATCCCCGCATGATGCCGAGGATATAGGGAAAGGCCCGTTCCCGCAGGAACTCCGCATTTCCCGTGTGGCGGAAATGGTCGTAATAGAGCAGCGCCGTCCACGCGCCGCAGGCGGGGTCGAGGATGGCCCCGGCGCCGAGGCCGCCGCACTGACGGCCCCGATCGTTCACGGCGTGGGTCTGCCACAGAGCGTCCCCGACGCCGAAAAGGGCACGGGCGTTGTGACGCATGCTTTCCTGAAAGGGGGCGCTTTCGATCATGTCGAAAAGGGGCAACTGATGTTCCGCGAGGCCCAGACGGCACAGGGGGCCGTAGATCATCTGTACGTTGACGTTGAAGTGGTAGTCCCCGGACCATTTGGCCTCCTGATACTCCTCGTGCCAGGGGCCCTGCAGCCCGGCGGCCTTGCCGTAGGGGCAGGTGGCGGCGGCAAGTTTGTAGAGACTGAAGTCGTAAAAGGTGTTCCACCAGCTGTCGGGAGTGGTCACGCGCGCAGTGCGGGAACAGAAATTCCCCCACCACTCCGCCGTAAAGGCCTTCTCCTTTTCCCGTTCGCCGTCCTCGCCCTCGGCGTCGGGAAAGATCTTCCAGCCGTAGGGGGTCTTCACGCTCCGGATCGTGTAGGCGGGGTCCTGCGGCAGGGTGATGCGCCAGCCGTCGGGGAGTTTTTCGTATTCGCCCATTTCCCGGTCCGCGTTGAACTGCCGGACGTTGGGATAGTCCGAAGCGGGGACGCACGTCACCCCCGTGATCCGTCCGGCGGGGTCTTCGAGGTAGAGGATGTTGTGCTTCAGGACCACGACCAGCATCACTTCGGAGTTGTCCGAAAGCCGGACGCGCAACTGTCCCGTGTGATAATCCAGCACCGCCTTCCGGGGAGTTATCCCGGCGGGGAAGGTGAATTCGAAGCGGCCCACGGCCAGCCGCCGGGAGGAGCCGTACACCGCCCTTTCCCGGTGGAGCATCTGGGAAAGCCCTCGGTCGCAGCCGTGCTCGCGGGCATAATCGGCCAGCGCGGCGTACCGGTCCCGCTCGTCGATGAGCTGACCGCCCCGGTGGTCCCAGAGGGAGCTCTGATTGACGGTGACGTTGAGAGTTTCCCGGCCCCAGACCAGGGCGCCGAAGTCCCCGTTGGCCAGGGGCACCCCGCAATGGGGGCGGGTCAGGGGGAAGGAGAAGGTGATGCTGTCGTTCATGAAAAAAGTCTTTCCGAAAGCTTGCGTCCCCGCTCAGAAGAGCAGGAGCTGTTCCGAATCGTCGTCGTGAGGTTTTTTCCTGAGCCGCACGGTCCGGCGGGGAAGACGGGTCACCGCCTGCCGCTGGGCGTCGCCCGTGCGCTCCAGGAGCTCCAGCAGGTCCTTGGCCCGCTCCAGCACGGGACCGGGGAGCCCTGCCAGCTTCGCCACGTGGATCCCGTAGCTCCGGTCGCTGGGGCCGGGCATGATCTGCCGCAGAAAGATGATCTCTTCGCCGTACTCCCGGACCGCCACGTTGTAGTTGTTCACGCCCCGCCGGGTGCGGGCCATTTCAGTCAGCTCGTGGTAGTGGGTCGCGAACTGGGTCCGGCAGCGGATCTCGTCGTGGAGGAACTCCGCCACCGACCAGGCGATGGAAAGCCCGTCGAAGGTGCTGGTGCCCCGGCCGATCTCGTCCAGGATGACCAGACTTTTCGCCGTGGCGTGGTTGAGGATATTGGCCGTTTCCAGCATCTCCACCATGAAGGTGCTCTGGCCCCGCGCGAGGTCGTCCGCCGCCCCCACCCGGGTGAAGATCCGGTCCACGAGTCCGATCTCCGCCGATTCCGCCGGGATGAAGGAGCCCAGCTGGGCCATGATGACCAGCAGCGCCGTCTGGCGGATATAGGTGGATTTCCCCGCCATGTTGGGCCCGGTGATGAGCATGAGCCGGTTCAGATCGCCGTCCAGCTTGCAGTCGTTGGGGACGAAATTGCCGGGGATCATCCGGTCGATGACGGGATGACGCCCCCCGATGATGGTCAGCCGGTCGTCCTCGAAAATGGCGGGCCGGGTGTAGTGATAGAGCCGGGCCGTCTCGGCCAGACCGCTCAGGGCGTCCACCACGGCCACGGCGTCCGCGGCCTCCTGCAGCGCGGCGGTATATTTGACGGCCTCTTCCCGGAGCTGGGTGAAGAGGGCGTACTCCAGATTCCGCGCTTTCTCTTCCGCGCCCAGGATCTTGTTTTCCAGCTCCTTGAGTTCCGGCGTGATGAAGCGTTCGGCGTTGACCAGGGTCTGTTTGCGCACGTAGTCGTCGGGCACGGCGGCCAGATTGGCCTTGCTCACTTCGATGTAATAGCCGAAGACCGAGTTGAACTTGACTTTGAGGGATTTTATCCCCGTCCGCTCGATCTCCCGCATCTGGATCTGGGCCAGCCAGCTCTTGCCCTCTTTGGCGGCGGAGCGCAGTTCATCCAGTTCCGGCGAAAAGCCGCTCTTGATGACGCCCCCTTCAGCGAGGAGCGCGGGGGTATTTTCGTCGATGGTCTTGAAGATCCTTTCCACCAGAGGGCCGAAATCGGCGATGCGCTTGAGTTCCCGCTCGAAGACGGGCAGGTCGAAGGGTTCCAGAAGCAGCCGGACGCCGGGCAGGCACTCCAGCGAAGCGGCCAAGGCCAGCATGTCGCGGGGGCCGGCGCTGCCGATGTTGAGTTTGCCCGTGATGCGCTCCACGTCGCGGACGACGCCGATGGTTTCCCGCAGTTCGGCCAGAGAGAGCTGGTCGTAGAGGAACCCTTCCACCGCGTCCTGCCGCTCCACGATGGGGTCGTGCTCCTTGAGGGGGCGCAGCAGCCAGTTCCGGAGTTTCCGGCCGCCCATGGGCGTTACGGTCTTGTCCAGCACACCGAGTAAAGAGCCCGCTTTGCTCTTGTCGTACATGGAACAGACGATCTCCAGATTCCGCAGGGAAATGGGGTCGAGCTCCAGGGCGGAGCCGCAGCTGCGCAGTTCCAGCTTGACCACGTGCCCGGCCTCGTGGCAGAGATTGTTCGAAGCGTACCGGAGCAGCGCGCCCGCGGCGCAGACCGCCTGGGGGAACTCCCGGCAGCCGAAGCCGTCGAGGGAAATGACTCCGAAGTGAGCGCACAGGAACCGGTCGTTTTCCTGAAAATCGAATTCGAAGGGGTCCAGCTCGGTGAAGAGCATCTTTTCCGGGCCGGGGAGAGGCCCCTCCTCCTTGAGTTCCTTCAGCAGTTCCCGGTCGACGAGGGTCTCCCGGACGTCGAAGCGCCGGAGTTCGGCGTCGATCTGCTCGCGGGAGCCGGTGAAGACGAAGAACTCGCCCACGCTGACGTCGAGCAGCGCCAGCGCGAAAGAGCCCGTCTTGTCCCGGTAAAGGGCGGCGGCGTAGGTGTTGATCCCGGAGTTGAGCAGCGTCCCTTCGGTCACGGTCCCCGGGGTGATGATCCGGGTGATCTCGCGCTTGACGATGCCCTTGGCCAGCTTCGGGTCCTCCATCTGGTCGGCGATGGCCACCTTGAGCCCCGCCCCCACCAGCTTGGGCAGGTAGCTTTCGAGGGCGTGGTAGGGGAACCCGCACATGGGGATCCCCTGACGTTTGGTCATGACCAGATCCAGCGTGGAGCTGACCTTTTCCGCGTCTTCGAAGAACTCCTCGTAGAAGTCCCCCAGCCGGAAGAGCAGGACCGCGTCGGGCGGGATGGCGGCCTTGGCCTCCCGGTACTGGCGCATCATGGGAGTGAGTTTTTCATCGGGGGCTTTCATTTGGCGAACTCCATTTCCACCCGGACGCCCCGGCCCGCGGCGCTGCCCGCGGCCTTGAAGATCCCGACCTTCGCCCGCTGTACGCGGTCGTAGGAAAGCAGCATTGAACCCACGGCGCCCGCCAGGGCTTCCAGCAGGAGGAAAGAACTTTTTTCGGCGATCTCCACGGTGCGCCTTTCGATTTCCGAATAATCCACGCTGAGACTCAGGTCGTCCAACCGGGCGGCCTCTTTCAAGTCCAGTCCGATCTCCACGTCGATGAGGAGCCGCTGACGGCGCTGCCGCTCATGGGGCAGCGTGCCGAGAACAGCGTTGACGGCGATCCGTTCGATGCGCAGAGTATCCATTTTCAAGACTCCTGATAGACGGTGGGGTCGGGGACGCCCGCTTCGGCGAATCCGGCCCGGCGCAGCGCGCAGCTGTCGCAGCGGCCGCAGGCCCGGCCCGAAGCGTCGGGATTGTAACAGCTGGTGGTGAGTTTGTAATCCACGCCGAGAGCCGTGCCGGTGCGGATTATTTCGGCCTTGCCCATATTCTGCAGCGGGGTGTCGATCTGCCAGTGCCACCCCTGGTCGCAAGCGCAGGTGCCCAGATCGGCGGTCCGGCGGAAGGCGTCGATGAAGGCCCCCCGGCAGTCGGGGTAGCCGGAGTAATCCACGCTGTTGACGCCGATGAAAATGTGCCTTGCCTTCAGGACTTCGCCCCAGGCGGCGGCCAGCGAGAGGAAGATCATGTTCCGCGCGGGGACGTAGGTCACGGGCACGGCGGGATCGGGCGAGGCGTCGGGAACGGCGATGGCGTCATCGGTGAGGGCGGAGCCGCCCCAGAGCCGGAGGTCGATCTGCATGACGGCGTGTTTCGCCGCCCCCAGGGAACGGGCGACGGCGGCGGCGGCCCGGAGTTCGCACCGGTGCCGCTGGCCGTAGTCGAAGGAAAGGGCATAACACTCGAACCTCCGTGACCGGGCGATGGCGAGACAGGTGGCGGAATCCAGTCCGCCCGAAAGTAAGACGATCGCTTTTTCCATTGAATGAAGCTCCTCCTCAGACGCCCCGGCGGTCACCCCAGATGACCTTGTGCATCTGCAGCTGCATCCGCCAGGGCAGCGGCGAAGCCATGACCCAGGCGGCCAGTTCCGCGAAATCGACCCGGCCCCAGACGGGGCTGGCGATCAGGTGAAGCGTCCGTTCGTACAGACGGTATTTTTCGATGACGGCGCAGGCGTGATCGAAATCCCCGCGGTCGGAAATGACGAACTTCACCTCGTCACGGGGAGTAAGCAGCGCGTAGTTCGCCGTGCAGTTCCGGCCGCTCATGCCGGAGCCGGGCAGTTTGCAGTCCAGGATCCGGCAGACCTCCGCGGGGATCGCGTCGATGGGGTGGGCGCCGTTGGTTTCGAGCAGGACCTCGAACCCGGCGTCCAGCAGGGCGTTGCAGAGGGCAGGGGTCTCCGGAGAGCACAGGGGCTCGCCGCCCGTGATCTCGACCGTGGGGAGCGCGGCGCGTTTCGCTTCTTCGACGAGCTCCGCAACGGTCCGCTCGGCGCCGCTTTCGGGCGACCGGGCGTAAGTTGTGTCGCAATAGGAGCAGTTCAGATCGCACCCGCTCAGGCGGATGAAAAAACACTTTTTCCCGGCGTGGGAGGATTCCCCCTGGATGCTCGAGAAAGTTTCACACACCAGCACTTTAAGGACTCACTCCCCGAAATAGGTGACGGCGGAGTTGGCGGATTCTTCGACCCGTATGCTGCGGACAGTGACGGCGTCGTCGTTCAGAAGCGCGGAAAGGCGCTGATGGATGTGCATGGCCATGATCTCGCTGGTGGGGTTGACTTCGGCGTATTCGGGCAATTCCGAAAGATTCTTGTGGTCGTATGCGGCGAGAATGGAGTCGAGTGCCGCCTTGAGGCGCTTGAAATCCAAGGCTATGCCGATGTCGTTCAGCTTGTCGGTACGGACCACGGCGATGACATTGTAGTTGTGGCCGTGGAGGTTGCGGCAGTCGCCGTCATAGCCGCGGAGCTGATGAGCCGCGGAAAAGGTGCGGCGAATCTCAACGTCGAACATCAGAAATCCTCTTCTTCCTCTTCGTCTTCGAACTCTTCGTCGTCGAATTCCTCGTCTTCGTCCAACCCGGCGAACTCGTCGTCTTCGAACTCGTCGGAGCGCTGGAACTCCTCGTCGTCCTCGAGGTCGCCGAAGATATCTTCGTCCTGGTCTTCGCCGTAATCGAGCTCTTCGTCCTCCTCGGAGTCCTCATCGCCCATGACGAGGTCGGGAGCGCTGATCATGGCGCCGCACTCGGGGCAGCAGCCGTCTTCGACTTCTATGGCGCTTTCGCTGACTTCCATATTGCAGTAGGGACACTTACTCATGGCAAATCCTTTCGTTGTTGCTTGCAAATGGCATTATACACCACTTTGCCGAAATTTCAAGTCCTTTATTCGAAAAGGCCCCGCCGCTCCGTGCCGGAGAAGAAAGGTCCTGCAGAAAAAAGGCGACCCCGAAATCCGGATCACCTGAAAACTCGGCCCCGGCTCCTGAGCCGCGGCCCGAAAACCGAACCGGCCGGCAGGGGGAAACGGTCACCGCCGGCGCCGATGATCCGGCGCCCGCATCCGCCCCCCCGTTTCCGGGACCGATCCCCCGGCGCGGGCGGCGATCCTCATCTCCGGATCCCCCGGTCCACTCCGCAAAGCCGGCCCCGCGGCGGCGGAAAATTACCTGCCCCCTTTGCCGGCCTGAGCGGCCCGGGCCGGAGTGGAATCGTAGATGGAGATGAAATCCACGGACCCGAAGTTGGTCAGAGGCTGATTGACGACCTTCTTTTCGATGGCGACCACATCGGATTCCTGAGATTTCGCTCCGGAAGCGGCGATACGGGCGTTGTACTCGCGGCGGGAGAGTTCCAGCTCCTTGGCGGCGCGGCGTTTGGCGGCTTCGAGTTCGGCGCGGATCGCCGCGATGTTCTTGGCGGAAATGGAGTTGATGCCGATGGCATTGAGCATGCGGTAGTAGGCGACGTAGTAGTTGCCCAAGGTCATGAGACGCTCGATCTCGGTCTCGGCGGTGGCCAGCCGGATATGGTCGAGTTCCAACCGGGAAAGGTCGCCCGACTTGACCGTGCGGCGGGCCTGAGCCAAGTTGTCGGCGAAAGCCTTGTTGACTTTGGCGTCGATTTCATAACGCTGCTTGGTGGCGACCAGATTGGCGTGGGCGATGCGGACCTGCGCCATGACGGCGATGGCCTGCGCGAAGGAGCGCTTTTCTTCGGCCTTGACCTGCTGGTTCATACCCATGGCCCGTTTGACATGATAGGGGATCTTGAGCAGATTGTAGGCGGCGCGGATACCCAGTTCCCACCAGTTCAGGTGATAGAGGAAGGAGTTGCTGGAGTGGGTGAAGTCGGTCAGGATCTTGACGTTGGGGAACATCATGACGATCTCTTTGCGGACTTCCAAAATGTTGATATGGCGCTGGATGTCGATTTCGTACAGCTCGGGGCGCTTGAAGAGGGCGATCTGCTCCATGAGTTCGATATCGGGCAGTTCGTATTCGGGGAGACGGTTCAGATAGGCGTCCTCGACGGAGATCTTGCCGGAAGGCGACATGCCCAGGAGCGAACGCAGTTCCACGCAGCTGTTCTCGTAGCTGCGGACGTAGTTGGTGAGGCGCTTTTCCATCTCGATGAAGCGGCGGGTCTCGTCGAAAGCGCGGAAGGGATCGATCTGGCCCTTCTTGCCCAGATTCTGGATCAGTTCGTAGCGGCTGCGGCACTCTTCGAGGAGTCCGGTGGTGATGCGGATCGCCTTCTGGGCGGCGGCCACCGAGAAGTAAGCCCGGACCACATCGAGGGTCAGGTTCTGGGAAGCGCGGATCGTGCGCTGTTCACGCATGTAGACCCGGTCCTGAGCCTGCTGGGTGTTGAAGAAGGCCAGACCGAAGTCGATGACGCTCAGGGCCAGGTCGATGTTGAAGTAGTTCACATCCCGGTCCTGGCTCTGGGAGTAGCCGTAGGTCAAACCGCCTTCGCCCACCTTCTTGCTCTTGGAAGCGGGACGGTTGTTGCGGACGCTCCAGTTGTCCGTGACGTTGAGTTCGGGAAGCATGCCCAGCATTTCGGCGGTGCGGAGCTCCTTGGCCACCTTTTCCTCCAGCTTGTTGACCTGAAGATCGAGGTTGTGCTCCTGCGCCATGTCGATGCACTCACGGAGCGTGAGGCGCTTGCCTTCGATGAGCTCCCGGTATTTGGCGCCCTCGAAGTGCTTGATGGCGTTTTCGGCCCGGTCATTCCGGTAATCTTCCATGTTCTGGCAACCGGAAACGGCCAGAACCACGGCGGCGGCCGTGAGGACCGCGACAAACTGACTTCTTTTCTTCATGCTTGAACTTCCTGTCTTTTATGTCGATTTTCGACTTGTTTTATTTTCAGCGGGTCAAACTCCGGATCAAAGGATGATATGATCGATCTCCTCCTTAAGTTTCTGTGCCCGCACCTGGGCGTATTTGAAACCGCCCGCGGCGGCTTTTCTGTACCACTTGAGGGCTTCGTACTTATCCTGAGGAACGCCGATGCCGCCCTCGTAGCAGCGGCCCAGAGTGAACTGAGCATAGCGGTTGCCCCCGTCGGCGGCGATGCGGTAAAGGGAAACGGCGCGCCCGAGATCCTTCTCGACGCCCCGGCCGCTCTCGTAGCAGCAGCCCAGTTCGTAGATGCCGTAGGTGTTGCCCGCTTCGGCGGCCTTGCGGTAATAGCCGACGGCGGTGGGGATATCCTTTGTGACCCGGACGCCGTTGGCGTACATGAGTCCCAGTTCGTACATGGCGTTGGAATTGCCCGCTTCGGCAGCCTGCTTCAGATAGGTGAAAGCCACCTCCGCGTTCCGGGCGACGCCGAGGCCGTCCCTGTAGCAGAGGGCCAGCAGGAAGAGCGCGGTATCGTTCCCCCTCATGGCGGCCCGGCGGTAGTGGGCATAGGCGGTTTTCTCGTTGGCGGCGACGCCCTTGCCCTGAGCGTAGGCCACGCCCAGCCAGAGATCGCCCTCGGCACATCCGAGAGAGGCGGCCTGGTTGAAGAGCCGGACCGCGCCGGGCAGATCCTTCGCGGTGCCGACGCCGTTGAATTTGCAGAGGCCCATGCGGCAGACCGCATCGCCGTTCCGGAGCGCGCTCCCTTCGCGGAGAAGCTGGTCAGCCTTTTTGAAGTCCTGCTTCACGCCCCAGCCGTTCAGATAGTAGTCGGCGAGGAGCGCGTAGGCGGGAGCATATTTCTTGGAGACGGCCAGTTCCAGATTCTTCCGGCCCAGCGCGTAGTCTCTGGGGAGCTTGGTCCCTTCGGTATACATGCGCCCGAGGGAGTAGGCGGCGGAGGCATCTCCGTCTTCCGCGGCCTGCTGGACCATGGCCACACCGGATTCGGCCGCCTGGGGGGAGAGGTTCCCCGCTTTGCTGATGAGGTCGGCGAGGAGCGTCTTGGCATGGGTGTTGCCCTGCTTTGCGGCAAGGTCGAAATAGTTCAGCGCCTCCGTGCTGTTCTGGGCGATGCCGATGCCGTCGCGGAGAAAGGTCCCGTAGAGGAGCTGGGCGTAGCTGTCGCCCGCGTCGGCGGCTTCTTTGGCGGTGGCGGCGGCCCGTTCGGGATCGGCCTTGCAGCCCAGCCCGCGGCTGAGACAGACGGCCAGGAAATACTTGGCTTCCACGCTGCCCTTGGCGGCGGCGGTCCGGAACATGTCGAAGGCCTTTTCCTCATCCCTCGGGACGAGCCGCCCCTGCAGATAGATCCGGCCCAGTTTGACCTGCCCCTCGAGAACGCCCCGGCGGGCGGCCCGTTCGAGGAGATCGAGCCCCTTGCCGGACTGAGCGCCCCGCGCGGTGGTGGCGAGAATGAAGCCGTATTCGGCCATAGCTTCGGGATCACCCGCCTCTGCGGCTTTGCCCAGAAATGCCAGATGGTTCTTGTCGCCCTGAGTACGCAGGAAGCGGGCCTTGGCGGTCATGGCGGGCGGATACCCCGCGGCGACAGCCTTGTCGACGAGTTTCATCGCCTCTTCTCTGGTGGCGGTTTCCTTGAAGAGTCGGCAGGCCATGAACGTCCGGGCCCGCGGATCACCCTCTTCGGAGAGATTCGTCAGCCTTGAAAGCGCGGCTTCCCGGATCGCGGGAGTGCCGGAGGCAAGCTGCGCCTCGGCCAGAGCACTGGCGGCTCCGGGGACGCCCTGAGCCTGTTTGAACCACTCGATGGCGCGGGGAACATCGGGCTGGACGGGACCGCCTTTGAAATACCAGTCGCCGATAGCCAGCGCGGCCTGCTTGTTGCCGCCCGCGGCGGCCCGGCGGAGATAACGAAGGGCGAGAGGATGGTCTTCACGGATGATGGCCTTGCCGTTGACCACGTAGCCTTCGAGGTAGATCCTGGAGAGCAGCAGCATGGCGTCCGAGAGGCCCTGAACCGCCGCGCTTTCGAGAAGGTCGACACCCTTGACCGGGTCGGAGGGACCGCCTTCACCGCGCAGCAGGAACCAGCCGGCCCAGAACTGGCCGAGGGCATCGCCCTTTCCGGCGGCCTGAAGGAAAAACTTACGGGCTTCGGGGATCGAACGCTGCACACCGAACCCGTCTTTCAGACAGATGCCGTAGAGCCCTGCCGCCTGAGCATCCTTCCCGGCGCGTTCCTTCAGCTGCCGGACCGCGGCGGCCGGATCGGCAGCAATGGTTTCGGGAGTAAGCTTTTCGTTTTTCAGAACATCGCAAATCGCCCCGGCCAGGGCGGCGTTGGGAGCGGAAGCCGCAGGCGCTTCGGCGGCCAAAGCATACAAGGACGCCGCGCAGAGCACCGCTGTCATTATTCGCTTCAAACTCATCTTCACCTCGAAAATATGGTATTGATCCGACTCACGGAATCGGACTTTCAAAGTTAATCGTGTGATACATTACACTGTAAACGCCGTTTTTACAAGTAAAAAGAGAAAAAAAAACAAAAAAAAGTCAAAAAAAGCCGGAAAAATTCGATTTCACCCGCCCTGCGGAGGGATGACGCCGCAAGCCGTCAGAACAGCGGCGAGTTTCACCAGCGGCAGTCCGATGATGTTTTCCAGTTCCCCCCGCCAGCGGGCCCCCAGAAGCTCCGGGTGTTCCTGGATCGCATAGGCTCCGGCCTTGTCCAGCACCGGGACCTGTCTCATGTAATGAACGATCTGCTCTTTCGTCAGGGGGGCGAAAGTGACTTGGGTCCGGACGCTCCAGCTCCTGCGGAACTGCCGCTCCCGGCAGATCACCGCCACGCCGGTGATGACCTCGTGAGAACGCCCCTGGAGCATGGCGAGCATGGCGGCGCCTTCTTCTTCGGAGCCCGGCTTGCCCAGCAGTTTTCCCCCGGCCAGGACCCCCGTATCCGCTCCGATGACCCAGTCTCCGGGAAAGCGCGCCGCCACGGAACCTGCCTTGAGCAGGGCGTTCCGGCGCGGCAGGGAGGCCGGATCCCGCCCCCCGGTAAGCTCCGTTACATCGGCGGGGACGCACTCGAAGGGGACGAGCAAACGCGACAAAAGTTCTTTGCGGCGGGGAGACTCAGAGGCCAGGATAAGCATCGTGCGCCTGGGAAATCGGCTCCTCATGCCGTGACGGCGGAAAATCGTCGTTGGGAACGGCGTCCACCCACAGCCGGATCCCGGTGATATCGGTGATGCCGAAACTCTTGGCGAGGGCCTGCTGCAGTTTCGGTTTGAATTCGTCGCAGAAAGCGGGGAGCCCGGTCTGATCGCTCAAAAGGTACTCGCAGTAGATGGTCAGCTGGTAGATGCTCCGCCGGCGGGTGAGGACGATTTTGTTGCAGTGGATGGCCGGATAGCTCGCCAGCTCCCGGTTGACCAGGGCGGCCACGGTATCACGGCTGATGACGGTGTCGCCGTCATCGCGCTTGACCACCACGGCGGAACAGCGGCGGGTCCCGAAAACAAGCCGGAGGATCCCCCTGACGAGCATCAGGAACACCATCAGCAGCAGGATCAGCGCCAAAGCCGCCATGAACCCCTGATTGAAATCGCTGCCGAGAAGGGTGCGCCACCACTGGGGATCGTTCAATACTCTCAGAAAATTCATAATCTCACTTGCTCCTCTTTATTTGGAAGTGCCGCGGAAAACTCCCCCCGCGAACCGCCGCCCCCACCGGCCGCGGGCCGGGAGGAAACGGCGGACAAGGGAGAACGGAATGACACCCGCAGGGGAAAAGGGGACTCAGGGCATCGGCGGAATGGCCGCGGGAGGAACGGAACCGGTCCCATCCTCCTTGTCCTCGTCTTCGTCGTCCTCTTCGACGGGCTGTTCGTCGATATCCTGAACGGCCACGTTGACCCGGGTGACGGTCATGCCGGTCACATCCTCGATATTGTCGATGACGGATCTCTGGACCTGCTGGACCACCTCGGGCAGACGGTATCCCACCAGAATGTTGAGTTTGAGATCGACGGTGACCCGGTTGTCTCCGGCGAGGCCGATGGTGATGGCGCGGGCCTGCATGCGGCGGCTGCCGACGATGCTGGCGATGGCGTCGACCACGGTGCTCCCGGCCAGACGGGAAACGCCGGGGACCTTGAGAGTCGCCATGGCGACGAGGTTGGCGATGACATCTTCATGGATCTTGATCTCGCCCAGTTCTCCCTCCATCAGCGAGGCCTCGGCGGGAGCGGGAGCCGCGGGAGCGGGAGCGGGAGCGGGAGCAGTTTCGCCGGTCTTGTTTTTGGGTTCACTTTTCATGCTTTTTCCTCCTTGTTGGTGGTCTGTAACAGCCGGTCGACAAATCCGGTATCGTATTTGCCTTCGACGAAATCCTTGTGATTGATGATCTGCTTCTGGAAGGTCTGGGTGGTGCGGACGCCCTCGACGACCAGTTCACCGAGCGCCCGGCGGCAGACGGCGATGGCCTCCTGCCGGTCGGCGCCCCGGACGATGATCTTGGCCAGCAGACTGTCGTAGTAGGGGGGAATCCGGTAGCCGGAATAAACGTGGGTGTCCACCCGGACGTCGGGGCCGCCGGGGGGGATGAAGAGAGAAACCAGCCCCGGCGACGGCGCGAATCCCCGCGCGGGGTCCTCGGCGTTGATGCGGAGCTCGATGGCGTGGCCTTTGATGACGATGTCCCTCTGCCGCAGGGTCATCTTTTCGTTGGCGGCGATGCGGATCATCTCCTTGATGAGGTCCACCCCGGTGATCATCTCGGTCACGGGATGCTCCACCTGGATCCGGGTGTTCATCTCCATGAAGTAGAATTCCCCGCTGCCCGTGTAGAGAAATTCAATGGTCCCGGCGCTGGAATACCCCGCGGCCTTGGCCGCCTTGACGGCGGCATTGCCCAGTTTTTCCCGCATCTTGGCCGTGAGCGCGGGCGAAGGCGACTCTTCGAGGAGCTTCTGATTGCGGCGCTGGACGCTGCAGTCCCTTTCCCCCAGATGGACCACGTTGCCGAAGTTGTCGGCCAAAATCTGGACCTCGATATGCCGGGGATTGACGATGTACTTTTCCATATACAGATCCCCGTTGCCGAAAGCTTTTTCGGCCTCGGCCCGGGCGGCATGGAATCCCTGAAGCAGACTGGCCTCGTTGTGAGCGATGCGCATGCCCCGGCCGCCGCCGCCTGCGGAGGCTTTCACGATGACCGGATATTTCAGCTTGCGGGCGATCTCCAGCGCCTGCTCTTCGCTCTCGAGCAGACTGCCGCTGCCCGGCGTCACGGGGACCCCGGCCTTGCGCATGGTCTCGCGGGCGGCGGCCTTGTCGCCCAGCGCTCGCATGGCGGCGGCGGAGGGACCGATGAAGGCGATGCCGTGCTTGGCGCAGGCTTCGGCAAAATAGGCGTTTTCGGCCAGGAATCCGTATCCCGGATGGATGGCGTCCACATCGCAGATCGCCGCCACCGAAAGGATCCGCTCGATGAGCAGATAACTGGACTGCGGGGCGGGCGGACCGATGCAGACCGCCTCGTCGGCGAGGCGGACCGGCATGCTGCCGGCGTCGGCCTGAGAGTAGACCAGCACGGTGCGGATGTTCATCTCGCGGCAGGCCCGCAGGATCCGCAGGGCGATCTCTCCCCGGTTGGCGATGAGTATCTTGTTGAACATATTACTCCAGGACCATCAGGATCTGACCATATTCCACGGGCTGGCCGTTCTGGGCGACGATCTCCTTGACCACGCCGCTCTTCTCGGCCTTGACTTCGTTCATGACCTTCATGGCCTCGATGATGCAGATGACCGTGTCGGGAGTGACTTTGTCGCCCACCTTGACGAAGGGAGGCAGATCCGGGGAGGGGGCGGCGTAGAAGGTGCCGACCAGCGGGGATTCGATGTTGAT